>JBMGNO010000018.1:0-21468 GCA_049739405.1 Rickettsiaceae bacterium
AAACTTAGCTGGTGATATCTCCGGAAGAGTCACAGAAGCTTCTAAATCAATTGAAATGGTGTTTGCTTATATAAACGAAAAGCTTTTTCGTAAGATTATTACAGTCTTTACTACTATAGTAGCCTTATATTATACACATGCTGTATTCGCTTTTATTTTTACTACATGGCTTATTTTTTTTCTGGGCGTTAGTTTTTGTTTTTCAAAAAAAATTAATCAATATTCTGTAGAGTTTAGTAAAGATAAAGTGAATATATCTGGTAGAATAGTTGATTCGATTTCTAACGTTGCTCTGGTTAAAATGTTTTCAGCACATAAATTTGAGTCTGATCACCTTAAAATAGGCCTAAATAAAGTAATAAGAAGTGATCGTAATCTACAATGGTTTATGCTAAAACTACGTTACGTACTAGGACTATCATGCACTATGATGATTAGTTTGATGATTTACTATACTATTTCTTGGAGGGCAAGCAATAACATAACGACTGGCCAATGCGTGATGATTATTAGCCTTTGTGTTGCAGTAGTAGATGATGTATGGGACATGGCCCAAGATTTTGGTGATTTATTTGAATATATAGGAGCTTTTAATCAAAGCCTCACTTTATTTAGTAAATATGATATTATAGACCAAAAGGATGCCCCCGATTTAAGAGTAACTAATCCTGTTATATCTTTTAATAATGTGTCTTTTAACTATATGCAAAACTCTAATAGCTTTATTAATCAATCAATAGAAATTCCAGCCTATCAAAAGGTTGGTCTTGCGGGTTTTTCAGGCTCAGGCAAAACAACTTTCACTCGATTAATAGCTCGTATTTATGATATTGATAGTGGATCAATTTTAATTGATAACCAAAATATAAAAGAAATATCTTTGGACAGTTTAAATAAAAATATTTCTTTCATTGCACAAGAGCCTATGCTATTTCATCGCACTATTGCAGAAAATATTGCCTACGCTAGGCCTCAAACAAGTTATGATGAAATAATGCAGGCCGCTAAGCAAGCCCATATTCATGAGCATATTATGTCTTTGCCTAATGGTTATGATACTATTTGCGGCGAGAGAGGAAATAATTTATCTGGTGGTCAACGTCAAAGAATTAGTATTGCTAGAGCCTTTTTAAAGGATGCGCCTATTTTAATTATTGATGAAGCTACATCATCTCTAGACTCTCGCACTGAAAAATTAATTCAGCAATCCCTTAGTCAGCTAATGCAAGAAAAAACTGTTATTGTTATTGCACATCGACTAGCAACTCTTGTTAATATGGATCGTATTTTAGTTTTTGATAAAGGGCACGTGGTTGAAGATGGAAATCATGAGCAATTAATCAATAATGGTAAAATGTATCAACTTCTTTGGGAGCATTATTAATTAACTTTATAACACTTAATATAGAAAATCAAAATTAAGTGTTACGATTTTCTATTTCATCTGTTTTAATTCACTGAAACTAGATTTTTTTGCATATTGATTTAAATGCAGACATTAATATATCAAACTCTACATTATCAAAATTACGCTTTGGAATAACAATGAAAGACTTATTCCGGCCCAAGAGATTACCCTGCGTTAATAAGGTGCAGATATGTCGTATGCGACGCTTTACCTTATTACGAACTGTTGCTTTTTTAGAGTATCTACGACCAACTTTAATTCCATATTGAGGAGAGAGGGTATTTTGTTTGGTGAAACTAGGGGTATTTTTATCCGCGGTAATAAGCATGAAATACTTACTATAATGACGATTGCCATGATCATTTACAAAATCAAATTCTTTTTGATTTTTTAATGAAATGATCAATGGCATCTTTAAATATTAAGCAGTTAGTTTTTTTCTGCCTTTAGCTCTACGGTTTTTAATAATAGCTCTACCTGCTACAGTCGCCATTCTTGCTCTAAAACCATGCCTTCTTTTTCTAACAATGTTACTTGGCTGAAAGGTACGCTTCATAATAGTCTCCAAAATAAATTTGTTCTACTTATACTCAATTACCCCCTCTGTGTCAATAATATTTATTAAAGTTTTAATGAGTTAGTTTACTATAACCTTGATTATTTTATGAAAATAATGTAAAAACATGGTCTGATAAAAATAATTTTACAAAATCATTATGGATTATAGTTTTAGAAATATAGTAGCATTAATTGTCCTTTCAGTGGCAATAATATTTGGTTGGCAGCATTTTGTTGAAAAGCCAAGATTGGCTAAATTAGCTGAACAACGCAAAATATATAATCAAAAATTAGCCTCAATAAAAAAGCAAAATCAAAAAATCACGAAGCCCATTAAGCTACTAACACGCGATGAAATACTTACTAATTGCAAAAGATTAAAGATAAAATCTAATGTAATTAATGGTTCGATTGCACTAAAAGGGTTGCGATTTGATGACTTAACTTTAACGCAATATAAAAAAAATCTTGAAGAAGATAGCCCTAATGTAGAATTATTTTCTCCATCTGGGGCAAAAGAAGCCTATTTTGTAGAATTTGGCTGGCGTGGTAAATCTAATATCACTTATCCTGATGCCAATGCAGTTTGGTCCGCTGATCACAACGAGCTGAAGCCAGGAGAACCTGTTACTTTAAGCTGGACCAGCCCTGAAAAAGTTAAATTTTCTACAATAATATCCATTGATGATCAGTATTTATTTAACATCACTCAATCAGTAGAAAATAAATCTGGCAAGCCCATATCCACGCAAAATTACGGCCTGGTAAATCGTTCATACGAGCATAAGGCAGATCGTATGTCGAATAACATACTCCATCAGGGAATGATTGGTTCTATTGGAGGCGAACTGAAGGAGTACTCTTACGATAAAATAAAAGATAGTAAGCGTGAAAAATTTGGTGGCGAAGTGAGCTGGATTGGCATAACTGATAAGTACTGGCTTTCTGCATTAATACCAGATAAAACAGAAAAATATAATGCAAATTATCATTTTGCTATTAAAAACGGTGAAGAAAAGTACCAAGCAGATTTTGTAACCGAAGGGAAAATTCTTGAAAGCGGCGAAAAATTTACTGTTGTGCACCATTTATTCTCTGGGGCTAAAAAAGTTAATTTACTTGATAAATACGAGGCTCAACTTGACCTAAAACTATTTGATCGGGCAATTGACTTTGGGTGGTTTTATATTTTAACTAAGCCAATTTTTAATTTGATGAATTTTTTCTATAAATATGTAGGAAATTTTGGTATCAGCATAATGATCGTTACCGTGTTAATCAAATTAGCCATGTTTACATTAGCGAATAAATCTTATCGTTCAATGAAAAAAATGAAAAAACTCCAACCTGAAATGGAGAGGTTAAAACAACTATATTCTGAAGATAAAGCTCGTTTAAACCAAGAAGTGATGGCGTTGTATAAAAAAGAAAAAGTAAACCCTGTATCTGGTTGCTTACCGCTATTTTTACAAATCCCAGTCTTTTTCTCTATATATAAAGTATTATATGTAACAATTGAAATGAGGCATGCACCATTTTTTGGATGGATACAAGATTTATCAGCCCCAGACCCAACAAGCATTTTTAATTTATTTGGACTGTTGCCATTCACGCCTCCTGGGTTTTTGATGATAGGAGTATGGCCAATTATCATGGCTGCTAGTATGTATTTCCAGCAAAGAATGAGCCCTCAACCAGCTGATGAAGTGCAAGCTCAAGTTATGAAAATGATGCCAATAATATTCTTATTCTTATTCAGTGGCTTCCCTGCAGGACTTTTGATATATTGGTCTTGGAATAACTTACTATCTATTATTCAACAATCTTATATTAATAAAATGGAGTCCTAATTTATTAGGAAGTAAATTATGGCAGTAAGTATTAAAATTTTTAAGCAAGAAGCGAAGTTTGTTGCTGGCGTGGCAAAAGTTGATCAGTTTCCACGCCTAGTGCTGCCACAAGTAGCTTTTATTGGGAAATCGAATGTTGGTAAATCCAGCTTAATTAATAAGTTGTGTAATAGGCGTGCTTTAGCAAGTGTATCTCATACACCAGGCAGAACACAGCAAATTAACTTTTTCTCTTTGGAAGAGAAACTTCTATTAGCTGATTTACCTGGTTATGGCTTTGCTAAGGTGTCTGGTAAACAACGTGCTAATTGGGAGATTTTAATTACTCACTACTTAAATCATAGCGAGGATCTAAAATTAGTTAATCTACTAATTGACTCTAGAAGGGGTTTCAAAACAAATGATTTTCGTATCATTGAGTTTTTAAAAGATGCAGAGCGTGATTTTCAAGTCATTTTTACTAAGGCGGATCAAATAAAATCGCATACAGATTTTATTAATGAAATGCAGAAAATCTTAGCCTTGCAAGGGTGTGATAATAATATTATTTTAACAAGTAGTAAGAATAACTTAGGCATTAAAGAATTACAATATAGTACAGTAAAAAATATTTAATTTGACCTTAAGGACCTTAGGGTTGAGAAAGGTATTGATAAACTATTAAAAAATTAAGGGTTTTTATTTGTGGATTTTTGTGATACAATGCTCAGGTTAAATTATTTAATCAGTGAGGACTGAGCATGGCAAGTAAAGCAGGATTTAAAATTGGAGAGAAAGTTATTTATCCATCACATGGTGTGGGAGAAATTATCGATATTGAATCTCAAAATGTTGCTGATACTGTTCTTGAAGTTTATGTGATATCATTTCCACAAGATAAAATGACTTTAAGAGTTCCAGTAAGCAGGTCATCAAATTCCAGCTTAAGAGGATTATCTACTAAAGCTGATATGGAAGCGGTATATTCAATATTAAACGAAAAACCAAAGCGTGGTAATAAGATGTGGAGCAGAAGAGCTCAAGAGTATGAAACAAAAATCAACTCTGGCGAAATTCATCTAATTGCCGAAGTAGTAAGAGATCTTTATAAGAATGCTGATGGCGATCGTTCTTATAGCGAACGCACTATATACGAATGCGCATTAAATAGACTAGCATCTGAAATAGCTGAGCTAGATGGTAAGTCTGTGCAGAGTATTACGGAAAATCTTGTGGAGCTATTAAAAGAAAAATTGGCAGTAGCTTAATTTAAAATATCGAACGAGTATGATTGAAAATTTTAGAGTTGTCACTGCCCCAGACCCAGTTCTGCAAAAAAAAGCTGAAAGCATTAAGTTAGTTGATAAGAGCATAAAGCTCTTGATGGATAAAATGCTTCAAACAATGTACGACAATAATGGTATAGGTTTAGCAGCAAATCAAGTTGCTATTTTAAAAAGAGTGATAGTTATTGATTTGATGGATTCAGAGTCTGAATATAAGAACTTATTTCCTTTAAAAATGGCTAATCCAGTAATTATTAATTCTTCAGAAGCCTGTTCAGAAGAGACAGAGGGGTGTTTATCACTTCCTCAGCAATCAATTATTGTTGAAAGGCCAGAAGAAATCACGGTTCAATATTTAGATTACAATAATAAAACACAAGTTCTTAAAGCTGATGGCTTATTATCTAGAGCTATTCAACATGAAATAGATCATCTAGATGGTAAGTTACTGATTAATTACTTATCACATTTAAAAAAAACTATAGCTTTAAAAAAGCTAACTAAAATAAAAAGAGCAGCTAAATAAATGGATGTAATTTTCATGGGAACACCAGAATTTGCTGTTCCAACATTAAGAAAATTAATTGAATCTAAAACGCATAATGTTAAAGCTGTGTTTACCAGAGAGCCAAAGCCTAAAGGAAGAGGCATGGTATTACAACCTTCTCCCATTGCAGAACTAGCTGATAAACATGGCGTAGAAGTTCATACGCCAAAAACTTTACGCAAAGAAGAAAACCAACAATTAGTCCATCAAATTAAAGCTGACATCATCGTTGTCGTTGCTTACGGCTTTATTATACCCCAGGTGATATTAGACTCAAAGAAATATGGCTGTTTAAATATTCATCCATCAAAATTACCTAAATATCGTGGGGCTGCGCCTCTGCAACGCACAATTATTAATAATGAGAAAGACACTGACATATGCGTGATGCAAATGGATGCAGGTATTGATACTGGAGATGTTCTAATGCGCCAAAATTTATCGATCCCTGACGATATGACTTTAATGGAGTTGCATGATCAATGCGCCTCTATCGGTGGTGAGCTGCTTATTAAGACATTAGATAACATAGATAACATAACTCCAGAAAAACAGCTCAGCGAAGGTGCCACTTATGCTGATAAGCTGACAAAAGAAGAAGGAGAAATTTTTTGGGATAAAGATCATATTGACACAATATATGGCAAAGTAAAAGGAATGAACCCTTGGCCAGGGGCTTATTTTAAGATGCATGGTAAAACTATAAAAATATTAGAAGCCAAGATTGTAAATACTATGATGCATGATAGTAGTTTTGGAGCAATATTAAATAAAGATTTTGAGGTTGCTTGTCTTGGTGGCGTTTTAAAAATTATAAAATTAAAACCTGAGGGTAAATCCGCGATGTTAGCGACAGATTTTTTAAAAGGACATAGCATTACTGATCTTCATAGTAAATAGGAGTGATCAAAAGTGAGTTTTATATACTATATATAATAAATTACACTAATTGATACATTTGATATTGACTTACTAGATATTAAGTATATACTTTTCGATGATTATTTTAATCTTAACATAGTAGTTTGTAGAAATGTTCGCAATTGTAAAAACAGGTGGCAAGCAATATAAAGTTGCCAAAGATAGCGTTATAAAAGTAGAGAAAATTGAAGGCGAGGCTGGTAGCAAAATTGAACTAGCTGAAGTTTTGATGATAGGTGATTCAGCGAAAGCTTCATTTGTCGGAACTCCAGTAGTTAAAGGCGCTAGCGTTACTGCTGAAATCACGTCTCAATTTAAAGATGACAAAGTCATTATATTTAAAAAGAAAAGACGTCAACATTATCGTCGTAAGAATGGTCATAGGCAACATTTGACTGAATTAAAGATATTGGATATAACTAAAAAGTAAAAAAGGTAATAAGTTATGGCAACCAAGAAAGCTGGTGGTAGTTCCAAAAATGGTCGTGATTCGGCCGGTAGAAGATTAGGAGCTAAAAAAGGTGATGGCCAACCTGTAATACCGGGAAATATTATTTTCCGTCAAAGGGGCACTCAAATTCAACCCGGAAAAAATGTTGGTATGGGCAAAGATCATACATTATATGCATTAACTGAAGGGAAAGTTGAATTTGTAACAAAAAGAAATCACAAGTTAGTTAATATAGTATAAAAACTAGCAGTAATAAAAAGTAAAAATAAGGTATTTTTAACATGTCTCGTAAATGTGAATTAACCGGAGTAGCGGTGCAATTTGGAAACAATGTGTCTCACTCACAAAGAAAAACAAGAAGACGCTTTGAACCAAATATAAAAAGTGTGACTTACTCAAGTGATATTACTGGCCAAAAATATACATTCAAGGTCAATGCACAAGCTATGCGCACTGTAGATAAGAATGGTGGATTTGATGCTTATATTCTAAAAGCAAAAGACACGGTTATGTCAGAAAAAGCTAAAAAGCTAAAAAAACAAATTTCTAAAAAGCAAAAAGAGTCAATGGCATGAAAAAAGATATCCACCCAAAGTCTTATGAGTTAGAAATTACAGTAAGTAAGGATAAAATGTTAACTGCATCAACATCAAAAGCTGGTAAAGTTTTAGTAGATGTTGACTATAGAAAGCACCCAGCATGGAATAAAGATGCTGTTAGTAATCTTAACGAGTCAAACCAGAGTGTTATTGACTTTAAGAAGAAGTTTGCAGGTCTATCTTTTGGTGTTAAAAAGAAGTAATTTCGACATACTATACTAAACTTCCTCCTAAAAGATAAATTAGTTTCTTATCTTTAAAAGACTCCTTGCTTTAAGCATAGGGGTCTTTATTTTTGAGTCCATTTATGTTTGCAATTTATTTAAGCTATTTTACTGATCCTTGCTAAACAAGTATAGGAATCATACCCTTAAAGAATAGCAGGAGCGGGGAATTAGCAATCATATCAATATTTTTTACTATACCTCTTGGTTTTACGGTTGAATCTGGCTCAGTAGCGCGCCTCATCAATAAATTGCAAGATTCAACAAATGAAGTTTCTGCTTTTGTTATGGTATGATTTTCAAAAATTATGTATTTTGAAAACGCCTCATAGACATCGGTGCATAGCTATTCAATGTTGCACCACCTCTCTAGCCTTTGGGCCAGGGGTAAATACGAGGCAAAATTACGACTCTTTGTTACTTCGAAATCAATAATTTTACCCCTGTTTCACTCAACAGCAAACCAGATATAGGCTCTTTTGGTCTTTTTTTATAATATGTAAATAATTTATCTATTTCAATGATAGAAATATCTTCGGGCTTGTCTGTATAGGAATGAGATTCAGCTCTTTTTTGATTAACGAGGAGAAATGTCTTATCCAGTATATAATCAATGGATTCGATACGCTCTCCAACCTTTCTATTGATCGTATAGTGCATTAAGTTGAAGTTTGAGTTTTTTATAGGAAATATTTTTTGATTTAGTGGGTATTATTTTTTTAAAACTACCAACTCAATTTAATGTTAGGTTAAATTATTTTTGTAATATTTTTTTTAAAGGCTTGACTTTTGTAAATGATTGATGTATTTGTTTACCATACCTTAAATTAGATTAAAGGTAATTAAATTTTCATAATTAAAGAATAGAGGAACAAATGAGAAAACTTCTTTTAACTACAGCTGCTGTTGCGGCTATTAGCTCAGCTAATGCATTTGCTGCTGAAACTGATTTTTATGTTAAAGCTAATGCTGGTGTTTCAAAGCTTTCAAGCCACGTACAAGTCTCTACAAAAAAATTTAAAAATGATTCTTATGGTATTGCAACAATTGGTGCTGGTTACTATATCAATGAGGATGTTAGAACAGATTTGACTCTTGATTACTTACTATTAAACGAAAAAAATAAAGAAGCAAAAATCAATGGTAGAGCTAACACTCTTTTAGCTAACGTTTATGCTGATGTTTATAGTAATGATTTAGCAAAATTCTTTGTTGGTGCTGGTGCTGGTGCTTACACAATGGATTTAAAAGCAAAAGGTATTACTACTAAAAAACATAAAGCAAAAACTGCTTTTGTTTATGCTTTACACGCTGGTGTTTCAACAATAGTAGCTGAAGGCATAAATGCTGAATTAGCATACAGCTTTAAAGATTTTGGTCACGTAAAGTTTAAAAACAACACTATGACTAAAACAAAAATCAAAACTCACAGCATAACAGCTGGTATCAGATTTGACATCTAATATCACTTAAGCTAAGAATCTTGATGATTTTAAAAAGTGCGTGTCCTTTATTGGTTGCGCACTTTTTTATTACGCCTTGCTTTTAAGTAAGATTTAAACGAAGCAACATTATTATTATGTTGCCTTAAATTCGTAGCAAAACTATGGGTCCCTTTGCCATTAGCAACAAAATATAAATATTTAGTCTTAGCAGGCCGGGCCACTGCCATAATAGATGAGTAACTCGGCGAACATATTGGTCCAATTGGTAATGCATCGATGTAATATGTATTATATGGTGATGGTATTTTTAAGTCTTTTCTAGTTAATTTACGATTTAGTTTAAACTGACCTTTAGTCAAAGAATATATAACGGTAGGATCAGCTTGAAGCTTCATATTTTTTCGCAAACGATTGAGGAATACGCTAGCAATAATAGGCTTTTCATGGTTATTGCCTGCCTCTTTTTCAATAATAGAAGCCAAAATTAATAATTCCTTTCTGCTTTTTATTGGAGAGTCTTTTGACATTACCTCAATGGCTTTATCAAGGTTTTCTGACATTTTTCTGAGCATTAAACTAATCATAGTTTTTTTGCGATCACCATAAGAATAAAAATACGTAGATGGCATTAGGTGCCCTTCCGGAACAGACTGCTCGAAGGAACCTATCAAACGCTCATTATCATTGACTATCTCTATTATCTGTTTAGAAGTAGATCCTTCTGGTATGTATAGACGGCGCAGAACGGATTTTCCGTGACTCAGGGTAATGAGCACCTGATAGGGCGTAATTCCTGGCGTAAAACGATACTCTCCACTCTTAAATGGGTGTTTTATATCATAAAGACCACCAATTATTTTAAACAGCCATCTATCCCTAATGACAGATTCTTGTTCAAGTAGTCTACTAATTTGTTTAACCGAAGAACCTTTTTTAATGACTATCAGCTTTTCTTCTTTTAATGGGCTTGATAGGAATAGATACCCTGATATTAAGTTTGCAGTAGTAATTACTACCGCAGTTATAATGATAAAGACCATCAACTTAGCTTTTAATATTGGATTACTAACCATATTAAAGCTCAGTTTGCTCTTTTAATACTTGGCCATCAGAAGATTTTACGATCTTCTCTATTTTTAACTTAGCTTCTTTTAAAAGACTTGCACAATGCTCTCGCAACAAAACTCCATACTCAAAACTTTCAACAGCATTGGCTAGGTCTTCCTGACCAGTGTCAATCTTTTTTACTATTTCTTCTAGCTTCCCTAAAGCTTCTTCAAAACTCAATTTTTTTATTTCTTTACTATTCATCATAACTTGCACCTAATTTAAAGATAAATAATACCGAAATATAATATTATAGTAAAGTAAATATTAAAAACTTACATTTTGCTTCACTACAAAGATTTGTTACAAATACTTACTTAGCGGCTAACTTAAACTTATTTGCTTGCTCTATATATTGTTTTAAATATTTACCAGTATGACTTTGCTCACATGCCGCGACTGTTTCCGGGTTGCCTTCTACTACTATTACACCACCTTTATCACCACCTTCTGGGCCAACATCAATAATGTAGTCTGCAGTTTTGATAACCTCCATATTATGCTCAATTACTAAAACAGTATTTCCCTTATTGACTAACTTGTGTAATACAGTAAGAAGCTTGTTAATATCGTCAACATGCAAACCAGTCGTTGGCTCATCAAGAATATATAAAGTTTTACCAGTTGAGCGCTTTGACAACTCTTTTGCCAATTTTACTCTTTGGGCCTCCCCTCCAGAAAGCGTAGTTGCTGACTGACCAATTTTAATATACCCTAGGCCAACCTCCTGCAAAGTAGATAATTTTTCGTAAATAGATGGCACCTTTTTGAAAAATTCTGCTGCATCTTCAACATTCATATTTAATACATCGGCGATACTTTTGCCATTATATTTTACTTCTAGAGTTTCACGGTTATATCTTTTACCATTACATACATCACAATTAATATATACATCCGGCAAGAAATGCATTTCAATTTTTACTAAGCCATCACCTTGGCAAGCTTCACACCTTCCACCCTTCACATTAAAAGAAAAACGTCCAACTTTATATCCTCGAATTTTTGATTCTGGTAAATCTGTAAACCAATCACGAATCGGAGTAAATGCTCCAGTGTAAGTTGCTGGATTGGATCTTGGGGTACGGCCAATTGGTGACTGATTAATATCAATAATTTTATCAATATATTCCAGTCCAGTAATTGAATCGTACTTATTAGGATAAATCTTAGTACTAGGCTCTAGCTTTTTTAACGCAGCTTTATAGAAAGTGTTAATTACTAAGCTTGACTTTCCACTACCAGAAACTCCAGTAACAGCAGTAAATGTTCCAAGCTTTATCTTCATTGTCAAATTATGTAAGTTATTAGAATCAGCACCAGTTAAAATAATTTCTTTTCCTTCATGACCAAGACGAATTTTATCCGGCAAAGGAATATATTTTCTACCGCTTAGATACTGACCAGTAATACTATGTTCAGCCGCCATTATTTCCTGTGGCGTGCCTTGCGCAATAATTTTACCACCATGAATACCAGCTCCTGGCCCAATATCAAGAACATACTCTGATTCGAGCATTGTTTCATCATCATGCTCCACTACTATAACAGTATTTCCTAAATCGCGCAGATTTTTTAACGTAGCTATCAACCTTGAGTTATCTCTTTGATGAAGCCCAATTGATGGTTCATCAAGAACATATAACACTCCACTTAAACCACAACCAATTTGAGAGGCAAGACGTATTCTTTGACTCTCTCCACCAGATAAAGTTCCCGATTCACGAGACAAACTCAAATAATCTAGACCCACATTATTTAAAAACTTCAAACGCTCTTGAATTTCTTTAACTACGCGCTTTGCGATAGCTTTTTGACGGTTATCTAACTTCTCAGAAATTGTACTAAACCACTCTTGTGCTTCTATAATTGTTTTACCTGCAACTTGCCCTATATTAAGGTCATCAATTTTAATACACAAAGATTCAGATTTAAGTCGATATCCATTACAGGAAGAACAATTTTTCTTAGACATGAATCTGCCAAGCTCTTCTTTCATCCAAGAGCTATCTACTTTTTTCACTTTTTCCTGCAAGCTTGGAATAATACCAGCAAAGCTTTGTTCAATTACTTCTTTACGTCGATCATCATGATATTCAAACTTAATTTGTTCACTACCAGACCCATAGAATAATATTTCCTGAATTTTTGCACTTAATTTTTCAAAAGGAGTATCAAGACTAAATTTATAATGCCTACATAATGAGCTTAGAGTATCATTAAAAAATTTAGATGACGACTTACTCCAAGGCACAATTGCACCGTCTTTAATGCTTAAAGTTTCATCAGGAACAATTAAAATTGGATCAAAATATGGCTCTTTACCAATCCCTTCACATGATTTACACGCTCCAAATGGACTATTAAAAGAAAAAATTCTTGGCTCAACTTCTTCCAGATAAAACCCTGACTCTGGACAAGAATATTTCTCAGAAAAAATAATACGCTCTCCATTTTTATACTGCGTGCCGTGTTTTTCTGGTAATGATACTATTTCAATATAAGTAACCCCATCACCCATTTGCAATGAGGTCTCCAGACTTTCTGCGACTCTGTTCCCAAGGGAATCTGAAATAGCAAGTCGGTCAATAATGGCTTCTACATTATGCTTTTTATTTTTTTCAATTTTGGGCATTTTATCAATAGAATGGAGCTCACCATCAACATATAGTCTTTGATACCCGTGCTTACTTAAATTAGCAATTTCTCTTTTAAACTCTCCTTTTTGACCTCTTGCAATAGGAGACAAGATATACAACTTAGTCCCTTCGGGTAATGCTTTAATTACATCAACCATTTCTGAAATAGACTGACTTTTAATTGGCAATCCAGTCGCCGGTGAATAAGGCACCCCTACTCTTGCATATAATAATCTTAAATAATCATATATTTCTGTAATAGTACCAACCGTAGATCTTGGGTTCTTTGAAGTGGTCTTTTGGTCTATTGCAATAGCTGGTGATAAGCCAGTAATAGATTCTACATTTGGTTTATTTTGTAGATGCAAAAACTGCCTTGCGTAAGAAGAAAGACTTTCTACATACCTTCGTTGCCCTTCTGCATAAATTGTATCAAACGCCAGCGAAGATTTTCCAGAACCACTAAGGCCTGTAATTACAATAAATTTATTTCTTGGCAGATCAACACTGACATTCTTAAGGTTATGCTCTTTGGCACCGCGTACTTTAATATATTCTTGCATGTATAATTTATTTTAAATTATTAATTAAGTATTTGAATAAACTTTCGACCATAAATCATGAGCACGACTATGATATTCTTTAAAGTTTATTTATTCAAAATTTACACTATTAGTACTATACACTTTATAGGCGCATTATTGCAACATATAAATTTGGCAATTATCTCATAATGATCACGAATTTAAGGCTTTTTTAATTAATGGTATAGTAATTTTATGCTTACTCTCAAGGGCGTATTGATTAATCACTTCTAGCGACTCAATAATTGCATCGAACCTACGAGGCAGGTGATTTAACAAGTAACTAATCACATCTGGTTTAACTTTTATTGAGTAAGTAGAAAAAAACTTAAAAATTAACATTTGTATTAGTTTATCATCTGGACAGTTTATGTTAATGATGTTAGTTGCACGTAGTCTAGAATTTAGATCCGGCAGCTTAATATCTGGTAATTTTGTGCAAGTCATTAATAAGTATTTATCACATTCATTAAACATATTAAAATAATGAAGCAGCTGATACTCATCATTTACATGGTCAATATTTTCAATAATAAAAGCATTATTAGTATGAATTACTTCTCCATTAAAAGGAGGGTCCAATGAAATAAACTTAGCGCCAGAATTTTCCACCCAGTTATGAGCTAAGAAAGTTTTTCCGGAAGATTTAGGCCCTTGTACTATTAAAGTTTTGGGGTATGGCGGCACTCCCCATTGCCCATCTGGCCAATTATCAATAGAATCAAAAGACTGTGAGTTTGCCTCTGACTTAATAAAATCAGATTTTTTGTATTTATTTGTTGTTAATGGAAAAGTAATTTGTTGCATTAGATTCATTATCCTAAAACTGTTAAAAATCCATCAATATGGTGTTTTGCAGCCTAAATAATTCCGCAGCGCTGTCTGATGCCAATTTCATCATGTCTGATAGTTGCTCTGTTGTGAAGTCAGATTCTTCCCCTGTAGCCTGAATTTCTATTAAATTACCTTTTTGGTTAAAAACAAAATTAGCATCAACTTCAGCTGAGCTATCTTCTTCATAGTCTAGGTCTACCACCGCCTTACCTTTAACAATGCCGCAAGAAATAGCAGCAATTTGGGTAAGCAGTGGATTGTTGCGTAGTTTTCGACGATCAAGTAATGAGCGTATTGCCAAATGCAGAGCCACATAGCTACCTGTAATTGCTGCTGTTCTAGTACCGCCATCTGCATTAATGACATCGCAGTCAATAAAAATTTGTCTTTCGCCTAAAGCTTTCAAATCTACAGCAGAACGCATGGAACGACCAATTAATCTTTGTATTTCTAAAGTTCGACCACCCTGCTTACCATTAGATGCTTCTCGTTTCATACGCACCCCCGTTGATCGTGGTAGCATACCATATTCAGCTGTAACCCAACCACTACCTGTATTTCTAATAAAACGCGGCACGGTTTCCTCGATAGTCGCCGCACACATAACATGCGTATTGCCAAACTTGATCAAACACGAACCTTCTGCATGCTTTAATACATTAGATTCTATTGATAATTCTCGCAATTGGTTATATTTTCGTCCTTGTGCTCTCATTAATTTTCTATTTGACCTTGAATTATAAACATCCGTAACTATATTTATTTTATAAGAATTGTGCAACTAAATAGATTATAATAATGACAAAAAACACTGAAACCGAGAACTTAGAAGAAGAAAATGAAAATGCAGAGCCTTTAAAAGCTCAAGAGGTTAACCATGAAGAAATCATTGAAGCTCTAACGCAAGAAAACCAAGAATTTAGGGATAAGTTGGTGCGTCAAATGGCTGAAACTGAAAATGTACGCAATCGTAATATCAAAACAATACAAGAAACTCGTGACTACGCAATATTAGGGTTTGCAAAAGATTTAGTTTCCGTAATGGATAACTTATCAAGAGCTCTAGAGCACATACCCTCTGAAATAAATGAAGATGCTAAAAATGTTATTGAAGGTATTAAAATGACCCAAAATGAGTTAAACGAAGCCTTCAAAAAAAATAATATTGAACAAATCCTGCCAAAAGCAGGGGATAAGTTTGATTATAATTTGCATTGCGCTATTTCTCAAATAGAAACAGATGAGGTAGAGTCTGGTAAAATTGTTAATATTATGCAAAATGGGTACAAAATTAAAGACCGCTTGTTAAGGGCGGCCTCAGTTATAGTTGCAAAATAAATCTCAATTGTCTACTATCTCATCATGAACAATATTTAATGAGCAAATTAATATGGCAATGGCAATGTGGAATTATTATCTAAGAATCTTAGCAGCTTATTTATTAATTCCTAATTGCTATGCGCAAATAATTGAAATCACTGATGCACAAGATATATTACCATATACCCAAGATCTAAATGAGCAAGATTTAGTCAGTTTTGACGTAAAAAATGTATTATTTTACCCAAAAGATGCCATATTTCATCCAAACCACGCACAAAAACGCAAAGAATACCTTGATAACCTTAGGAAACAAGTTACTGAAGAAGAATTTATCAAACTAAATGATATAATGGTATATAGTCATGACCCAGAACTGGTAGATCAAAACATACCATTAGTAATAAAAGACATTCAGAAACGTAATATAAAAGTCATTGCGCTAACTTCAGGTCGCTTAGGCAGCTATCAAGGCTCTAAAAACAAAGAGCAAACCCGAATTGATCGACTCAAAAAATTATCTATTGATTTTAGCTCTTCATTTTCAAATATAAAAACTATTGAATTATATGACGAGCAACATAAATTATTTTCTGTTTTTAATGAAGGGGTATTATTTGCTAATCGATCAGAGAAAGGTCATGTTATTAAGAAATTCTTAAACTCAGTTCACTTTAAACCACAAACCATTGTACATATTGACAATTCAAGAACTAAGCTTCAAAGTATGCAAAAATTCTGCAATAAATATGACATAAACTTTATTGGGTTGCACTTTATAAAAATTTATCAGACCACTCCGGCTTTTAACAAAAAAATTAATGACTTCAAATTCAAAATGTTGCAAGAAAATCACACTTGGATAAGTGATGAATACGCAGAGTTACTGATTAAATAATTACTATAAATAAGTTTTTTATACCTATAAAGCCTTACATCAAAACACTTCATTAATTGAAAATAAAAAATCATTACGCGTTTTAAATTTTTGCATTAAATAACCTTTGTTTACATGTCTTTAAATTGAAAAGAAAGATTATTCATGCGATGATAACTTTAATGTATATGTTAACTTATTAACTTTGCATTAAATATATCGTAAAAAAATAAATATACTAAAGAGGAAGTTATGTCTAAAGAAAAAACTGAAGATGAAGTAATAAATAATCCTATTTTTGCAAACACTGAGGAAGTAGTAACTACCATAGCTGGCAGTGATAACGCAAGAGCACAAGAGGCCTTAATAAGTAATCAGGATCAACCTGAATACCCAACACCAAGCATGTCGGCAAGAATTGACGAGGTGACTAAAAGAGTTGAGGATGTTCACTCTTCACTGGATTCAAGAATTAATGATAGTGAAGCTGCCTTAAAAGCCTCAATCGAGGATGCTGTAAAAACTCTAACATCTGAGATTAATGGCCTAGTGAATGAACTGGCTAAAGCAAAGAAACAAATTGAAGCTTTAACGCAAACTGATAATGAATTAAAAAACGCAATGAATGAGCTGAAGTCTGAAGTCACTAAAGAGATCACGGCCAATACAGTCAGAATTGATACTCTAGAAAATTCAATGACCGCAGTAAAAGAGAAGTTAGCAAAAACTATTGCCGATCAAGAGCAATTAGAGCTAGACTTAGTAGAAATTACTAACAATATTAAGGTAAATGCAAATAAAATTGCTGAGCATGAAAAAATGCATCAAGAATTAACCGGTAAAATCAAAAATCTTGAATCAGAAATCATTACGCATCAATCAAATATTGACACTAATCAAGCCGATATTTTAAAATTAAAAGCAAATATCTTAGAGCAACAAAAAATTATTGAAGCAAACGCTGCGAAATTAATTGTTCACGAGCAAGAGCAAGATAAATTAGAAGAAGAATTAAAAAATTCTAATAGTGCAATTGCCGAAAATCAAGAAAAAATTCAATCTGCTGAAGCTGCAAGAGACTCACTGCAAAAAGAATTAGATTCTACACAAGAAGATGTAACTGAAAATGCAAAATTAATTGACAATATTAAAACCGAAATCTCTACTTTAGAAGAAAATTTAGCAAAAGCAGAAACAGATGTTCTTAATAATATTGGAGCAATAGAGACATTAAAGGCTACTTTTGTTGAAGCAAGAGACTTAGTATTAGCCGAGTTGAATGCTGCTAAGAATAGATTATCTGTTGCTGAGCAAGAAAGAGCTGCACTAGAAGCAAAAATTTCTGAAACTGAAGCAGATATAGCTGAAAATGATAAAGAACTAGCGGCTGCAAAAAGCGAAAGAGAGCAGCTAGACAAAGACATAGATGCAACAAAAATCCAAATGGATATTAATAAAAATAATATTGAAACTGCAAAAGCAGACATCAAAACACTGCAATCTAATGTTGATAGAAATGAAGAGCTAATGAAAGCTAACTATGTAAAAATAGAAGAAGCTGAAGGTAAAATTGCTCAGATAAATCAAAATCTAGACTTATTAACTGATAAAGCTAATGCCAATAGTGATTCTTTGAAAGAGCATGAAGCCATACATGAAAAATTAAATGCCGAACTAAGCGAGACCCAAGCTCAGGTTGATGCTAATAAGGACACTATTCAAATGCTTGTTACAGAAAATAACCAGATGAAAACTGAAATGAAAGATCTGCAAAATCAAGTTGATGCGAACAAAGATGGTGTTGAAGCAAACTCCAAAGGCTTGGATGCTTTAAAAGCTGAAACAGAAGCGCATTTCAAATTCTTGCTGCAAGAAATTACCACTAATGCAATGGATCATGCAAATGATGAAGCTGCAATAAAAGCGGTTATTAACTACTTGAAGTATGAGCATGGATTATCTGATAAAGATGTAAATTGTATTTTTGTTCACAATGCTGATGATAAAAAGCTATTAGTCATTAAGGATTTATTAGCAGCAGCCTCTAAGCATGGTGCTGAAGCTTTGATAACTCAGACAATGGTAAATACTGAAGATTACCTTGGTGCAAAAGTAAACTCAATTGATTATAATAAATTAGTTAATGCAAGAGATGTTGAAGTAGATGATTACTTTAAAGATGTAGATGCATTACTGGGTAATAATATTGTGCAAACCCCATAATTATAGTTTTCTCAATTTATTAAAATGAATTACAAACCAGCTTCTATCTTTACAAGTAACACTATTTGCTCGTAAAATATAAGCTGGTTTTAATATATAACTTACACCAAATGCAATGCGCTTTAAAAAATTATTATTATTTATATGCATCATACTAATAAACCGCACAGCATTGCCAGATCACATAAAATACCAATTACCCACAATAAGCGAAATAGTCCTAACTCAACAAAAATCACGCCTTATTAGTGAGATTGATTTTTTATCACACATTAAGCAAAAGGGAAAAAAACATTATCTTTTGAGTACTAAGTTCAAAAAAGATAATCAGCAAAGCATGGAGGTGAATCTTGGATTAGTTTATCGTAATATTCTTCATAATCGATATATATTTAGTTTTTATAACTATTATGACCGACGCAGCACTCGTTATAATTTATCAGTTTATCAATGGACTACTGGTCTTGAATTACTGAGTGAAAATTACGATTTGCGTGCAAATGCCTATTTAGCACAAAAAAAGAAAAAAATCATTGGCCCCCCTTCTATAGAACTCAAAAACGAAAGCACATCATTTTTTGCCCTAAGCACAAATATTGCCCAGGAACATTCGTTAAATGGTTATGATGTTGAAATCGGCATTCCGTTTTTGCATGAAATTTCTTTATTTAAAAATAGCCAACTATTAATTTCAAAATACTATTTTCACAGACATAATGTTGCTACAAAAGAAGGGGTGCGATTTAAATTAGAAAAACAGCTTCGTAACAATATTAATAATGATTATTTCTCTGCCATAACAATATTTGCAGGAGGAAAATACATGACAGATCGGTACTGGTCTGATTTTCAACGATTTAAAAAACACCATTGGCAAGGGTGTATTGGTTTAAAAGTAAAAACCTCTTTGCGTAAAAAGAATCATAAACGACAACGCCTATCTAAACTGCAGCAACGCATTATGAATCCTATTGCTCGGGATGTTGATATTGTCACTTCAATACCTGAATCTGGTTACTCAGAACGCCTGCCTTTATATAAAGACAATCAAATAATTAATAATATTTATTTTGTTGGCCACACTGACGACCCCAATTATCAAGGAGATGGGACAGCGCAAAATCCTTTTTCTATTGACCAACTCAAACGACTAAAGAACAATAATATACTAAGGTTAGGGGCAACAGATATAGTAATGCCAGCAACTATCGATAAAACAATCAACGAAGATGATTATCAAAACTTAATAGCACAAATGCATCAACATAATAATCATGAAAAAGAGCTAAGTTTAACTACGAAAGACTACATATTTAATATCAAAATGCCTCTACCTAATATTCGAACACGTAATATTTCACTAGACTCTGATACGAACAATAATAAACCATGCCTATGCACCTGTAAGGATAATAACCATACTGAGCAAAACAACGAAAAAGACCTATCTCAAATTCGTAAGTCTTCGCAACCTCGTGCATTAAATTCTATTATGAATAGTAAAATTACCCCTTTACCTGAATATAATAATTCTTGTGACTATAAGCCACGCGATGAAAGAAATACTAATGATTCAGTCGCTCATTTTAAAAATGCAAGATTCCTCAAAGCTCTTGCTACAGAAGAATATATAGAACCAATGGCAAAACCAAACTTACAATGCAGCCACGCACCTCCTTCAACAAAGAAAACCGACAAAGAAATAAAATATTATGAACACACAAGATTACTTGAATCATTAATAACAAAAACATATAGCAATTTTGAAGATCGTAGAAAAACTTGCCAAAATAAATGCGCATGCGGGTGTAAGCAATAATTAATTACAACATATATAGTGAATTAAATACTGGATGCACTCTCATCACAGCATATAAAAATAAAGAGTAGATTTTGTTGATATTTTTAGACCTTTAATGATAGAACATGTTATAATAAATGTTAAATTTATAAGAATGAAACTATGCAAAAATATCAAAAATTATTACTTACAACTATTACTAACGCAGTCTTAATCAATGCAACAAGTGCATTTACTACCTTGGCAGTTGACCTTTCAGTAGCAGAGCCAACAACACCTATATATGAAGCACTGCCTGTGTCTTTAATAACATCATCACAGCTAGACACAATGCAACAACGCATCGGTAACAGGAATTGGGGTAATGATAATTGTAAAGATCATCATATGCATGTGATTGACTCGGATGGTTTATGGATGAAAGAGGTGATTACTTATCAAGTCTACAAACCTAAAACCTCTATTAGTAATATGGATTTTGATGCCAAAAGATGGTCTATTAACCTAGGGTATGACACTGTTATCTCTGAAAATAAGAATGGTAAATTAATATTCGGTTTTGGTGGTTACTATACTTATAATACAATAAAAATAGGTACCAATGGTGATGCGAGCAAAATTGGCCCAGGCGCTGGTAATGGTAAAATTAAATCTAATATTTACGGCCCCTTAGCAACATTAACTTGGCAAGATTATAGTGGAGCTTACGTCGATACACAGTTTAAAGCAAATTTTTATGATAATGAGCTGCATTCAGATACCCTAAACAAAAAAATTAGCTCAAATAATGCTAAAGGTTTTAGTGCTAGTATCGA
>JBMGNO010000019.1:0-20791 GCA_049739405.1 Rickettsiaceae bacterium
TGAAGAACTGGCAAATCAATTAAAAAGCAGGAATGCCTTGGAAAGCAAAAGAGCTTGGCAAGATATTTCAACTGCGCGAATGATGCAATCTAGGGAATTTTCAAAAGCTTTTAATAATGACATTCTGAGCGAAGCAGAGGATTTTATTGAGGCAATAGATTTTAGTGTTTTTGGGCTAGCAGACAAGGCGATATTTTCGATAATACGTAATAATTTATTCTTTGTTCATAATCTTAAATTACATAATATTTCTTTTGATCAATTAAAGGAGCTAATTGACCCAGAGCAACAGGAATCAATAAAGGTAAAACTGTTTGAAAGGATTAATAAAGTAATAATCATTGATACGAAATCAGTTTTGGACTCAAGAACTGCAGCTGAGTCTTTATGTAAAAAAATGAGGATTAGATTTCAATTAATCGAAAAAGAAACGGTAACGCTTGATGCCAATATGGCAAAACAATTTAAGCTCTTTAATGATGATAACACTCAAAAAATTAATGTTCAAGATAAAGATGGTAATAGTAAGCTACATCATGCAGTTATCTTGGGAAGATTACAAAAAGTTAAATCATTACTAGATTTGGGGATAGATGATTCATTAAGGAACAATAATGGTAAGACAGCTCTTGATTTAGCAGAAGATGATAATAAGAAAATTGAAATATACCAATTATTAGCTGATTATCAACCTGAAATATTTTGGGCGGCAATTCGGGCTAAAAAAATCAAGGAAGCAGTAAAAATGGCCAGCACAATATCTTTGGCAAAATTGCAATTGCCAGTAAAATCGATGCTAACGCCTCAGCCGCCTATTTACCTAGCCGTAGAGAATGAAAAATTAACGGATTTGGCTAGCATGTTAGTAAAACGTGGGGTAAAATTTTCGGATAAAGATTCTGAAGGTAATAATATCCTGCATAGGATATCAAGAAATTATAGTAAAGATTCTGCGCTGGATTTAATACATCAGATTATCAGTAAGTATAAAGCGATTAACCTTTCTTTGGATGAACAAAATAAGGATCATCATTATCCAGCAGATATTGTTGCTATGCAAGGTAAAAAAAGCTTATTACTGCCTTATATTCAGGAAGGGTATAGTTTTACAACTTATAATCATAGTAAAAGTACAAAAGATAATTTGAATCTTGAATTAGTAGTTTTGGCTCATAAGAATGGGATTACAATAGATGTAAAAGATTTGATTAAGGGGTTTGATTTTAGTAAACAAAATTTAGAGCAGAAAAATATTTTAGAAATATGCGCAAAAGCGCAAAATTGGCCTTTATTTAATCATGTTATCCAATCTGAACTACCAAGCGAATTAAGAGCACAGCTAGAAGAAGAAAATATTTGGGATGAAAATGGTTATCATCTATTTGCTCATGAAAGTACAGAAGAGCTAGCAAGGCTTTATAAAAAATATAATTTTGACGTCTCATTAGAAGAGGTAATCACGCAATTTAGTCGTAAAAAAGTCAATGAGCATGGGAATAGTTTGATATATGAGATATTAAAAACAGTATGTACGAATGAAATGCAGCAAAAGGAAAAAGCGGATGATTTTCAAATAGCCATGCAACATGAGGCAGTAGATATAAACTATACCGAAAGAGAGAATGGCAGAACACCTTTACATTATGCTGTTGGCTCAAAGCAGACATATTACGCAAAAGAGTTGGTAAAAAATGGAGCTGATAAAGTACAACAAGGTAAATTTAATAAAACTGCTTATGACTTAGAGCAAATGTTTAGTGTGCAAGATGCTGAACTCTTGAGTTTATTAGATCCAAGATCGGGAGCCAGTCAATTTGATCATAAGCCACCTTTTTTAGGAGGAGATGATAGTATGATGTTAGGTGGTGCAATCGATCAACCAGACTAACAATTGCATCGAACCATAAAGTTTAGATATAATCTCACCATAGGCTGAAGACTGAACCCGAAGATCAGATAGTTTATTGCCACCACCAGCGGCCATGCGCGACTTAAGCCCCCTCTTAGCTGAGAGCTTCTCAGTAATAGATGAGCCCATCGATACACCAGCTGCCGCGCCACTAACTCCACCAACTATAAAGCTAGCAGCTTTCCCTACCACCGCTCCAATTACCGGTAATATTTTAAATAACTTCAAAGAAGATGGGGGGATTTAGCTTAACCTCAACTCGACGTAAGGATTTAGGGAATTATAAAATTTATGGTTGAAAAGGAGCAAAAAAAGAAATAAGGTACAAGTTGTACAAAAGAAACCTTCAGGAGGTTAAAATGCTTGCACCCATAGAAGATATATTCTGCGAAATTGATGATTTTTTTTCAAGAAAATCAAAAAAACTTATTACCCAACAAAAATAGGCAAAGAAACAGAGCTTGTCGCATGTCACATAGTGAAATAATGACAATATTAGTTTTATTCCACATGAGCCACTATAGAACTTTTAAAGATTATTATCATGAATGCATAATTAGATATTTAAAACTATACTTCCCCGAGCTTGTAAGTTACAACAAATTTACAGAACTAAAGTCACATGTTGTTCCGCTTTTAGCTTTATATATGAAGAATAAATCAGGTGCAAGAACTGGTTTGTATTATATAGATTCAACTAGTTTGAAGGCGTGTATTAATCAACGTATTTATAGACACAAAACTTTTAAAGATATTGCAGCGCGTGGTAAAAGTTCTATGGGATGGTTTTTTGGTTTTAAACTCCATTTAGTAATAAATCATAAAGGAGAAATAATGTCTTTTTGTTTAACACCAGGAAATGTAGATGATCGTAAGGCCAATGGAAAATTTGTTTAAAAACCTCCAAGGAACAGCTTGTGGCGATAAAGGTTATATCTCGAAGGCTAAATCAGAAAGTTTATTAGAAAAGGGCTTAAGCTTTGTAACCAAAACAACAAAACGAATGAAAAAGATAGTAAGAATTTCTTTTGAAAAATTCTTGTTATCTCAACGATTAGTTGTAGAAGCGGTAATTGAGCAGTGGAGTTTGTACTAAGCTTACAATTTAAGGCATAGAAAATCTGGATGTATGTCTCCATTAACTTTCATTTCTATATCAAATTCAAATCCCTCTTGTTGAAATTCCCCTAAAGTATTTTTGAGCATTTCTGTGTATTTAAGTGAAGGCTCAGATAGATCTCCGCCAACCGCATAAAACTGAACTACATCTTTTTTTATTGGTAGGCATTAGTTCTTTAAGCATTTTTTTCGTTTGATCGTAATCTAGATTTCTTCCCATCCCACCTCGATTGCTTGATTCCACGAAGAAAGAAAATGCAATTTCATTATTTAAACATGTTGTATATAAAGCATTTGTTCCATTTTTTCTATCAGTGATATGAAATTTATTATTGCCTATTTCTATCAATTTAGTATCATTTATTTTTGTCATTCGCTATTTGTATACTTTAAGTTAGAATTTAATTATAACATCTTTTTAAATAAAATAATATAAAAAAATGGAAATTGATTCACCAGAACAAGACAATAAAAAAGGTTTATCACAACAAAATGTTGAATTTTTTCGGGATACTTTTGAGAAACAACTCAGTCTTTTAAAACATAAGGCTGTTAAAAAGGCTGAGAAATATCAAAACGACGTTTTAGGCCCGGACCCTTTATGGGATGATGATTCAAAAGAAAAACGTAAGAAGGAGCATGGGGAAGAAATGTATAATTTTCTAGGTAAAAATCCTGCTAACTATTCACTTAGAATGTTATATAATTATGGCGAATTTAATCCAATAGAATATTTACAAATTCATAGACAAGTAAAGAATTGAGAAAGTGAACGGGTTAACGTTAATGCATATAATGTTGATCAAAGAGAGTTTGCGGTTATTAATTCTGATTCTGCTGAAATAGGGACAACAAATATTCAGCAATGTGTAGCTGTTATTATAATTTCAGAAGGAAACAAAACAGCTCTTGCTCATTTTGATAGATTTACTAGACAAGAATCTTTAACAAATCTAATAAATGAAAATTTTGATGTAGATTTATATATACGGATCTAAAGACCTTAGAGGTAGTCAAATAGCTATTTCTAAAGATAATATACAAACTGTTTTAAATTCGATGAATGATATTAACGCAAATATAGAAGAGTTATATATTCCTGATCGTTTAATAGCCGACTTAAAAAATATACCAGGTAATTTGACGATCAAAAATCCCAAGAGCAGTGATATAGTTTTTAAAAATAGTATTATCTATATGGATGAACAGCCGAACAAAGGACACGCAACTTTACCTTTGAGGATTCTATCTCGAAGATTAGAATATATGGAAAAAAACATGACTACAAATGTCAAATAATAAAAAGAGATAGTGATTTTAGGCAGTTTAATGTTGAATTATGTGATGATTTAGAGAAATTTAGAGAAAATCTTGTTATGCAAAAAATTGTTACAAAAGACACAGTGATTGAAGAATTGTTTAAACTAGATGATAAGAATAGAAAAGATATAGCGCCGGATGTGGATCTTACAACCCATGATATTTATGAAATGATAATACCGTATTATGATGCTTTAAATTTGTTAGAAAATAATGGAGATCAAAAAAAAGAATACAAACTTGAACAAGCAGATGGTGAAAAGCAAGAAAAAGAGTCTGTATTTATTAACTCATTAGATAATTTATCTGAAGACGAAAGACAATTGATAATTATTCTAAATAAAATGTCGTCTGAAAGTATTATAAAATGTATTCAATATTCTAATAAAAGAGAGCAACTATTAAATCCGAAAATGGAAGATAATAAATTAATTCTTGATAGTGTTTTACCTAGTTTAGACCCTCAACAAATTGCACGTCAAATAAATGATAGCCTAACAAATCAACAAATTGTTTCGCCTACTTCTCCAATAAGCAGTAAGAAAAATGGCGGCAAAGAGTCGCTTGATAGCTCTGTTGACCCGGATGAGAGCATAAAAGCGGTAAGGCAGCCCGCTGCTAAAAATAAAATTAAACCTCTGACGAGTAATAAGGGGTACAGAAAATAATACCCTAAAAGATATATTAAAAAAGTAGGTTATAAATTTTCAACAGCACAATAGACAAAATTATTGATTACTATTGTAAACTATCTGCTATGCATAAAGCCTAATATTGTAGTTTTTTCTAATCATAATCTCAAAACTTAACACTGTAATAGTAGATATAAATTATAGCATTCATTTTTTAAAATAATGTTATACGCAATATGTGTTATACTAACACTTGCTTTTTTATTCTATTTTTTATATTCTGATAATTAGTTTAGTTTTAATAGTTTAGAGTTAATAAATGGCAATAGCTTTTGCAAGAACAAGAGCAGTAGGAAGAAATAGCGGTGGTAACGCTTGCTGTAGTTTTGCATATAATGCTCGTTCGACTATTTTAGACAACTCAACTGGGGTTACATATAATTTTAGCAATAGAAGTGATAATCTATATCATGAGATTCTTTTGCCAAAAGGTGCAGATGAGTCATTTAAAAATGAATCAGTTTTATCAAATGAGATTGAGCGAATAGAAAAAAGAAAAGACTCACAATTATGTAAGGAATATGTTTTAGCTCTTCCAGATGATAAAGAGGTAACGTTTGAACAAAAGAAAGAAATGATTTTTGATTTCATCAAATTAAATGGTTGGGTAGAGAAAGGTTTTGCGGTGCAAGTTGATATACATGCGCCAGATGCTGAGGATAAAAATTGGCATGCACATTTACTTATTCCAACGCGTAAATTTACTGCTGATGGTAAAAAACTGTTTATAACCAAGGCAACAGATTTGTGGCCAGATATCAAAGCGGGTTTTGCGAAGCTACCGTTTGTGGCATCGCGTCAAACTCCTCCGGGTAAATTATGGGCATATGTGCAAAATACAGCCTTTGAAAGATTGGGTCTAGATGTTCGGGTGGATATGGAAGGTGCGATAGCGCAAGAGCATATTGGTCCATTTAGATTGCGTGGTAGGGATAATAGGGCGGAGCTTCGTAATAGAGAAGTGGTTGAGGCAAATATACTAGCATTAGATTCTGGTGAGGCGTTGCTTAATAGAGTAACGATGACAAGGAATATCTTCAGGGAAAGAGATTTAATACGAGGAGTTCGATATTTACCAGATGAAGCAAAGGCGAATGCTTTAGTCCAAGATGCATTAGCAAGCAAGGATCTTGTTACTTTATATGATGATCAAGGTGATAAGACGGAGTTTTATACCACTAAGGCAGTGCGAAAGGAAGAACAGAGATTAGTGCGTCTTAGTATGTGGGTGTCGAGATTAAAGAGCGTGACTGCAGATAAAGCAATATTGCAGGATAAGGATATTAGGCATGTAATAAATGCTGAGAGTAAAGCGGCAAAGCTTAACAATGAACAAAAAGATGCACTTGATTATATGTTAAAGTCTGATTGTGGTATAAGAGTTATTCGGGGAAGAGCTGGCACTGGGAAGAGTAGGGTCCTTAAGAGTTTGGCGGCTGTTAGCAAAGAGGTTGGTATTAAAACAATATTGATAGCGCCAACGCATAAAGCAAAGATGGAGCTAGAAGGTCATTTTGCACATACAAATACAGTAGCTGGATTATTACACGGAATAAAACATGGCCAGGTTGCTTTGCAAAAGGGCAGTTTGATTGTTGTAGATGAGGCGGGGATGGTTGATGATAATGCATACTCAGAGCTTATGCGAGTGGCCTTAAATCATCGTTGTAATTTGGTATTAGCTGGAGATGAGCGTCAACTTAGTGCTATTGGACGGGGGGGAAGTTTTGAGAACTTTGCTGATAAGTTTGGATCAAGATCTTTAGTTGATATACAAAGGCAAAAAGAAGGTTGGGGCAGGCAGGTGGCTCTTTGTTTTTCAAAGAAGCAAATTAAGGAAGGGGTTGCTATACTTCATCAGCATAATAAATTGAGATGGAGCGCTGATAGTCAGCTAAGTATTAAGGACATAGTTAAATCCTGGAATCAAAGTAAGTTTGGTATTAAAGACAGGCTAGTTATTGCAATAACTAATGAGAGTGTAAATAACATTAATCAGAAGATAAGAGATAGTTTAAAAGAGCAGGGGCAGTTAACAGGCGATGAAATAGCCATCATTAATGGTAATCAAGTTCAAAAAGTCTATAAAGAGGGTAAGAGTACAGAATATATTGCAGATATTATGCCAAAAAGCTTTATGAAAGGGGACCGAATTATATTTAATAAAACAAATAAGGATCTGGGTTTAAGTAATGGAGAGTTTGGGACTATTGAATATGTAGATAGAGAGGAGTTTGTTGTTAGGTTAGACAATGTAAAAGACGGTAAAACTAAAACAGTCACATTTGATCCATCTGAATTTAGCGGGTTTACGCATGGTTATGCATCCACGGTATATAAAGCGCAAGGTGCATCGATAAAGGATGTTTATGTAATGCATGATGGATTTTCTACGAAAGAGAATAGCTACGTGGCGTTAAGTCGTCATATAGATGATTTACATTTATATTGTAATAAAGAATCAACGATGAATAATGAGCATTTGATTAAGCAGTTAGGGTTTAGTATAGGCGGTAGTAGTAGTCTGACATATCTAACAGCTGATGAGGTATCCCAGAAGCAAAAATATGATTATAGCAATAGTGGATTAATTAGCAGGACCTTAAATCTTTTTGGTAGGAAGGTACTGTCATTTGCATTAAATAAAATTGAAGAATATAAAGATAAGCATGTAGCGAATGAGGATTACTATCAATATGAGAAAGAGGAGCATTCTAATATATATGTGGAGAAAATATTACAGAAGATACATGATGGTGTTCCAGCGGAAGACATAGATATCAAAACAATATCAGATTCAAGGGTGCCAGAGGAAATACGGCAATCAATAGCAGTGGGTGAGAATAGTGTGTCTATATCAGATTCAAAAGCTCAGCATATTACAGCAAATAATGATAGTTATGATAGCAAAGAACAGGGATCTAAACCTATCACTCAATTAAAAACGCAATGTAAAACTCAATTCAAAGACCAATCGAAAGCTCAAACAGCAAAGGAGCGCTTTTATGCTAAGAAAGAATTTGCTGATCTTCGGGCACAGAGAATAGAACAAAATCAGAAGAAGAAAGAGCAATGGAATGCAGATCATGAGCGTTTAAAGCATAGCATTAAGTTTAAGGCGGAATCTATTGCAATTAATTTATTAGGAGAACCAAACAAGACATTATCCAATAGATCTACATTACGTTTTGGTAATAAGGGTAGCATCATCGTTGCTATATCTGGTGCAAAGGCTGGGACATGGTATGATTTTAGTGAGCATAAGGGGGGTGATTTATTCAAATTAGTACAGGAAAAACATAGTTGTGATTTTAAAGGAGCTGCTGAATATTTAAAGAATGAAGTAGGGCTGAGCACTACAGAAAATATAGTGGATGATATAGAATACCGAGAAAAATACATTAAGTATCAAGCGGCTAAAAGAGAAGAGCAGAAGATAACAAAAGCAAAAGAGCGTAAAGTTAGCAGACTTATTAACAAAAGCAAGGCTATTACAGGTGAAACGGTGGTTGCTAAATATTTAACAAACCATAGAAAGATCAATTTAACTACGAATAATCAGATAAAGCAAATAGCTGGTGATGATTTAAAAACAACTAATATCTGGAGGAAAGAAATTGGTAAATCACATCCAGCTCTTATTGCTTTTGCAAGGAATGAGAAGGGTGAGATTACTGGTGGTCAGGAATTATTACTTAATGCAAAAACGAATAACAAAGCAGATATAGCCGCAGCAAAGAAGTCGTTTGGTAAAATAGCAGGATCATTTGTAACAATTGGTGAGAAGCAATTAGAATCCAACAAATTGACTATAACAGTAATAGCAGAAGGAATAGAGACGGCTCTTTCGATCAAGCAAGCATATCCAGACTTAAATGTAGTATGCTCTTTAGGGATAAGTAATATCAAGAATTATCCAGTTCAAAATGGTGAGCACATAATCATAGCTGCAGATAATGACGGCATATCATCTAATACTAATAAGGTAATAGAGGAAGCCCACAAGAAATTATCTGATTTGGCCCATGTTACTGTGGTAAGGCCAAGTAACGAAGGGGATTTTAACGATATATTACAAGATAAAGGTAATAAGGCCGGAGTGGATGAGATTAAGACAATATTCACTCCAGCTTTGCAAAAACATGCCGATATTGAAAAAGATAGGGTCATGGAAGGGGCTTACATAATCTCAGAACTTGCTAAAATGAAAGAGGCTCAAATGGAAGGAGGCAAGCAAGAAGCAAATACCCTAGATGAGGTGATAAAAGCGATTGCTAATGAACAACAATTTCTAGCTAAAAAGGTGGAGTCACTGAGTTATACAAATCATGACCCTAAATTGATGCAAAAAATGCAGAGTGCTTATCAAAATATGCTAATGACAAAAGACACACAACATGAAGCTTTACCAAATAAAGGGCAAATTATACTAGCACCAAACCCTATGAAAACAAAAGCCATTCAAGATTTACAGTATATTAGCAAGCATGTTCTAGAAAAAGAAACAATGAGCAAAGATCAACTTACACAATATCTCAAGAGCGTAGAATGTCCAAGAGAAGCCCATAAAACTTTAGTAAAGAAATATCAGCAAAATATATTAGATAAGCTAAACCACTCAATCAAAAAGATATCGCAAGGGAAAGCTATTGAATTTAATAATCAGCAATTCAAATGCAAAATCAAATTACTTGAACATGTGCTAGAAGTAAAATCACATGAGGATTATTTCCCCAAAGAGTCTTTGCAAAAAGGCCTTAATCAAATGAAAATCCAGAAGCAAGGAATGGATTTATACCGAGATAACAGTTGCTTTTATTAGGGGCTAGTCATCTAAGTATGTAAATAAATACCATATGTGTTCAAGACCATAGCTTAAGTGAAATAATAAAAAGTGACAAATGTAATTTATGACTATATAATCAAAAGCGGCTAATAACTTTAAATATAACTGATGACAGATTGAAAGATCACTATTTAACTAGTAATTGATGCCATGCAATGGATATCATTAGCTTTTGCAAGAAATTAATCTATTGAAACTAAAAAATAATGGCTAAATACATACCACCACAACTTAGAAATAGCAAAAATAGTACAGAGATCATTTCTAATCACGCTTCTCTTAGAATGCAACAAAGGGGTATTGATTGTACAACTTTGCAACAAACAATAGATGACGGCGTAAAAGAGGAAGATGTTTTATCCAGCACCTACAGAACTCCAGGTAAATTTTGCGTAGTGAGTTCAGAACAGAAAATCATAACTACTATGCCAAACTATCGTAATACAAAGTTTGACTTATTACGTAAAACTAAAATTCATGAGCAACAATTACTTACTAAAGTAGCTAAAAATAATGATGTTGCTATGTGTGAATTAGCAGAATTTTATTTAAATGAAAAATTGGACATCTTTGATGTTAAAAAAGCATATAATTTATTTCTAAGAGCTACTAAACATCAAAATAGTCATGCTATGTGTAAATTAGCTGAGTTATATGATAGTAATTTACTTGGCTCCCCAAACCAGAAATTGTATCTAGAGTGGATGACAAAAGCTGCAAATAAAGGTAATAAATATGCAACAGCTGTCATGGGGGAATATTTTATGAATCAATATATTAAATTACCACCGGATATCAGTTTAGAACAAAAAACGCTTATATCGTCTAAAGCAATGAAATATTTTGAACAATCAGCAGCAAAAGGAAGTACTCGAGGTATGTGGCATATTGCTTATATTTATCAAACAGGTTTGTTTGGTGAGAAAAATTTAGTCAAGGCTGTAGAGATATTTATTAAAGCTGCAAGCAGAGGCTCTCCGAGTGCATTAGGTTCTTTACAAAACCTTGTATATTCAAAAAATATGAATGCAGATAAATTAGAAGATATTTTAAATTACATATCTCCAATTATAGGTAATCAAAGTAGTCAAATAGCAGTAGAGCTAGGATTAGCACAAATACAAAGTTGTTTGGGTAAAAATAAGGAGGCTGCTTCTATAAGAGGCATTACTATGCTTGAACAAGCAGCAAATAATAGAAATGAAGATGCTATAGTTAATCTTATTGACATATATAAACATGGTACCAATTTTATAGAATTAAATCTTGAGAGATCTTTATTCTGGGCTAATAAGCTAAAGCGGTTGTATGAAAAAGTAGCTGAAGAAGGCAATATAGACGCTATGTGTAATTTAGGTGAATTGCATTTAAGTGGAGATCTAGGTGAAATTAATTATGACAAGGCATTAAAATATTTTTATGCTTCAATAAAAAGTGGTAGAGCTGATTATATATATAATTTAGGTATGAAATTAAAAACTGATCCAACAATAATAGATACCGAGGAAGGAGCCAAATTAATTAATAAAGCAATAGATATTTGGAAAACACAAGTAAATTACGGTGATATTGAATCTGCTATAAATATTGCAGAAATATATTATGATGGAGATTTAGGTCAAGCTGATTATGAAGAAGCGATCAAATGGTTTTCTATTGCTGCAAATCACGGAGATAACTGGGCTAAGTACTATCTAGCTAAAATTTATTTAGTAAAGTTACCAGATAAGGATTTAGAATTAGCAATAAATTATATAGAACAAGTTGTGTACGAAAATATTGAAATTGATTTGCAAGAAAAAATTGATAAATTATTGCTCAATCTTCCAGAGGAAAACATTACATATTATGAAGGGTTAAATACTGACAAAATATTTGAGGGTGTATAAATGCCCTGAGTAGGAGAACCCCGATTGGCATATTTCATTTTGCCGTCATATATTCAATTGTCAAGAAAAGAGTTTTCAATACCAAGTTATCATTTGGAAAAACTCGCTTATTTTTAGTTATCTTTCGGAGGTAGCTATTTACTGATTTTACGGCACTAGTGGTATAAAATATCTTTGACACAGTTTATCGTAGACTCTCTTATCCCAAGATAAAAGGTACTTTTATTAGTAAAAATACTTTTTCAAGGCTGACGTTCCGGGGTTATTATTTGTTATATATTAAATCTAGATCTGATTTTATTACATAGTTTCTGATGAGTCTTCAAGAATATTACCTGTTAACTGATCGCTAAAACGAACTTTATGAGGGAATTCTTTTTGAAATAATAGTTCTGTTTTAGGAAGAGAATCTGATACTTGCTCTTGAAAAATACCAAAAGTAGCATACACTTGAGTTTTTTTTATGCCTTGAATTTCTAAACGACTTTGCTTTTTTAATTCGTTTGTTTTAAAAAATTTTTCATACCTTAAAGTCTTATTAAATTGATTTATAAGCATTAGTTTTTCATGATGATTACATACTGTTTTAAAAACATCTACTTGAATAGGAATTAAACCATCAATAATTTTGAACAAAGTTTTAATATCAGATGAATTTTTTTCTTTTTCTTCTTTAAAAAATTCTAGTTCAAAGTTTTTTATTTTCTCTTTCGCAGACTCAATATCTATTGTTAAATTTTCTACCTCAGTATCAAATTCTTCTTTTGTTACATTAACTTCAAGATGATTAGCAGATTCACTAATGCTTGGCTCATGGACGTCTTTTGATTGTACATCTTGTTTATTAAATTTATCATTTTTTAGACTATTTTCTAAATTTTTTAGTTTAGCAGATAATTTTGATAAGTCTTGCTGTAATGCTTGATGAAAATCACTAATTTTTGATTCACTAGATTCTTTTAATTGTATAATTTGCCTATTAAATTCGTTCGTTTTTAAGGTATTGTTTTCTAATTGAGTAGACAATTCTGTTAAGCTTTTTTGAAAGCTTTTATTAAGTTCGTTAAACTTTGATTCACTAGTCTTAGAAAGATCATTATACTTTGTTTTTAGTTTATAGTTTTCATGTATCAACCAAGCTAAAACTAACATTCCACTACCAGTTAACAAATACAGTTTATTATTGCTATCAGTCATAATCATTCACTTACTGCAACAATTTCATCACCTGATAATTCAACTTCTGTAACAGTGGAACTGTTTGTAACAAGGCTACTTTCCAGACTTTCTTGCTGCAATGGTTCATCGCTAGGAAAAAAATAATCTTCAATAGCTATAGATGCTTTGTCTACAACTTTAAAACCAATAGGTAGTGTAATGCTAAAGAGCAGAACGATAACTACTATAACTAAACCTATTTCGAAATAACCTATATTATTTTGATCTTGCGATTTTACACAAGGAGTTCTTGGATATGAGTTAGGTGTTCTAGGCAAATTTAACCCACCAAATGAATTTTCTCCAACTTCATATGGAATTCCTTCTGGTACTGGTATAGAAAAATGAGAATCTGAATTATTTATCATAAACTATTATTACTTAGATTTAAATTAATTTATACTTTTATATTAAATACAATAGTTAATACAAAATAGCAACAATTTATTTTCCTAAATTAACTCTAATATTAAATTTATGGTGTATTAAATTGTAAAAATTCTCTTCTAACCTAATAGCAATCTTTATAAGCCCTTAGCATTGTAAAATAATTAATTATTTAACTGGTGTAAACTAATACTACTTATAACCTAAGGTTTTTTAGTTTATTCATTAATTTTTTAGGCTTAATAATTATAAAAATCGAAATTTTTAAGTTTAATGCTTTTGGGTTAAAAAAATAAATCATAGTTCTGTTCCGCATTAACTCTATAACGGCACAGTTCATTAATAACCATCTAATATTTCTTACTCTAACAATAAAAATTCATTTGTCTGGTTAAAATCTTCGTATAATTTTGTTTCATACAGATTTGAATGTACATCCAAGACATTATCTTGGTCAATGAATTGTTGTTGATCAAATAGTCTTACAATATTTTCAATCGATTCTGGGCCACAATTATTATATTTTTGCTTCTGTACATCCTGTTCAATAAACTCAACGTTAGAAACGCTAATTTCCTGTAGATCTTTTATTAGTTGTTTTTTGAAGATTGAAGATATTGGTTGTTTCTCTGAGTCCATATAATGCACCTTTATCCCACTTTGCGCTTGATCAATTACCATGGATACCCAATGCCTGCTATCTAAGTTCAGCACAGCGGATGTAGCACCTTCTGATTTTTTAAAGACATTCTGGCAAATTTCTTGGCTAATTTGTTTTGCTGACACATCTGAATTATGTAATACATATCTAGGTATAACATAATCAACATCACTATCCAAAACCTCAAGTCTTAATGGTAATATCTCATCTATTGCTTTTTTAGTATATCCCATCCACGGGTTATTATCTTCAACTGAATCTAATAATAGACCGTTTGAAGATTCATTCTGATCTATTTCTTCTGAAGATTCTTCTTTGGTTTCAGTATCATTTGTTAATTGAATAGTAGTGTCAGTATCTAATCCAATTAAAGAAGGGGCGGCATTAATTTCCAATAACTTATTTAAAGAATAAAATACCATATCTAATGCCGAATCGGTGCCCCTAATATCATAATCAGAATGCCTGTTTTTATTACGAACGCACCTTAACTTTATGTCAAAATCTATAATTTTTGCATCCTCAGCACTTAAGGTGTCTTGTTTTTTAATTATCGTTACATATTCTCCTAGTATTGATTCTATCGACATTGTCCAGTAATTTATAGCAAGAGCATTTTGAGGTTTTAGCGATATATCAAGAAGTTTATTATATTGATAAATGTTTTGAAGATCCTTCTGATGAGAATAATTCTTTAAAATACTCTGTTTTTGCCCATCCAATGTAGCTTTTAAAATACTCTGTTTTTGCCCATCCAATGTAGCTTTTAAAAGATTTGTATAAACTGGATCAAATAATTTACTTATTTTACAATCTTTAGTATTAGTTAAGGCGTCTTGTCCTAATAGAGAATTGAATATTAAATTAAAGCTTTCTTTGCCGATATAATTATCATTTCCACCATCGGGCACAGAAGGAAGTTCATTATTATTGCCGATATAATTATCATTTCCACCATCAGGCACAGAAGGAAGTTCATTATTATTGCCGATATAATTATCATTTCCACCATCAGGCACAGAATTATTAACGTTCAAAGTTTTTAAAAGAGTTTTTATTTGTTGCCAGGATGCATTTAACCTGCACTTTATTTCGTCTAATTTTAAACACTTTTCAAGATTAGATAAATTAGGTAATACACAATCAGTATTTGATTGAGTTGGTTCGTATTTTTTCAATTGTTCTTTCAATTCATCATCCTCTATAAAAGCAATAAGTAAATCAGAATAATCTTTGGTCATTGATGCACAATTGATACAATACTTTATAAAATCATTAATATTAACACTTTTAAGATTATTACTAGTACTGTATAATGGCTCACTAAGTTTAAAATAATCAGTTATAATATTTTTTGGTTCTTCTAGTAATTCTTTAAACGTTTTTGATAGTTTAGTGCTATCAAGTGTGTCTGTGAAATTTGTATTTATAGTTATCTGTTTTTGGTTTTCATCAACAAGTATATAACGTTTAATCACTTTGTTCTTATCGTTTGTATGTTCAGTTTCTGTAGTTTTAATTTCATCATTACCCTTAATATAATTTAGCACTGATGCCAATAATTCAGCTGTATTCTTTTGATCTATAGCACTACTATATTCCTCTAAAAAAGACTTTATAGTCATACCTTTCTGGGTTTTTTTTTGATTCAGACAATTTCTTCCCTTTCTTCGCAGTAAAATGCTTTACTATAGATTTCTCTGCCTCTGTGAGTTTAGGCATTTCATTTAATATTGTACCAAACGTTTTTGATAGTTTAGTGCTATCAAGTGTGTCTGTGAAATTTTTATTTATAGTTATCTGTTTTTTGTTTTCATCAACAAGTGAATATTTTGTTTTATTCTTATTAGTTTTAAAATCGAAAGACGTTTCTGTCGTTACTTTAATTTTGGTGTTATTATTAATATAGTTAAGTACTGCAGCCAATAATTTGAATTGATTTTGGTTATTTTCTACAGATGCTATAAATTCACTTACAGTTTTTTCTTTTAGTTCGGCTTGTTTTTTCGATAATTTTTTGCTAGTAAAATAACTTGTTAATTCCTCAGGGCAACTGCCTTCATTAATTAACTCACCAAATGTTTTTTCATTTTTTTGCGTGTTATCATTTTCTGATGTTTTAGACTGTAATTCATCCCTAATTTCTTTACTATAATAATATTGTGGCTCAGTATAATGCTCTTTAATGTTATCTAAATTATTAAGTGATAATTTTTCTATGTCATCCTTTAATGACGTTAACACTTTTTTAATTTCTTCTAATTCTTTGATACATTCTTCAATTTTAATAGATGAATTTCCCAGAAATTGTAAACTTTTAGGTTTAACTATTTTGTTAGCAATTTTTCGTATTTCAATTAATTTATCCTGCTCTTCTTGAGACATCAATGATCTTGTTTTTGGACAAAGTACTTTCTTAGTTGCAAACTCTCCTACTATCGCAATACATCCTAATATTTCAGATATTATCTTCTCCCTAGCCTTTAAATTGATAGAATCTTCAGAATTGTACGACTCACATATTTTTGTTGTTGCCTCTAATGCTTCATTTAGTTTATTCTGTTCTTGAAAATACGAAGCGATGGAGTGAGTTGTTGCCTCTAATGCTTCATTTAGTTTATTCTGTTCTTGAAAAAAGGAAGCGATAGAGTGAACTGTTGGATAATCATTGATACTTATAGTTCTGTCCGCTTTTGATAAATTACCTTGGCTGCCTACTTCTTTTTTTAAAATAGATTCTAATGGTCCAGTGATTAATTCATTGATACTTATAGTTCTGTCCGCTTTTGATAAATTACCTTGGCTGCCTATTTCTTTTTTTAAAATAGGTTCTAATGGTTCAGGGATTAATTCATTGATGATTAGTTCTACTATTAACTTTTCATCTATATGTTTTTCTTGATTACTTTCTAGAACTTCTATAATATTGTTGTTCTCCTTTAATATTTGAAGTTGTACTAAAATTTTGCTATCATCTCCATCTAACTCAGTAGGCTTTAATTTCAAATTTTTTAATTTTGATATACTTGAATCGATTTCATTTACTATACTTGTTACATTTATATTTACTATACTTGTTTCATTTAACTGTGTTTTTACATTAGATAATAAATTGATTGCTGTAGTTCTTTTTGTTTCATAATCTATTCCACCATTATATTTTTTGCGAGATTTAATAGCCTTAACTTCGTTAATTAAATTACTAATTTGCAAATAAGGTAAGATTTCAGATCTGATAACTAAAAGATCTTGAAATATATTTCTCCCCTCAAACCCTGCTTCCTTAACGCTATATTGATTTATAATATCCGCTTCAGTCTCTTTTGAGTACATTGTGATATTAAAATGGTTTTTGTTTCTTACGTTATAAAATTGCTTCAAAAGAGGTCTAAGAACTTCTAATTTGTATAATTCGTAGTTTTTATTCCCCATTTGATTTTTCAAATTTAATCTTTTATAGTTTAGCAACTTAAGGTGATGTATATGTCTTAATATTAGCTTAAAAAAATATATATCGGTTGCTTTAGATAGGCCAAAGACATTAATGTTTTCATCTTCTTCATTATTTCGTTTTTGAAACTTTTTGATTTTAGAAATGTGGTTAGTTATCTCTTCCCAATCTTCATCTACTGACTTTTTAGTTAGTGTTGAATCAATTTTCACTCCGTCTCCTATGGTATTACCTTTGATAAAGTCACTATATTTCCCTTGGGCTTCTTCAATTTTTTTATCTATGGTCATATGATTACTATTTTTATTATTACTTCCAAATGATCTGGCGATCTCGTATAGATTTTCACCATTTTTGATCCCCTGTTTTACATTCTTATCAGTAAAAAAGGGTTTTCTTTTTAAGTGTTTCAAAGAAATACCCTGATCTGTACATCCCTGAATGAATTCTTCTATATTATAATTACACCCTTCTGCCTTTGTTTCTTTTTCTAATTTATTCTTTAATTCGTTGTCCATAATCAAAATTACCTAAAGCGTAAAACTACAATACTTAACTAATACGAAGGTATATTTATAGTTTTTTGTTAATTAATACATGTTGTTATTACACGTTAATATTAATTTTTTCAGAATGCAACCTTAAATTTAGATTGATTCAAAAATATTATAATACTGATTTAAGTACTCAGAAGGTATTTGGCTTGAAATTATTAAAAACTACTAACCTTTTTGTGAAATAATCATAAGGGAATTTATTGCAGCAGTCAGAGAATAATAAATACTACTAGCACTAATTCCTATCAACTAATCTCATTCGAATCACTATCATCGTATCCAGAAATTATCAATTGCTGATCAACAGTGCTTATATCCTCAGTCATTACTGAATTTAAAGATAGATAATTAGTTACATTATTATTGTTGGTATTTATCAGCATATCCTCATATGGAGTTGTGGCCATAACTACTTCTGCGCTAATATTTTTGTCATCATTAATATTAACTCCAAGCAATATTTGTTCAAAATCTTTCGGTATAGGTTTTAAATACTCCTTTTCATAAATTTGTTTAATCGCACCATCAGCATCTTTTTGATTATATTTTAGCTCAACAATCATCGATTTTTTCTTATTTTCATCGACCAATAAAAGGTCAGCTCGCCCTTTACCTAAATATACCTCTGTTGCAAAATGCGTAATTTCTTTTAGCTGCAACGCTACATAATTTAAAACGGAGTGGACTAAATCCTCGTTTGGGTGTAGCATTTTTTCTCCATCATTCAGCTCTAATTTATCTTTATTGATTTTCTTGAATTTAGGAAGCCGGGTAAATAACTCTGTTAATTTCTCCACAAAACTATCCTTATTTTTGCAAAGATCCTGCTCATTATTAGCATCCAGCATTAACTGCATTTGATCAGTCACATTGTGAAACAGTTTTTCACTAATATTATATTCAACTTGATAATAATCTAAGATTTTATCTTTAAAAGATGATTTTATTTCCTTATTTGGCAAGGTAAAAAAATTATTTTTCTCTGTAGAAGTCAGATAACCTGCAGTAAATAAGTATGAAAATAATACATCAACTCCCTTTGCAGTAACTGTATAATTACTCCCTAAAGATATTATCTTACGTAGTTCATCGTAATCTTCCACACTTAAATCTTTTCTTAGTTTGCAAAAAATTTCTCCATCTTGTTCGTCGAGTAAAGATTCTATTTTTTCTTTAATATTTTTATGTTTTAATAACGGGGTTATAAAACTAACATTACCGCTTTCACCCCAATAATTACGCAAGATATCACTTGGAACAAAGGTAAGATTATTTGCTTTATAATATCGATGTTTTGAAACGCATTTAACAAGTGACCAAGGGTTATAAATTTCTAAACCACCAATATTATAGCCATTATACCAATCTTTGATTTGAATGGATGTCTGTTCATCGACACCATAGGCTTTTAAAAATTCATCAGCTTCTGCTTGAGTAAAGCCATAATATTTAGCAAACTCAACGTCACCAACACCAAAATTGCTTAAATTATTTAGGCCAGAAAATATATTCGCCTTTGCTAAACGAAACACACCAGTAACAATGCCTTTATCGAGATATTGATTATTTTTTAAGGCTGGGCTCAAAAAATCACGGTATAAATTCACTATTTTGTTTAGTTCTTGATCATTTATAAATAAATTAATATAAGCCTTATTGATCGCAGAATCATACTCATCAATCATGATTTTTGATTCTCGTCCATGGTGAATATATAGCAGTTCACTTAATATAACTAAACTGTCATATAAGTCTAAAGCATCTAAATTTTTAAAAGTTTGACGATTTATATAGTTTTTAACAACCTCTTTATCGCTCTCGCTAATTTTATTACTCTTGAATAAATATGAATGCTTGGAAAAGCTTTTATGTATAGCCCTTTTCAACCCATTTAACGCATTATCATAAGAATCCCCTGGAACATCTTTTAGATCAAGATAAATTACCGGAGATTGACCTTGCTGCTGCATCATCTCAGAATTAAATGCGATATTTAAAGGCGGTAATTTATGATCTTTACCAAACTTATTTTCAACAAGGCCACCAGCAAATAATTTATAATTATCTGTATTTTCTTTTTCTAAAACATTACCTTGCTGATCAGTTTGTATTGCATGAAATTTTGCTAACATATCAAGGTTGACACTTTTGCCCCACCTTCTTGGAAAAGTTAGGAGCATGGTTTTACAATTAGTTGATTCAATGTTTTCGATGAGTTTTGTTTTATCTACAAATACTGTGCTTTTAGTCACTAACTCTGAAAAATCAGCGTCTATAGTTGTTGAAGGATAATCTTTATGATCAGGTCTAACACTTAGATAATTATCTCTAACCGCACCACAGAACGGCCGATAACCAAATGCTAACATTGTGTTTGGTTTATTTAAAAACAAATTATTCGTAAAAGCTTTTGTAAAAATATGATTCTTTGACATAGCATTACTCCATACATCCTAAAGTTAAATCAAATATATAATTATATCTTAAGGTATATCAAATATTTATGCAAACTTTTAAATTTTAAGATTGTGTCATATTACAAAATATAATAATGTAAAATGATTCAACTTAAAATTTAATCAATATAAGGTATTATGGAGACAAAGAATGAAGATATTTTTAATGTATCAGCATTACTGGATGATTTGGATTTAGACGAAAGGATGATAGATTTATCAGACAGCGAAAAAGAAAGAGCCAGAGTTTTGCAAGAAATTCAAAATGTGCATCAAAATGCTGTTA
>JBMGNO010000020.1:0-20037 GCA_049739405.1 Rickettsiaceae bacterium
CTCCAGAGGTGGCTTATCGCGAAACTATTACATCATCTGCTGATGTTGATTATACGCACAAAAAGCAGTCTGGTGGTGCTGGTCAGTTTGCTAGAGTAAAAATTAAATTTGAAGCTGGTGAAGTTGGTAGCGGCTTTGTTTTTGAAAGTAAGATTGTTGGTGGTTCTGTTCCTAAAGAATTTATTCCTGGTGTGGAAAAAGGGATTAAGCAGATTATGGCGTCTGGTGTTGTTGCTGGTTATCCTATGATTGATTTTAAAGCAACCTTGATGGATGGAGCGTTCCACGATGTGGATTCTAGTGTTCTAGCCTTTGAAATAGCTGCTAAAGCAGCGTTTAGAGAGGGTATGCCAAAAGCCGGGGCGAAGTTATTAGAGCCTTTGATGAAAGTGGAGGTCATTACTCCTGAAGAGTATATGGGCGATATCATCGGCGACTTAAATAGTAGAAGAGGGCAAGTGCAAAATATGGAGCCTAGAGGTAATGCTCAGGTAATTACGGCCCATGTTCCACTAGCAGAAATGTTTGGTTATGTTAATACTCTAAGGTCCATGTCTCAAGGACGTGCACAATATAGTATGGAATTCGATCATTATGCCCAAGTTCCTCAAAATGTAGTGGACGAAATATTGAAGAAAGAAGGTTAGGGTAAAATAGTGAAAATTAAGAATTTTCTTGATTTTTACTATTATATATGATAGGAGTGTAGCTCAATTGGTAGAGCGCCGGTCTCCAAAACCGGAGGTTGCGGGTTCGATGCCTGTCACTCCTGCCATTGTTTGGCTAAAATTGGTTTAGATAATAATATTATGAGTAAAATGAAAGTTTTTAAATTTTTTGAACAGGTTAAGCAAGAAGCTAAAAAAGTTTTTTGGCCCGGTAAAAAAGAATTGTTGGCTTCTAGTTTGATAGTATTTGGATCAGTTCTTATTTTTAGCTTGCTAATAATGGTTTTAGATTATAGTATACATAACCTCATAGGTTTTTTGTTAAATATTGGTAAGTAGCTTAAACAAAAGTATTAATTATGACTAAGTGGTATACAATTTATACAATTTCTGGATCTGAAAAAAGCGTTAAAAGAGCTATAGAGGAGCAGATAGTTAAGCGTAAAATGTCTGATAAGTTTGAAGATATAGTTGTCCCTGTGGTGCAAGTTCCTGAAATAAAACGAGGGAAAAAAGTTATCACAGAGAAAAAGATTATGCCTGGTTATATTTTAATTAAGATGCACATGACAGATGAGTCTTGGCACTTAGTTAAGTCTGTGCCAAAAGTTGCAGAATTCTTGGGTAGCAAGACGACTCCACAATCTTTAACAGATCAGGAGGTTGAAACAATTTTTGCGCAAATTAAAACTCAAGAGGAGAGTGCTACAGAGTCTAGTATGTATAATCCTGGTGATGAAGTTCAAGTCATAGATGGGCCATTTGATACATTTTCTGGAGTTGTGGAAGAAGTTGACCCTAAGTCGCAAACAATGAAAGTATCTGTATCTATTTTTGGTAAATCTACTCCAATTGAGCTAAGTTTTACCCAAGTGAAGAAAGATTAAATGTTAAATAAAATATAAGGATAAGTAATGGCAAAAAAGATAAGCGGTTATATCAAACTAACTATACCATCTGGGAAGGCTAACCCTTCTCCACCAGTTGGTCCAGCTTTAGGGCAAAAGGGTGTTAATATAATGGAATTTTGTAAAGCTTTTAATGCTGCAACTAGTTCATTTGATCCAGGGACTCCTATTCCTGTAATTATTACAGTTTATGTGGATAAAAGTTTTACTTTTGTTACAAAGACTCCACCAGCATCATTCTTTTTAAAGAAGTATGCTAAGGTAAAGAAAGGCTCTGGCGCTACTAAAAAAGAGGCTTATGTAGGAAAAATTACAATAGCTGATTGTGAAGAAATAGCAAAAATTAAAATGCAAGATCTTAATGCTAATGATATAGATGCTGCGGCGAAGATTATAGCTGGTTCTGCTGAGTCTATGGGTCTTGAAGTAATAAAAAACTAGAAATTATATAAATATAGCCACAAATTATGGATAAAAATATAGAAGAAAAAAAGTTATATACTTTAGCTGATGCAATAAAATCAATTAAAGGAAGTAGTGCAGCTAAATTTGATGAAACTTTAGAAATAGCAATTAATCTTGGTGTTGACCCAAAGCACTCTGATCAAATGGTAAGAGGTGTTGTTGCGTTACCAGCTGGTTTAGGAAAAGAGGTGCGCGTTGCAGTAATTTGTAAAGATGAAAAGCAAGAAGAGGCTACTAAAGCAGGTGCTGATATTGTTGGTTCAGAAGTGATAGAAGAAATCAAATCTGGTAATATTGCCTTTGATGTGTGTATAGCAACGCCTGATATGATGGGTATGGTTGGTCAAGTCGCTAGAATTTTGGGCCCAAAAGGTCTAATGCCAAATCCTAAATTGGGAACTGTAACTGCTGACATTACTAATGCTGTTAAGAATGCAAAAAGTGGTCAAGTAGAATATAGAGTAGAAAAAGCTGGCATAGTGCATGCTGGTTTAGGGAAGGTATCATTTAGTGAGAAGGATTTATTAGCAAATGTTGAAACTTTTGTGAATTCAGTTGTGAAAGCAAAGCCTTCTGGTGCCAAGGGTACTTATTTAAAGAAAATAAGTATGTCATCTACAATGGGGTCTTCTCATAAGATTGACTTATCAACAATTTCTTAAATGTGAATTTACGGAGAAGAGAAGGTGTTAAAATCAAAAAAGAAAAGTTGTGTAACTGAGTTAGAAGAGCTGTATAAGGTTTCTAAATCCGTTATTGTGACTCATTATCATGGTCTAACAGTATCAGAGGTTACGAAGTTGCGTAAATCTTTGAGAGAAAAAGGTGCTGCTTTTAAAGTTATTAAAAATACTTTAGCTAATATAGCAGCAAGTAATGTTGGAATAACTCATGATTCAAATATGTATTCTGGACCTACTGCAATAGCTTATTCAGACGATGAAATAGCTGCTGCAAAAGGTGTAGTTGAGTTTGCTAAATCAAATAAAAATTTAAAAATTGTTGGTGGTTTAGTAAACGATTCCATTATGGATGAAAAAGCTGTTAAGCAACTAGCAACTTTACCGTCTCTTGATGAGCTTAGAGGTAAACTTGTTGGATTACTGCAAGCTCCAGCGGCAAATCTTGCAAGAGTTTCTCAGGCTCCGGCGGGTTCATTGGCAAGAGTTATAAAAGCTTACGCTGATAAAAAATAATTACAGTTTTAATATTTAAAGTTTAACAAAGAGGAAAAATTATGGCAGACATAGCAAAAATAGTAGAAGATTTATCTTCATTAACAGTAATGGAAGCGGCTGATCTTTCAAAGCTTTTAGAAGAAAAATGGGGTGTTTCAGCAGCAGCTCCAGTAGCAGCAGCAGCTCCAGCGGCAGGTGGTGCAGCAGCAGAGGAAGAGAAAACAGAATTTGATGTGATATTATCTGATATTGGGTCTCAAAAAATAGCTGTTATTAAAGTAGTAAGAGCAGCTACTGGTCTTGGCTTAAAAGAAGCTAAAGAACTAGTTGATGGTGCTCCTGCTCCATTAAAGCAAGGTATTTCAAAGGCTGATGCTGATAAAATGAAAGCAGATTTTGAAGCAGCTGGCGCTAAAGTAGAAATTAAGTAATTCTAATAGGATATTTAATTTTATTGACTGCATTTTGAACTTAATCTTATTTAGTTCAAAATGCAGGTTCTTTGTTCTATAGAACAGATATATTAGCAAAATATTATTACAGTATTTTTTGCGTGTTTTTTAAGTGCATAACTTAAAACCGCGTTTTGATTTAAAAATAAAATATAAAACGCGTTACTAAAATATAATTATACTTTTAATCTTGTGATTTTATACAGTGTATAATCAAAAAACATCTGGAGACCTTATGCCTAACCCACTAACAACTGGTAATAGATATAGAAAAAACTTTGGTCGAATTAAGCCTGTAGCAAAAATACCTAATCTAATTAAAATTCAATCAGAATCTTACACAGGAGGTTTTTTACAGCTTAATATACCAAAAAAAGAAAGAAAAAATTTAGGATTACAAAACGTATTAAATTCAATTTTTCCTGTAAAAGAGAGTTCAGGCCGAGCTATTATAGATTTTGTAGAATATGATTTTGATACTCCTAAGTTTGATGTAGAGGAATGTATACAACGTGGTTTAAGTTACGTTGCTGGTCTTAAGGTAACATTAAGGTTAAGTGTTTGGGATATTGATGAAACTACTGGCGCTAAAGAAATAAAAGGTATTAAAGAGCAAGAAGTTTATATGGGAGACGTACCATTCATGACAAAGAATGGCACGTTTGTAATAAATGGTACGGAGAGAGTAGTAGTTTCTCAGATGCATAGGTCACCGGGTGGCTTTTTCTATCATGATGAAGGGAAAACACACTCGTCTGGAAAGTTTTTATATTCAGCTCGGATTATACCTTACAGAGGTTCATGGCTTGATTTTGAGTTTGATGGTAAGGATAGTGTATTTTTTAGAATTGATAGAAAAAGAAAATTACCAGTATCTACTTTGCTATTAGCAATTGGTATGAGTTTAGCTGAGATTTATGATACTTATTATGAAAAAGAATTATATGAATTATCAGACTCTGGGTGGATTAAGAGCTTTAATCCAAAAGAGGTTTCTGTTCAAAGATTATCTTCTAACTTAGTGAATGCTGAAAATAATGAAGTGGTCCTTGAGGCTGGTCAAAAAATTACACCAAGACTAGCTAGAAAATTTGCAGATAATGGTCTAAAGAAAGTTTTAATTCAAGATGATCAAATAATTGATAGATACTCATCTCAAGAAATTTTGGATCAAGCTAGTGGAGAAATTTTAGTAAATATTGGTGATCAAATTACTCAGGATATAATTAATGCTATTAAATCTGCGGAAATCTCGCAATTAAGTGTTTTAAAAATTTCTGCTCAAAGTAATGCTTATATGCGTAATACAATTAAGCTTGATAAGAACCAGGATTATGAATCAGCTTTAGTTGATATATTTAGGGTTTTAAGGCCAGGTGAACCGCCAACGGTTGAAGCTGGTAAAGAGTTATTAAAAAGTTTATTTTTTGACGATGCAAGGTATGATTTATCTGAGGTAGGTCGTATCAAGCTAAACTCAAGATTAAATGTCGAAGTAGAAAAAGACAATACCTGCTTATCGCATGAAGATATTAAGTCAATGGTAAAAATATTAATTGACATTAAAGATGGCAAGGGGTCTATTGATGATATTGATCATTTAGGAAATAGAAGAGTTAGATCAGTTGGTGAGTTAGTAGAAAATCAATTTAGAGTTGGTCTTGTACGCATGGAGAAAGCTATTGTAGAACGTATGGGAACAGTGGATATTGATGCGGTAATGCCACAAGATTTAATTAATTCAAAAGTATTAGGATCTGTTGTAAAAGAATTTTTTAGTACATCTCAATTATCGCAATTTATGGATCAAACAAATCCATTATCTGAAATTACTCATAAAAGAAGACTTTCTGCTTTAGGTCCAGGTGGTGTGAGCCGTGATCGCGTAGGTTTTGAAGTAAGGGATGTGCATCCAACTCATTATGGACGTATTTGTCCGATTGAAACTCCAGAGGGCCAGAATATTGGTCTAATTAACTCAATGTCGACATATTCGCAAGTTAATAAATATGGTTTTATTGAAAGTCCTTACAGAAAAGTTGAGAATGGTTATGTGACTGATAATGTTGTTTATTTATCGGCGATTGATGAATCGAAATATAAAATTGCTCAAGCTGGAATCGAAATTGCGGATGATGGTAAAATAAAAGATGAAATAGTAAGTTGTCGATTTGAGACAGGTAATTTTGTATCTGTGCCTCCATCAGAGGTAGATTATATTGATGTTACCCCAATGCAGGTAGTTTCTGTAGCGGCATCATTAATTCCATTCTTAGAGCATGATGATGCTAATAGAGCGTTAATGGGTTCAAATATGCAGCGTCAAGCTGTGCCTCTGATTACTTCTGATGCACCTTTAGTAGGTACGGGTATTGAGTCTGTTGTGGCTAAAGATTCAGGCGCGGCAATATTATCTTTACATGATGGTGTTATTGTAGAAGTTGATGCCGAAAGAATAGTGGTTCAATCTTCGGATAAAAAAGAAGGAGGAGCTCCTGAAGTTGATATATACAATTTGATGAAATATCAAAAATCAAATCATGAAACTTGTATTAATCAAACGCCATTAGTCTCTGTTGGTCAGCAAGTTTTGAAAGGTGATGTAATTGCAGATGGTCCTGCAATTGATAAGGGTGAAATTGCATTAGGCCGCAATATGCTTGTAGCGTTTATACCTTGGCGTGGCTACAATTTTGAGGATTCAATATTGGTGTCAGAGAGAATTGTTAAGGATGATGTGTTTACTTCTGTTCATATTGAAGAGTTTGAAGTAGTAGCAAGAGATACTCGTTTAGGGCCAGAAGAAATAACAAGAGATATGCCAAATGTTGGCGAAGAGGCTTTGCGCAATTTAGATGAAGTTGGTATTGTTCATGTTGGTGCAGAGGTGAAAGCTGGTGATATATTAATTGGTAAAGTAACCCCAAAAAGTGAATCCCCAATAACTCCAGAGGAAAAATTACTTAAGGCTATTTTTGGTGAGAAAGCTTCTGATGTTAGAGATACTTCATTATATGCACCTCCAGGTGTTGCTGGAACAGTTGTAGAAGTGCGTATTTTGTCTCGTCGCGGAGTCGAAAAGGATGAAAGAGCAATTGCTATTGAGAAGCAGCAAATTGAAAAATTGTCTAAAGATAGAGACGATGAAGTAACAATTATTGATAAATTTGTATTTATGCGTATGCGCAAGATACTTGAAAATCAAATTATTGTTAGTGGTCCCAAATCAGTCAAGGCTGGGCAAGCTATCAATGAGGAATTGTTAAACTCACTATCAAAAGGCCAGTATTGGCAGCTGATAGTAGAGAATGATGAAGTTATGACTGATATTGCTCAGATAAAAGAACAGTATGATCTGAAAATTGATTCATTAAATAAGCGTTTTAATAGTAAAGTAAGTAAATTACAAAGTGGTGATGATTTGCCGCAAGGTGCCTTGAAAGTTGTGAAGGTATATATTGCAACGAAGCATAAATTACAACCTGGTGATAAAATGGCTGGTAGGCACGGTAATAAAGGTGTTATTTCACGCATTATGCCAGAAGAAGACATGCCATTCTTGGAAGATGGTACCGTTGTAGATGTTGTGTTAAATCCACTTGGTTTACCTTCGCGAATGAATGTTGGTCAGATTTTAGAAACTCATTTGGGCTGGGCAGCAAAAAATTTAGGTAAAAATGTTGGTAACATGCTAGAAAAATATAGCAATAATGATATAGACATTGAATCAATGAAAGATTTTGTAAAAAAGATCTATGAAAAAGATGACGTAGTTAAAAAAATTGAAGACCTAAATAAAGAAGAATTTTTAGAGTTTTGTGATAATTTACAAGAGGCTGTTTATTTTTCAACTCCAGTTTTTGACGGAGCAGGTGTTGAGGGCGTGAAATCGATGTTGAAATTATCAGGTCAAGACGAGTCTGGCCAGGTTAAAGTTATCGATGGTAGAACAGGTGAGTATTTTGATCGTCATATCACTGTTGGATATAAGTATATTTTAAAATTACATCACTTGGTAGACAATAAAATACACGCAAGATCTATTGGTCCTTATAGCTTAGTTACCCAGCAGCCATTAGGTGGTAAATCACACTTTGGTGGACAAAGATTTGGTGAAATGGAAGTATGGGCACTAGAAGCTTATGGAGCATCATTTACACTGCAAGAGTTATTAACCGTCAAATCTGATGATGTTAATGGCCGAATACAAATGTATGAGAATATTGTCAAAGGTAACCACAATTTCAGTTCTGGCGTGCCAGAATCATTTAATGTAATGATTAAAGAATTCAGATCATTATGTTTGAATGTACAGCTTGAAGAAAGTGTATAGGATAAGTTGATAGACACCTCTTTATAGAGGTGTCGTTGATATTAAATTAATATTGCGCTAAAGCGTTTAAATGAGTTTATTTTGAGGAAAATTCATTATGTCACAAGTAAATTTTTATGGTCAATTAAATAACACCCAACAATTTGATCAAATTAAAATTAATATTGCTAGTCCAGAGCAAATTCGCTCATGGTCTTATGGTGAGGTAACAAAACCAGAAACAATTAATTATCGAACATATAAGCCAGAGAAAGAAGGCCTATTTTGTGCTAAAATATTTGGTCCAGTGAAGGATTTTGAGTGTTTATGTGGTAAATATAAACGTACAAAGTATAGAGGAACTACTTGTGAAAAATGCGGCGTCGAAGTCACTGAGTCTAGAGTGCGTCGTGAACGTATGGGGCATGTTGAGCTAGCAGCTCCAGTGGCACATATATGGTTTTTAAAGTCTTTACCATCAAGAATTAGCACATTACTTGATATCACAATGAAAGACTTAGAAAAAATTCTATATTTTGAAAATTATGTGGTTATAGAGCCCGGTGTAACGGCTCTTCAAAAAGGCGACTTATTATCTGAAGAGGCCTATATGCAACATCGCGATGAGTATGGATTTGTGGCGATGATAGGTGCTGAAGTAGTGCAAAAATTACTTTCTGAGATGGACTTGAAAGAGTTGAGAATTCAGTTGAAAGAGGAATTAGCAGAAACTTCTTCTGAAACAAAAAAGAAAAAAATTATAAAAAGATTAAAGTTAGTTGAAGACTTTTGTGGCTCTGATAATAAACCAGAATGGATGGTTATGAATGTATTACCAGTTATTCCCCCAGAAATAAGGCCTTTAGTTATGCTAGATGGGGGTAGGTTTGCTACTTCTGATTTAAATGAGTTGTATAGAAGAGTTATTAATCGTAATAATCGTTTAAAAAGACTTTTAGAATTAAAAGCTCCAGACATTATTATACGTAACGAAAAGCGTATGCTACAAGAATCTGTAGATGCTTTGTTTGATAATGGACGTCGTGGTAAGGTTGTTAAGAATGCAAATAAACGACCATTCAAGTCACTAAGTGATATGTTAAAGGGTAAGCAAGGCCGATTCCGTCAAAACTTATTAGGAAAAAGGGTTGATTATTCTGGACGTTCAGTAATCGTTGTGGGCCCGGAAATGAAGCTACACCAATGTGGTTTACCGAAAAAAATGGCTTTAGAGTTGTTTAAACCGTTTGTGTATGCAAAATTAGAGTTATATGGAATTGCTACTACAATTAAAGCGGCAAAGAAAATTGTTGAAGCTGAGAGAGTAGAGGTCTGGGATATCTTGGAAGAGGTTATCAGAGAGCACCCAGTTCTTTTAAATAGAGCCCCAACATTGCACCGTTTAGGAATCCAAGCCTTTGAACCACTTTTAATTGAAGGTAAAGCGATACAATTACACCCTCTTGTTTGCGCAGCATTTAATGCTGACTTTGATGGTGACACTATGTCTGTGCATGTCCCATTATCTGTTGAAGCTCAGCTTGAAGCGCGAGTATTAATGATGTCAACAAATAATATTTTAAGCCCAGCAAACGGTAAGCCAATTATATCTGCAGATAAAGATATTGTGCTTGGTCTATATTATTTGACATTGGAAGTCGATAACGACCAAGGTCAAGGTATGGTATTTGATGATATTAAAGAAATTGAGTATGCTTTATATGACAAAGCGGTAACTTACCACGCAAAAATTAAATATAGAGTTGACCTAGTCAGTCCAGAAGGTGGTCTCGTGTCCTCGATTGTAGAGACAACTCCTGGCCGTGTTATATTATCTCAATTATTGCCAAAAAGTGATAATATTGATTTTAGGCTATTAAATAAAGAGATGACTAAGAAAAATATTACTAACGCTATTGATGCGGTATATCGTTACTGTGGTCAAAAAGCAACGGTAATTTTTGCCGACAAATTGATGGAATTAGGCTTTAAACATGCTTGTAGTTCAGGTACTTCATTTGGTATGAATGATATGGTAGTACCTGATAATAAAAACAAATTTATTGGTGAAACTGAGAAATTAGTTGATGAGTTTGAGCAACAATATCTAGAAGGCTTAATTACTCATGGAGAGAAGTTTAATAAGGTAGTTGATGCTTGGACTGCGTGTACTGATAAAGTTGCTGCTAACATGATGGAACAAATTGCCGTAGCTCAAGAAGGGCGTGATGATTTAAATAATCAGCAAAAACTTAATTCGATACACATGATGGCCTTATCTGGAGCAAGGGGTTCAGCCGCGCAGATTAAACAGCTTGCGGGTATGAGAGGGTTGATGACAAAACCATCTGGTGAAATTATTGAAACACCAATTAAATCAAACTTCAAAGAAGGCTTAACGGTTCGTGAATACTTTAACTCCACGCACGGAGCTCGTAAAGGTCTTGCTGATACGGCGCTAAAAACAGCTAACTCCGGTTATTTAACTAGAAAATTAGTTGATGTTGCACAAGATTGTATTATTACTGAATATGATTGTGGTACGGATAATGGTATTGAAATTAAGACTATTATTGAAGGTGGTGAAGTAATAGTATCATTAGCTGATCAAATTTTAGGGCGTACAGTATCGATTGATACATTACACCCAGTAACTAGCGAGGTTATCATTAAAGCTGGTGAGTTAATTGATGAAGAAAAATTAGATCAAATAGAATCTTCAGGACTAGATCTATTGAAAATTAGATCAGTGCTAACTTGTGAAACAAAAAGAGGTATATGCTCGACTTGTTATGGTCGTGATTTGGCCACTGGTTCCTTAGTTTCTGCTGGTGAAGCAATTGGCGTTATCGCTGCTCAGTCTATTGGTGAGCCTGGTACTCAGTTAACAATGAGAACTTTCCACATTGGTGGAGCTGCAACAAAAGGTGCAGAAGTTTCATCTGTAGAGGCCTCTTATGATGCGAGCGTAAAAATAAAAGGTCGTAATTTAGTTGTAAATTCTCAAGGGCATAAGATCGTGATGAGCAGGTCTTGTGAGATATTATTATTAGATGAGAAAGGAGCAGAAAAATCAAATTACAAAATACCTTATGGCTCAAGGTTAATGCTTGACGATGGTGAAAAAGCCGAAAAAGGACAAAAATTAGCAGAATGGGATCCATATACTTTACCAATTATTACCGAAAAAACTGGTAAAGTGATATTCATGGATATGCTAGAAGGTTTATCTGTGCGTACCGTGATCGATGAAGCAACAGGTATTTCAAGTAAGGTAATAATAGAATCAAAACAATACTCTAAAGGTGTTGAGCTAAGACCTAGAATACAATTGGTAGATGCTAAAGGTAAACCAGTTGAGCTCGCAACCGGTCTTGAAGCTAAGCATTACTTACCAGTCGGAGCTGTTTTAAGTATTGAAGATGGTTCAGAAGTAACAGCGGGTGATATTTTAGCTCGTATTCCTCGTGAATCGACAAAGACTCGTGATATTACTGGTGGTTTACCAAGAGTAGTAGAGCTTGTTGAAGCAAGGGTACCAAAAGATAGTGCTATAATTGCTGAAACAGATGGTAGAATTGAATTTGGTAAAGATTATAAATCAAAGCGCCGAGTCATATTGAATCCAACAAGTGGGTCAGCACCATTAGAATATATTATTCCAAAGGGAAAACATGTTGTAGTGAATGAAGGTGATTATGTAAAGCGCGGTGACATGATTATCGATGGTAATCCAGTATTGCAAGATATTCTAAAGGTAATGGGTATTGAAGCATTAGCGCGTTATATGATCGCTGAAATACAAGCTGTTTATAGATTGCAGGGTGTGAGAATTGATGATAAGCATATAGAAGTAATTATCAAAAGAATGCTACAAAAAGTTGAAATCATCAACGCCGGAGACACCTCGATTATTGATGGTAAGCAAATGGATTTACATGATATTTTAGATGTTAATAAAAAGATTGAATCTGAAGGCAAAATTCCAGCTACCTATAAACCAGTATTACAAGGTATTACTAAAGCATCTTTGCAGACAAATTCATTTATTTCTGCAGCTTCGTTCCAGGAAACTACAAAAGTGTTAACTGAAGCGGCAGTAGCTGGTAAGGTGGATACGTTGCAAGGTTTGAAAGAAAATGTTATTGTGGGTAGGTTAATACCTTCGGGAACAGGTTTTCATATGGGTATTGCAAAAAAGGTAGCAGCTGCTCGAGATAAAGAATCTTCAGATAGTCAAGTTAATATGGCAGATTAAAAAAGAAAAATTGATACTACCTAAGATTGTTATTAAGACCTTCATAACTTATTCATTGAGTTAGAAGGTCTTTTTGCATTTTAAAGGTAATCGTTCAGCCCAAAGTGAGCAGTTTCGAGCTATTTTGTTAAAATTGAAACTACTCACATGAATGGACGCTTTTAAAGATATTTTTCTTTTAAATAGTCAATAAATATTTGTGGGTCAATTATTTTACTTCCTGTTGCTTTTTCAAGCAACTCGGATGAGTTGAGCAAGCTACCTAAGCTTCGAATATTTTGGTTGAGATATTGATTAATGCCAACAAAACTACCTTGTACTAATTCGTTATCAATATTAGTATTTTTCTGCCTAATTTGTTGCATCATCATACTAGCAACCAACGCACCGTTTGTATAAGCCGGGAAGTAACCAAATGCCCCCATATACCAATGAATATCTTGCATACAACCATCACTGTCAGTGTCTGGAGTTATCCCCAGATACTCCTTCATCTTAGAGTTCCACAGTTCAGGCAGATCATTAATTTGAAAATTATCATCTAAAATCACTTTCTCAAGCTCATAGCGTAAGATAATATGCAATGGATAAGTCACCTCATCAGAAGTAATCCTAATCAAGCTAGACTCCACTCGTGTTAACAATTTATATAGATTATCAAAACCAAATGCATTTCCTTTAAAGCCAAACTTATCTTGCAACAAACGTGATAAAAATTCTACAAAAGGTTTAGAAGTAGCTGCTTGCCTTTCCATAATTAATGATTGACTCTCGTGAAATGCCATTCCTAAGGGTTTGCCGACGGGCTGGTCGCGATATCTTGCCGGCAAACTTTGTTGATATAAACCATGTCCTGTCTCGTGAATAGTAGCAAATAAACCAAATAATGGTCTTGTTTCATCAAATGATGTAGTTAAGCGTACATCGTCGTTTGAGCCACTACAAAATGGGTGCAATGTTTCGTGCAGACGACCGCAATTTAAGTCAAAACCCATAGACTCAACAATCTGCAGGCTAATTTGTCTTTGCGTAGCTACATCAATATTTGGTAGCGGAAGTACTTCCTCTGATTTCTGCTTTTCTTGAATTTTTTGCGCCAGTGGAATAAGTTTTTCCTTTAATCCTGAAAATACTACATCGATCTCTGGCGAGCGCCTGCCTGGATCAAATTGATCAATTAATGCATCATAAGGACGAAGACCAAGCTTCTCAGACAAAATTTTACTCTTCTTGCGAGTCAGTGAGAAAAGCTTCTCTAAATACGGTGCTACTTTAGAAAAGTTGTTGTTTTGACGTGCCTCGCGCCAAGCAAACTCAGACTGGCTAGTAGCAATATTAAATTCTCTTTGTAGATCAACAGGAAGACAAGTTTGCGTATCATAATTTTTTTGCGCTAACTCTAAGTTCTTTTTCTGCCACTTATTAAGAGAGTCCTTATCTTCATAAGCCGAGTTTATCAAATCACCCATTTCTTGTGAAGTGCTCATTTCGTGAATTAAGGCTGAAACCGAAGCAAGTTCTTCAGCTCTGTTCTGCATCGATCCAGACGCTAAACTAACTGATTTATCCCAATGAGCCACTCCATAAATTGTATTTAAATGACCTATTTGCTGTAATTTTTTTTCTAAATTATTATAGTTTTTCATAACTAAACTTCACACTCCTGGTTTTTAATTCACTTCCATAGAGTTACTATAATTTACTTTACCTTATAAGTCATCAAGAAAAATATACTGCCTAAAAGGGCTGAAAATATAAAAAACATGAATGCGCTTGCCCAGCCATACTGGTCAACCAACATGCCAACACCAACGCCCGAAATAGCTGATCCCACATACCCCATAGTACCAGCAAGGCCATTCGCTGTACCAATAGTTTTTTTTGAAGTAAAGTCAGCTGATGCAACGCCAATTAATACTTGCGGACCATAGACAAAAAAGCCAACTAGCACCAATATTCCTGCACTGACTAAGTTAGAACCGTTGGGCATATACCAAAAAGCAATTAGTACTAACGTTAGCATAAACATAAAAATAGCACCTACAATCCCCCTTTGCCCAGCAAAAAATCGATCTGATATATACCCAGCCGAAATACCACCTAATACACCAACTACTTCATAGGAAGCCACTTGCCAACCAGCGTGCTGTATGGAGATACCTTTAAACTGATTTAAAAATAATGGCGCCCAAAAAATAATACCAATTCGAACAATATAGACGCATATGTTCGCCCCGCAAATCAACCACATATTTTTATTGTAAAATACCTTGCGAAAAATCTCTATTGTTGGCATATTATCTTCCTTATCTTCTTCGTGGAAAATATTGTCGCCTTTATAAAGCTCTACTGGTGGTAAGCCAATAATTTTTGGTGACTCACGCAGGCGATTATACAAAATAAGCGCTATAATAGACGAAATGATTGCTGGAACAAAAAATGCATAGCGCCAGCCGTAATTGGCTACTAAGTAACCAGATAGAATTAAAGTTATAGCACCTCCTACTTGGTGTGAGGCAGCGCCCATTGCCCATTTTGTGCCCAACTCCGATGGTGCAAACCAGTGAGTTAATATGCGAGCTGCTGGTGGCCAACCCATTGACTGAAACCAATTATTTAATATCCATAATGCACCAAGCATATAAAGACCATTACTAAAACCTAAAACAAATGTAATGATCGAAGAGATAAACAAACCAATAGGCATAAAGTAGCGTGCATTAGATTTATCACTAAAATATCCGTTTGCAAATTTACCAGCACCATACACTATTGAAGCAATAGATAATACTATACCCATTTGAGTTTTAGTATAACCAAATTCTGCCATAAAGGCCGGCATAATCATTGCAAAATTTTGCCGACATAAATAATAGGCGCCATAGCCAATAATAATAAAAATTAGAACTCTAAGACGCCAGGAGTTGTATGTTTTTCTTTCTTCTATTGTGAAGGGGTCTTCAGGGTATCTTTTCATATTATCTGATAATTCTCTATTATTTTCCCAGTTATGAATCAGGATATTACTAATGATCTTAAATATTATCAAGTTAAATTTTATTATATGAGATAATTCAACTCTTTAAATAGCTAGATACTTTTTTTAAATCTTTAGTAACTTTATAAATTATAGTCATTTATTATCTAGTTTTTTACTACCACTGTACTAGCAACTGGTTTCATGCCCTCTAGCTTTAAGATTAGTTTAAACTTATCATCAAGTGATAAATTCTTTTTCAAATCAAAGAGCATAATGTGAATCGCACCAGGAGCCAGCTCAATTGTACTCTCGCCAGGAACAACTATTTTATCAATTGAGGTCATTCTGCTAATTCCTTTTTCATCAACAAAACTTTTATGCAACTCGACATTATTCGCTACCATCGCCGCTGAAGCACCAATAATAGTTATTTGCTCTTTGTTTGGGTTGGTAATTTTCATGTATGCAGCTGAATTATTATTTGGAGGAATTGATGTCCTTGCCCAAGACTCTTTAACAATTAAACCTTGTTTCTCTGTAGTTTTTTCGTTTGCATAAACGCTTAAGCTTAAAAATAAAACTCCAATAGATAGTAATAATTTTTTTACCATAATTTTGCTCCAATAATTTTTTTCATATACTTACATATAATGAAATATGATGCAAGTATTTAGCAAATAAATCACAAAAATTAATGGATTTTAAAATAGTTTGTTGCTACTAACCTTGCGTAGCTCTAAAATTATTGACGAAGATTTGTTTTGTATAATATGATTAATAAAAAGAATCTTTTGAAGGAAATAATATGTCAGAAAGTGGTGAAGCAAATAAACCAGATTTTGAAAAAACATACGCAGAAACAAAACCAAAGATCTTAGATGGCAGCATAACAAAAAAAGAGGCTTCTAAACTATATGATGCTTGCAGCGATATGAAAAAAGCTGAACTGGATACAAAAGTCTTTAATGATCTAAAAAAAGATGGCATGAACTCTGAGAAACTACATAATTTTGTTTCAAAATTAGTTGATGTTGAAATGGACAAAGTAACACAAAAATATCCAAGGCTTAAAGCAAGAAGAGATCAATATATGCGAAATACTAATTTAGCAAAAACTGCTATGCTTTATGAATGCGTTGAAAATCGTTTAGGCGTAGAAGATATATATCCTGCTATTAAAGATGTTAAAATTAATAGAGATGAGATGCAAGAGTTAAGAGATTTTCAAAGAGAAAGAAGTAACCTCTCTTCTAAGGAAGATAACAAGAAAAAAAACGATTTTGTAAAATTATCTGGTGGAAAAATGGGTAAAGCTGCTAAAGCTTTTGATGATTTTAAAGTGCCAGATTATCTTCAGGACCACTTCTCAAAATTAAAGCCTTTTTATCAGAAGAATAGTGAAACTAAATTAGAGAGTGAAGCGGTTGCAAATGTGTTGGTTTTTCATGCCTTACAAACATCGGTTAACCAACATTCATTAAAAAATGATTCACCCCAACAATATGCACAAAATATGAAAGTATCAGAACAGGCTGCAAAATTAGCTTTTGATAAAAGTAAAGAGGGAAGTTACGATAAAATTCTTAACCAGATACCACCCGCTGATCAAAAAGTTAAAGTAGATTTTGAAAAAATGGATAAAGTGGTGAATCAAAAGCCTTTTAAAAAAGCAGAGATACCACAAAAAAAGTCACAAAAGACACAAGAGCCCGAAACAAAACCAAAGAAAAAGTCCGCAATACATAAAGCTCAGCCATCTGTATCAAAAGTTATACCAGATAAACTAAAAAAAATAGCAAAAAATATAAAAACTCAATTGTTAAAATCAAAAACGGTGCCAGAGAAAGGATCTGTTAAAACAGTAGCTCCTTCTAAGCCTCAAATTGGTTCTCAAAGAGTTGGACGCTAAAATTGATTTTCGAACTAGTAAATTTTACATTAATCGTCTATAATTATGAAAAGATATTTAAAGAGTTTTGCGCTGTGTATAAAATTAGTACTAATTACCAAAAACGGATAATTGTAGCTATTTCTGGAGCATCCGGTGCGATTTATGGTGTTAAGATACTAGAAATACTTAAAAATATTGGTGTAGAAACTCACTTGGTAATTTCTAGGTCTGCACGCCTTACAATATCTATGGAGCTAGATCTGAATATTAAAGAAGTCATAGAACTCGCTGACTATCATTATAATCATAGTGATATTGCAGCAAAAATCTCTAGCGGATCTTTTATTGTTGACGGTATGATTGTTGCGCCATGTAGTATGAAAACTCTTGCTGCAATTGCATCTGGGTATGAAGAAGACCTTATTTCTAGAGCAGCAGGCGTAGTTATTAAAGAGCAAAGAAAACTAGTCCTTATGGCCCGAGAAACTCCACTCAGTCCTATCCACTTAGAAAATATGCTAAAATTAAGCCGCCTTGGTGTTGTCATATCTCCTACTGTCTGCTCATTCTATAATAAACCAAAATCTATTGACGAAATGGCTGAATATTCTGCAGTCAGAGCGCTTGATTTATTTGATTTCAATATAGATTCATCAAATCGTTGGAATGGTATAGAGTCTCAAAAATAAGAAGTAAAATGTAGATTAGAACCGACACTTAATCTTTTTGGGGTAAAACTGTTACCCATGTGATCAGAATAAACTGTTACCTATCTCTTCAGTATATACCTTCAGTATATACCCGGTTGTGAGTGGCGCGCTCTAAAGGATTCGAACCTTTGACCTACGGATTAGAAGTCCGTTGCTCTATCCAGCTGAGCTAAGAGCGCATTTGAAAATTAAATAAAAAGTAGTATTACTTTCATCCAACTGAAAGTAATATACCAACAAATATTATTTTTTCAAGCATAATCTTTAAAAGAATATAATTCATTATACAATATTTTTAGTAAAAAGAGGGGCGTTACTCTTCTTCTTGGCGTTCTTTAATTACTTGCAATGATTTTTGTAGCAAGGGGGTTATCCCATCTCTTGTAAAGTTTGAAATTGGATGTATTTCTTTACCTGTATGTTTTTGTAGTAGCTCTATTTTCTCAATAAGATCTTTTGGGTCTATGGAATCAATTTTATTTAAGCAAATAATTTCTTTTTTGTCTTGCAATAGATCTGAATAAGAGATTAGTTCATTGCGAATTACATCATAATCTTGAATAACATCTTCGTGCGTTACGTCAATGACATGAATTAATACACCACACCTTTCAATATGCTTTAGAAAGCGGTCACCAAGCCCGCTGCCTAAATGTGCATTTTTAATTAAACCAGGAATATCTGCTAGGACAAACTCTTCTTCGCCAACATACACAACGCCTAAGCTAGGTTTTAGAGTAGTGAAGTGGTAGTCGGCAATTTTTGGTCTTGCTGCACTAGACATGGATAGTAAAGTTGATTTACCAACATTAGGTAGTCCAACTAGGCCAGCATCAGATAATAGCTTTAATTTTAAGACCACGTCCATTTCTTCGCCAATCTCACCACTAGTTCTTTTTCTAGGAGACCTATTTGTTGATGATTTAAAGTGTGCATTACCAAGACCACCTTTACCACCAGTTAAGATTTCAAATTCATCTTCATCAGTGTCAAAATCGTAGATTAATAATAGTCCATCGTCAGAGAAAATCTGCGTCCCTACGGGCACTTCAAGGATCAGTGGAGCGCGTGATTTTCCAGTCATACTACGCCCCTTACCATATTCGCCATTATCAGCTTTAAAATGCTTTTTAAATCGGAAATTAAGCAAAGTATTCAAGTGCGAGTTACTACGAAAGATAATGCTACCACCAGAACCACCATCGCCACCATCAGGTCCCCCGCGCTCAATATATTTTTCTCTATGGAAGCTAACAGAGCCACAACCTCCATTACCAGCTTTTATATATATTTTTGCTTCGTCAATAAATTGCATATTAATTCGTATTTTTATTCATAATGTGCAGGAAATATAGCAGATTATTCGTTAATTGTCATTTAATATATTTGTGCCTATCAATTCTTTAATCATTTCATCGACTATATTTCTTGCAATTTAAGGGATTAATTGTTATGATTGGGCTGCAAAAATTAATATTTACCGTGAAATTTAAATGGCAAAAGAAGAATTAATAGAAATGGATGGTCAAGTTCTTGAACTGAAGCCAAATGCACATTTTAGAGTTGAGTTGGAAAATGGACACGAGATTATTGCCCATACCTCTGGCAGAATGCGTAAAAACCGTATTAAAATCTTAGTAGGTGATAAAGTAAAAGTTGAGATGACTCCATACGATCTGACAAAAGGTCGAGTTATTTTAAGGTACTAAGACACTAATGACATTACCAATAATTTTAGCCTCGGCATCTCCAGCGAGATTGCAGCTACTACAGCAAATTGGCATAACTCCAGATCAGGTGATTCCTGCTGACATTGATGAAGTAATAAATAAAGGCGAAACCCCACAAAATTTTGCTAGGCGCATGAGTTTTGAAAAGGCCCAACACGTTGCCAGTCAGATCGAAAAAGGAATTATTATTGGAGCAGACACAGTTCCAGTTTGTCGCCGGCAAATTATGCGCAAAGCAAAAAATGAACAGGATGTGCGTGAAAGTTTAGAGATGATTTCGCAAAGGCGCCATAGGGTTTACACGGGTGTAACTATTATTCGAAAAGATGGAAATAAGATGGTTTCGCAAACAAAACTGTCTGAATCATTACTCAAAGTCAAAAAGCTAACTAAGCAAGAAATAGATGATTTTTGTGCAAGTGGTGAAGGAATAGGTAAAGCTGGGGGGTATACTTTAACTGGTAAAGCAGAGTCTTTCGTGCTCT
>JBMGNO010000021.1:0-18909 GCA_049739405.1 Rickettsiaceae bacterium
TCGTTAAAAACACAAGTGACTTTTTTACCCGCTCGTAGCGTTAGTTTTGGAAAAACATGGTCAACAATAACTAAATTATTGTTTGCTGGGTCCAAACGGAAATTTACCATTGATTCTCTTAGCTCTTCATCAACGGCAAAAATTGCTGGTATTTCGTTGTTTTTATCGCGGAACTGAATATAGGTAAACTCACCATCATCAAAAATTTTAATTGGGGCGACTTCTTCACTACCACTAATTGTATATAAGAAATTTAAATTCTCTGGCTGTTCCAAGTTAGGTAAATCACTACTAGCTTTTGCGAAGGTTCTCACATTATCTTCATCTTCTGAGTCTGGGTAGAGAAATTTTACATTAAATACTAAGTTTGGATCGCGAATATCTAGAGTTTCCTCTGCATATAACTCGAAGAAATAAGTGCGTTTACTAGTAATTAAAGTCATGTTTGTTGTAGCATCTTTTTCGATTGGTTTAATAAAAATTCGGTAACCAGAAGGAACAACTTGCCATGACGTTGTGTCTCCCATAGAAATGCTAATTACTTGCTCATCTTTTTCGAGCTCTATACTAGCTTGATAGCCATAATAACCAGTAAATTTAAACACATCATTTGGATTATAGACCATTATCCTGATCCTAGAATCAGTTGGAGTTGGTCTTGATTCACGAATTGCATACGACATATTGGCAGCTATTATTAACAAACTAAATATACAAAATAGGGTTATCTTTTTCATAATTGCTATCATTTTAAATTATCTTTTATCATAGTCAGGTCATAATCTGTTATAGTAAAATTAAATCGTTGACCTGAAGGTAATCTATTACTTATTTTATCGGCATCAAACTTTATGTTTGCCTGCCATAATTTATCCTCATGCTTTGCACCTGATATATCTTCAGCAATAGCTGTAAAATTCACAATGGCTACATTAGATCCCTTATATTTTACCGAGTTAATTTCTATGTGACGTGATATGCTTTTTTTATATTTTAAAATTGGCGAATCTTCATTATCAATATTCATAAAATTAAAAAAACGACGAAAAACAATACGGGTAGAACTGTTTTTAACATATGTAAATTGACGCTGTAGGTCATCATAATCATAATTTTCTCGGTTACTGACATATTTGGTGACTAATTCATGTATTATTGAAACCTGAGCATCTTGATGCGAGTATTCAGCACGTTCTATTTTAGTAGATTTGTTGGTAGTATCTTCGATATTAATAACATATCTCACTTGTTTGTGCGTAGGAAATAAACCATATATATTCAGTGCTACTGAGCAGACAACAATACATATAATTATACTCAAGATTATTAAGAATGATCTTTGCGAAAATGGATGAACATACTTAATCTTATACCATTCTCTAGCATCACGAAAATACTCACCTGATTCAATTAATTCTTGCAGAGATTTTGACATACGAAGTATAAATTAAGTAATATATAATTAATCTATAATCTTATCCCGAATATCACAAAAGTAGCAGGGTTTTTAGCATTTGCGACTATTAATTTCTTAAAACTGTTGTATGATAATCATAACTGATCAATAAAAAGCAAACTTATTAGTAAATTAAAATTGCTGTACCTCAGCCAGACAGCTACACTAATACACATATACAAAGATTAGAATGTAGGATATATGAAATACTTAAATATAGTGGTACTATTCATAGTGCTCGCATCTTGTACACCTGGTGCTGCTTATGAAATTAAAAGCCCTTGCGTAAGTGTTAGCCCAACAAGCTTATTTAACGAAAGCTCAACTATGCTAGTTCCTTGCGTACGCAGGCCAGTTAATATTAATTATGATATTGTATAATATAGTAAATTAGGTTAAAAATTAATCTGCCTTGCAAGCTAATTATAAAAAATATTAATTTAAACCAACGAATATTGATATACTAGTTGATTTTGGTTAACTTTTTGCTATAAACATACATAATGTATTTATTAAGGAAAGATACCAATGTTAATTAGCAATAAACTACAATTTACTGGTTCATTGGGTCATAAGCTAATGGCTCGCCTAGATTCGCCAGAAAACCCAAAAGCCTATGTTCTATTTGCTCATTACTTTACTGGAAATAAAGATATTACTGCTTTAAGCCGAATTTCGAAGGCTTTAAATAATGCTGGAATGGCTTTATTTCGCTTCGATTACACTGGGCTTGGAGGCAGTCAGGGTGACTTTTCTGATACAAATTTTTCATCAAATGTTGGTGACTTAATTGCTGCAGCAGATTTTATGCGAAAAGAATTTTCAGCACCGCAAATATTAGTTGGCCATAGCTTTGGGGGTACTGCTGCAATCGTTGCGGCCTCACAAATACCCGAAGTGAAAGCAGTCGCTACTATTGGATCGCCTTGCGACAGTTCGCACGTTACACATAATTTTGCTTTGCACATTGATGAAATAAACTCCAAAGGCGAAGCTGAAGTGTTGCTAGGGGGGCGCAAGTTTAATATTAAAAAGCAGTTTTTAGAAGATATTAAAAGTCAAGATATGCCAGAAAAAATACGTAATTTACGCAAAGCTTTGCTTGTTATGCACTCTCCACTTGATAGCACTGTAAGCATTGAAAATGCAAAGCAAATTTATAAATTGGCAAAACACCCTAAAAGCTTTGTTTCGCTAGATAATGCGGATCATTTATTAATGAAAAATCCTAAAGATAGTCAATATGTTGCTGATGTTTTAGCTGGTTGGGCTAGCCGTTACCTGTAGATCCAGCTCCACGTCCTGGAGTAGAACCATCCCCTTTGTTTGCAACTTGAGTTTGATGGTCATCTGTCTTAGGAAAATTCTGAGGATCAATGGGCTTCGATCGATTTGGTGACGATTTTTGTAGCTTATCGGCGCCAGCGCCTTTTCCTTTTCCTTTAGTTATTACTGATTCTTCTCCTTTTTCATATCGTTCAATGTTTTCCTTTGATAATTCGGGAATAAACTCATTTACTAATTTATCAAACTTTTTCAATGAATCGCGAACATCTGCGGTGCTGTAGTATTTTTCAAATGGATCATGCGATTTTTTTGCTATTTTAAATATATTAGTAACAAAACCAGAAATACCTCGTGAACTTTTAAATTTACCCAAGCTTTGCCTTATCTCTTTGCTCTTTATGTTGTAGTCATCCTGAATCTCTTTATCGCTTTTATACTCCTTACCACTTTTGCATAAAGCCTTCTTTGTTTCAATATCGATATGCTTCTCTTTAGCCAAATTGCGTAATTCGTTTAAATTATCATAACCTGGTATCTCATCATCGACATTGAGTATATTAATTTTTTGTTTCAACTCTCTATCAAGCATCTTCCAATCGTTTTTTCGACGAGCATTAGTGTATAAGAAAGTAAATTCTTGTATTAAAAATAACGAATTCATAAACGCAAACGATTTGATGCAATTCATCACGCTATACATCAATGATGCACTATTTTGCATCATAGCCTGACCAGCAGACATGTACCCTACTCTTGTTTCGCTTGGTATGGGGTAGGGATCTTTAGAGCGTTTTTTTACATTATTGCGGGGTGTTTTTTTTGCACTTAACTTATCTATTGCCTTAAATATTGGAGTATTTTTATCATCATGTCTTAGTTCTTGTTCATCCTGTTTAGATTGATGACATTTTAATAATAGAGCTAGCTCTCTTTTGTAACGACGCGTAAAACCTATTTTAGCAAAACGTAAAGCTGAATCCAATGCAACTAAACCTAACCCAAAAGCCATTGCTGGCGCAGCGCCAGTACTAACCGCCATAGCTATCGAAACAAACTTAAAGAACAAAGGGGAGGTAAATAAGCGATAGGCTTTTTTGATATTAGTATTTACTTTTTTACGCAGCACTCCTTCATCTAAGTTAGCTATTTTCTTACCAACCCAATTAAATATAGCACCAATAGCTTTATCCAACTTAATAAATAAATTATCGATTCTTTTAACTATATTACTATGAACATCACCAACTTTTTGTAATATATAATCAAGAGCATCATCAGCTTTTTGACGCAAAGTTTTTATTTCGTTCTCAGCTTGTTCTATATCTTTGTAAGTAGGATGTAATAAACAATTAAGTTCATAATCAACCCCTTGCTTCAGCTCTTTAGGACTAAGTTTTTTTTGAAAGTCAGGATCTATTTTAACCATTTCAGCTAAAATTTCTTCATGACATAAGCGACCTTGTTTTTCAATAATACGGTCTACAGCAGCTCTTTGTAGTGCAAGGCGGTAAAGAGCATCTTTAAATTTTTCTTCAAGCCTTTCTTGTTGCTGTTTTAACAAATCATCTAATGATCTTGATAAGTTATTCATAGTACGTTTTATGTATAAATATATGAAATAATTATACATATTTATTCTGAAGATATTATGTGATCTGATTTATATCACCATATTAATTCACAATAAGTGATATTTAAATCATATATAAAAATAATTTATGCTGGTCTAATAGTTGCAGAAAACGCTCTGGTTCAGCTATGATAATATTTGCTTCAATCGCTAGCCCAGCATAACCATGTTGTGCTAATTTCTCGATTGTTTCTGGGCCAACTACCGGAGTATCAAGACGAAAATCCTGACCTGATTTGACCATTTTCACCAATACGCCACCTTCTGTTTTCTTACGCAAAGCAGCGCAACGAGTAATTAAATTATCAGTTCCTTCAGCTGCTTCTATCCCTAATACATATCCTTGATGAACTACGACAGACTGACCCACATCAACTTCACCCAAGGCTTCCATTACAATTTTCCCAAGGCTAATATCATCTAATTCTTTCTTTAATGGTTGAATATAACTTTTAACCATCACCTCAGAATTTTGTAAATTTAATATTTCTTTAGCAGAAATCACCCTAAACCCCTTCCCTTCAAGGAATTCTGCAATAATACGTAAAATATTATCATCACCACGTATTTTCTTATGAGCAATTTTGGCAAGTAACATCGCACCAGTTATATCAACACTCAAATTTGATAAGTCTGGTCTTTTAATACCACCAATAATGATAATATTCTCAACCTCATTATCAGTAAAATATTTTAATATCTTGCCAGCTTGCCCTATGGCAAAACTTTGTTGATTTAATGCAAAATTACCTTGCCTTGCCACAGCAGCGACAAAACACTTCCCTCCGACGCCGCTATAAACATCAACGATTTGCTTTGGTAAACTGCCATCTCCAGCAATAATTCCTAACACAGGTACTTTCATAACACTCACTCAAATTTACAAAAAGAACGGCTATTATCTGATTCAACAAATTTAATAATTTGCTGGACTATATTATTATCTTTAAATTGCTCTTTAACTTGTTTCACTCTTTCGTCAAACACTAAATCACTATCACTATTAAACAGTATTTTTGTCGCTTTACTTGCTTGTATTGTTTCTTTTGTATCAAAACCACGTCTTTTCATGCCAACTAAATTAATACCTTCTAAGGAAGCTCTTTTATTTGCCGCTAAACCATACGGCACTACATCTTTGTCAATACCAGATAGGCCGCCAATCATGGTATGTGGGCCAACTCGGCAAAATTGTTGCACAGCAGAAAGTCCTCCAATAATTGCAAAATCACCTATCTCCACATGGCCAGCTAAACTTGCATAATTTGCTAAAATAACGTTATTACCAACGATGCAATTATGTGCTACATGCACCCCAACCATCAGCAAACAATCATCACCAATAACAGTTTTCATACGACCATGCTCAGTACCGTGTTGAATAGTCACATATTCACGAATTGTGGTATTCTTACCTATAATTATAGCAGAATCTTCGCCATTATATTTTAAAGTCTGTGGATAAGATAAGGAAGCAAATGAATTAATAGATACTCCCTCTCCAATTATTACCCTTCCTTCTGTAACAACATGCGATCTAATTCTAACATTATCACCAATATGAGCCCCTTTGCCAATGATGCAATAAGGTCCTATTTGAACGTTCTTTCCAATCTGAACGCCCTCTTCGATAATTGTTGTTTTATGTATCATAATTTATATTTTTTTATCTTGAATCATGGCGGTAAATGTACTTTCAGCAACTAATATGCCTTCTACTTGTGATTTTGCTCTACATTTCCACACGTGGCCTCTATTATGCACTATTTCTACAGTCATCACCAGACTGTCTCCAGGCGATACTATCTTTCTAAACTTAGTATTATCAATCGATAAGAATAATACATCCTTTTTTTCACTTCCACCGATAGATTTTGCTACTAATATAGCAGCAGTTTGCGCCATTGCTTCAACAATTAATACACCTGGCATTACTGGTTTTTCAGGAAAGTGTCCAACAAATTGTGGCTCATTGACCGTAATATTTTTAATTGCTCTAATTGATTTAGAAAGGTTTATTTCTTCTACTTTATCGACTAATAAAAACGGATATCGATGTGGAAGAATATTCATTATTTCATTAATATTAAGCTGCATATCATTTATTCTTTATTAATTTTTTTAACATAATAGATTGCCTATGCCAATCACGAATTGGTATAGCCGGGCTACCACCCCTAGCTCCTGGCTCTGTAATATTTTGCATCACACCAGATTGCCCAGCAAGATGAACATGGTCGGTAATATTTACATGACCAGCAACACCAACCTGACCACCAAGAGCGCAATATTTACCAATCACACTACTGCCGGCAATGCCAACCTGTGCAACAATAATACTACCTGTTTTAATATGCGCATTATGGCCTATTTGTACTAAATTATCAATACGGCATAAATCTTCTATTACAGTATCGTTCATGGAGCCCCGGTCGATTGAACTATTAGCTCCTATCTCAACATTATCACCAATAATCACTCTACCAATATGTAATATTTTTGTGTGAACTCCGTTATGTGTGGCAAATCCAAAACCATCTTGACCTATAGTTGCTCCAGGCAAAATTACTACATCATCCCCAATGATTGAGTGGCTAATAACCACATTAGCATCAATTCTTGCTCTAGAACCAATTTTCACACCATAGTCAATATATGCTCCTGCTTGAATAACAGCATCATCACCTATTTCCACCTCATCCTCAATGACTACATTATGGCCAATATAACAATTATTACCAATTTTTGCAGAAGGTGCAATATGACTAGACTTTTCAATTTTACTGCCAGGCTGCTTTAATGGTTTGTAAAAAAAGTTTAATAGCTTAGTATACGCAAAGTAAGCATCATCGACTTTTAACAATACCATATTTTGATTTCCATCTTTCAGTTCTTGGTTGTTTGATATAATACAGGCAGCCGCTTTACTTTTTGCAAATGAGGGCAAGTATTTTTGATTTTCCAAAAAACTAATATCTTGATGAGAAGCTTGTTCCAAGGATTTAATATCCGAAATACTAATATCAGCATTACCTACTATTTCTGCGCTAATATACTCAGCAATTTCGGAAATTTTATAAGGCCCTAAATTACTATAAAGTTTGTTTACCATGTTATTTTTCTTTTTGGTTTTCCAGTTTTCAAATTAAACTATTTTTATAAAATCAGCAACAAAATTCAAGAAATAAAAGAAATACAATAATCGATAATATAGAGCGCAAATACTTTTATTTTTTGGGTTTGTAATAAAATAAGTTGCATTACAGCGCGAAATTCTTTATTTTGTTGTGTAAGATAAATATTGTGTTAAAAAATATTTATTAATCTAAATCAGGGGTGTTGAAAATATTGTGAATAAGAAAAAGCTTATTTTTGTAGGCGGCATAGCAAATGCATTTGAATGGTACGACTATGCTTTATTTGGCCATTTTGTTTCTATAATAAGTAGTAAGTTCTTCCCTTCTAGTGACCCAAAATCTGCATTACTGCAAGCATTCTCTGTATTTGCAGTTGGATATTTAGTTAGGCCTCTTGGTGGAATATTTTTTGGTATCATCGGCGATAAATTTGGAAGAAAAAAAGCTCTTAGCTCTGCAATAATATGCATGGCAATACCGACAGCTGCTATGGGTTTTCTCCCAACTTATGAAACATGGGGCATTGCTTCAACTATTTCAATGGTGCTAGTACGAATTTTGCAAGGCTTATCAATGGGTGGCGCTCTCACTGGCTCCATTTCATTTATAATTGAACATAGTGAGAAAAAAAATCGTGGATTAGTTGGTAGTATTACCATGTCCAGTATTTGTATAGGAATATTATTAGGATCACTTGCGTCATTCATCACTAAAAGTTCTTTTTCAGAAGAGTTTTTTCAAGAATATGCATGGAGAATACCTTTTATAATCGGCATTGGTGTATTTTTCATTGGGCAATACATCAAAAAACATACGCAAGAAACTCCTCTTTTTGAAGAGTCTAAGTATCGCGGAGAGATAGAAGAAGAGCCTTTAAAAAAATCAGTAGTCCGCTACTGGCCTGATATACTTATTTCGATTGGTATTAACGCCACAGGCTCTATTATTTTTTACATGGAAGCAATCTATATTATTTCATATCTAGAAAAAACGCGTGGATTTTCTGGGATAGCCGTTGGGTATCTGACAAATAGCTGCTATATATTAATGATTTTTGCAACATTATTCGCAGGATGGCTATCAGATAGAATTGGGCGCAGGAAAATGTTTGTTGCTAATATTTTCCTAATAATAATATTTACACCATTTTTACTCCGTATATTTGAACAAGGAACTTTCACAGCGGTAATTTTTGCACAAATTGCTTTATCACTGCTGGCTGCATTTTATATCGGGCCTGAGCCAGCTCTACAAGCCGAGCTCTATCCAACTTCTATCAGAAACACAGCTTTGTCTATTTCATATAATATGGCAACAAGTGTATTTGGTGGCACAACGCCTTATGTAATTGAATCATTAGTACAAGGAACTGGAACCATTACTGCAAGCGTGTATTATATAGTTACGGCTGCAATTTGTAGCTTGATAGCATTATATTTATATTGTGATCGTTCGGCCCAAGACCATCAGGTGAGTATTAAATAAACTTAAAACAATTCAATCATAGAGTATTAAGTATGTTAAAACAAAAATTTACATATAATAACCAACTTGAAAATCAAACGGTTAAAAATACTCTATCTCTGAAAGTTGTTAATACTAAAGAGTTAGGTCAGGCTGTTGCAAGGGGAGCTAAGTTTGTTGAAGCTATTCGGGCTAATAATAAGTTTTCAATGGAAGATTTTTTATCTCTATACGATCTATCTAAGGATGAAGGCGTTGCTATATTAGGTCTTGCTGAAGCATTATTAAGGGTATCTGATTATAAGACTAGTCAAGAATTAATAAGTGATAAACTATCCGATAAGAACTGGGAACAATATTTGTTTAAAAGTAATTTATCTTTTAAAACATTAGCCACATCATTTGGTCTATATTTTTCTGGTAAGTTCACTGATATAATCAAATATAATAATCCCATTACAAAAATAATTAACCGCCTAGGACAAAGGATTTTTGTTACTACAGTTAAAGCTGCCATTTTATATTTAAGTAAAGAGTTTGTCTTTGCAAAAGATATGAGGGAAGCCCTAGAAGAACAAAGATCTTACCAGCACAATAAGTTTGCATTTGACCTGTTGGGCGAGTCCTCAAGAACACAAAAGCAAGCAAATCGATATTATAAGCAATATCAAGAGGCAATCACTCTTATATCAAGTAATTTTGAAGACTCTGCAGATGAATTATTCGATAGGCCTAACTTATCTGTAAAGCTTACTGCTCTACATCCACGCTTTGAGTATTCAAAACTCAATGAATTAAGCGGTAACTTTTTTAATAAAGTAGTTGAATTAGTCAAACAAGCTGCACACCATAATTTAACGATCACCTTTGATGCTGAGGAATGCTTTCGCACAGATATATATCTAGTATTCTTAGAAAAGCTATTAAGACATAAAGATTTGACTAAATATAATGGTATTGGCCTAGTAGTGCAAGCCTATCAAATTAAAAGCCTGGATATTATTCATAAAATTGCCAAAATTGCAAAAGAAACTAAAAAAATTATTCCTATACGTTTAGTAAAAGGTGCTTATTGGGATACAGAAATAAAACATGCTCAAGAGCTTGGCTTAAAAAACTACCCTGTTTTTACAATAAAAGAATACACTGACCTGAACTATATTGCATGTGCGAAGCAACTATTCTCTTATTCAGATGAGCTATACCCACAATTTGCTACGCATAATGCATTAACAGCTGCGACTATTCTTGAGATGGGTAAAAGCAAAAAATTTGAATTTCAAAAATTACATGGTATGGGTAATGTGTTACATACCGAGCTGAGCAAGGAAAGAAACGTAAGAATTTACGCTCCAGTCGGAGTCACAAAAGATCTACTGGCTTATTTAATGCGCAGAATGCTTGAAAATGGCGCTTCAGCTAACTTCGTTAGTAAAGTAAATGACAAATCAGTTCCTATTAGCGACATTGTTTATAATATTAATGATAAGGTTCTAGGTCTTCTTGATCAAAAAAATAAAATTGTTTTACCAGAAAATATATATTCAGATAGGAAAAATGCTATGGGATACGAATTAGGATATAAAAATGATTACCATTATATTGAAGAAAAAGTAGCTAGCTATTTTGACAAAGTTCATGAAGTTGGCTCAATCATTGATGGGCGAGAAATTATTAAAGAAAAACATGCCCAAGAATTATTTTGCCCAGCAAAAAATGCACAAAAATTCTCATCATTTTCTAATGCCACTGAGAATGAAATAAACACAGCAATTGATGCTGCTAGTAAATCATTTGATGAATGGACAAACACAGACTTAAAAAAACGTTGCCTGATACTAAATAAAATTGCTGATGAATTTGAAAAAAACAAATTCGAAATATATGCACTTTTAATTAAAGAAGCTGGTAAGTCCATTCCCGATGCAATTAATGAGGTGATCGAAGCAATTGATTTTTGCCGTTACTATGCCAATCAAGCACCATTGATAATGACACAAAAGAAAATGCCAAGCGCAACTGGTGAAAACAACTTCCTTTCCATGCATGGGCGAGGGGTATTTTTATGCATTAGTCCTTGGAACTTTCCCTTTGCTATCTTTGCAGGGCAAATAGTTGCAGCATTAGTCACAGGCAATACCGTGATTGCAAAATCAGCGGAACCAACTCCGGTAATAGCAAATTATGCCGTAAAATTGATGCATAAAGCTGGCATACCAGAATCCGCCTTAAGCTTAGTGTTTGCTTCTGGAGCAACTACAAGCAAATATATTGTAGCGAATCCTAAAATTTCTGGCGTGGTATTTACCGGATCATGTGCTACTGCCAAAAAGATAAATATGACCCTAGCAGAAAGTCATGATGCTATCATACCATTAATTGCCGAAACTGGTGGTCAAAATGCCATGATTGTTGATAGCTCATCACTGCTTGAGCAAGTTACAGATGACGTTTTGAACTCTGCTTTTTACTCTGCTGGTCAGCGTTGCTCTGCTCTTCGTATACTCTATGTACAAGAAGAAATTTATGATGAGTTACTTGATATGCTGAAAAAAGCAATGTCTTTGATTAAAATTGGAGATACTGCCGATTTTAGTAATGATGTTGGCGCAGTAATTAATAAGGTTGCTAAGGATCATTTAACTAACCACATAAAAAACATGGATCATGAAGGGTTTACAATAACGCCTCATCCACAAAATAATGCGCTAAGTGATGGTCATTATTTCTACCCACACATAGTTGAGGTAAACTCAATTAATGATATTGAAGAAGAAAAATTTGGGCCTATTTTACACATTACAAAATATAAAGCAAATAATGTCGACGATGTCATTGACGAAATAAATGATTGTGGTTTTGGCTTAACATTTGGTATTCACTCACGCATTGAGGCTAGAATAGACTATATTAAGTCTAAAATGAAAGTGGGTAATATTTATGCCAACCGTTCGATCACGGGGGCAAAAGTGGAGTCACAACCATTTGGTGGCCAAGGTAAATCAGGAACTGGTTTTAAAGCTGGGGGACCGCATTATCTGACTAAATTTATAACTGAAAGAACAACTACTATTAACATAACGGCATTTGGTGGAAACGTTGAACTATTAAATTTATAGTAGACACGCTAAAACTATTCTAACCCTTTAAATATAAGGTTATTATAATAAATTTTGTGAAGTGTACCCTTAATAAAATAAGAGTTTTCATGAAAAATCTTAAGGGTTTTAATTAAAAAAATGGTGTTATAGTCGTTTGGCTGAGGCGACAAAACAAGGATAAAACGACGTAACACCTAAGCTAAGACCTACTATAACTTATATAGTTTGACTTTTTGTTATAAAAAAGTTATTTTATTGTATAAATTCAAGCATTTTCATTAGGCGTATAACATGAGCAAGAAAAAACAATATCCTTTAATGCCCCAAGCAACAGCTGTATGGCTAGTTGATAATACTTCTTTGACATTTAAACAAATTGCAAATTTTTGTGGTATGCACGAATTAGAAATAAAGGGAATAGCTGATGGTGATGTATGCACTAGCGTGAAGGGTCTTGATCCGATTGTAGCTAATCAACTAACACAAGAAGAACTAGATCGTTGTAGTAATGACTTGAATGCAAGTTTACAGCTAAAAGTAAATAGTGAATATGATGCGTTACGAAAAAAAGCTAATAAAAGAACAAAATATATACCAATCGCAAGAAGGCAGGATAAACCCGATGCAGTATATTGGTTAGTCAAAAATCACCCTGAAATTAAAGATTCAGATATCATTAAGCTAGTTGGAACAACCAAGACTACATTGGAAGCTATTAAAGACCGATCACATTGGAATATGTCGCAAATTCGTCAAAGAGATCCTGTATTATTAGGCATTTGCAGCCAAATTGACCTAGATCGGGTGATTGAAAAGTCCAAGATTGATAGTGCCGCTAAAAATGATAAAAAATAATATCTACAGATGTTAGTCCGAGAAGCGCTAGATAAAGCTAATCAAATGCTCGTCGAGTGTTCTCCTACTCCATTACTAGATGCCCGAATATTATTATGCTGTGCGCTTGAAATAACTCGTGAAGAGCTTATGCTCCAAGCCGGATTAATCCTAAACAATTCGCAAGAGGGGACTTTTTTTTCTTCTATCAAGCGAAGACAGAATTTTGAACCAATTGCCTATATTATTGGTCAACAAGAATTTTATAGCTTAGATTTTACGGTTAGCCAAGACGTCTTAATCCCAAGGCCTGAAACAGAACTCATTATTGACCATATAATTAAATGCACCGCTGATGATACTCATTATAATATCCTAGAGCTAGGCACAGGTAGCGGTATTATTTCAGTGACGTTAGCCAAAAATATACCACATGCAACAATTACAGCAATTGATATTAGCGGTAAGGCTCTGAAGATTGCGCAAAAAAATGCCCAACAACATAACGTAAAAAAACAAATTGATTTTCTCCAGAGTGATTGGTATGAGCAGATTACTAAAAATAACCACCATTATGATATTATAGTTAGTAACCCCCCATATATTCGCCTTAACGACCAAAGTTCAATATCTAAAGAAACAATCATGCACGAGCCGAAAATAGCTCTATATGGGTCTAATGATGATGGGCTGGGGTGCTACCGAGAAATTATCAAAAGCGCCAAGAACTATCTTACAAATGATGGAATAGTTGTAGTAGAAATAGGCTATGACCAGGCAGAAGCAGTACAAAATATTTTTCAGCAACATCAATTTCAAAATACTGACATTATCCAAGATTATGCTGGTCATGACCGCGTAGTTATAGCTAGATAAAAAACACTATATAATTTTAATTTGTATCTTAGGTTTACTTAATTGTTGACGGTTATTTCCAATGGGCTAAACTACAATAAAAAATAGTATATTAAAATGACAAAAACTATTCTCATTACCGGTTCAACTGATGGAATTGGCCTTGAAACAGCCAAAATGTTATTAAAACAAGGTCATCATATTTTATTGCATGGTAGGAACGCTGAAAAACTGGGAAAGGTTAAAGAAGAACTGTCGGCATTGGGGGAAGTGGAAAGTTTTGTAGCTGATTTATCGGATTTAAAGGAAGTGAAAGAGTTAGCACAGAATATCAAGGAAAATCACTTGTCACTTGACGTACTAATCAATAATGCAGGAGTTCTTAAATCAAACGAGCCTCTTACAAAAGATGGAATAGATATACGCTTTGTAGTCAATAGTATTGCACCATATTTACTGACTAAGGAACTATTGCCTATACTTAATAAACATTCCCGTGTTATCAACTTATCTTCTGCCGCACAAGCCCCCATCGACCTAGACGCTCTTACTGGTAAAGGCGATGAACTAGAAACTATGAGCGCTTACTCTCAAAGCAAACTGGCCATCGTCATGTGGGCAAATAGTTTACATAATTCTTTTACTAATAATGGGCCAACTATAATCTCAGTAAACCCAGGATCAATGCTTGCAAGCAAGATGGTTAAAGAATATTTTAAAACTGCTGGAAAAGACCTTGCTATTGGCGCAGATATCTTAATGCGCGCTGCATTATCTGATGAGTTTTTAAATGCTGGAGGTAAGTATTTTGATAATGATAGCAAGCAATTTGCCAATCCTCATCCAGATGCTTTGGACCAACAAAAATGTGCATCTGTTGTCAGTTCCCTAGAGTTCGTAATCTCTAAAATTTTTAGGTTATAGTGATTTTGTTAGAGCGTTACTAAATAATAATCAAAAGCAACCTATAGACATAACTGTTAGTAATCTTGACGCCAAGAATACCTCATAGAGATAATACATCAATACCAGATAACATATCTACACTTGTTTATGGATCAACTACTAGGGAAAAGTTTTGTTCTGAAATATTCGATCATTTTACAAATAAGGGTCAATACAATGAAGTGTTGGAGTTAACAGGGAAGTATCTTGAGACTGACCATTAACAAATCAGCTCAGTAAGGTCCTGTGTTGAAGTATCTCAACTAGAAAATCACAAACCCCGCAACAATCCGCAATATTTTTAAATAATTATTGCGGATTGTTGCGGATAGAGTTATCATGTTAGTAATAAACGTTATAATTTAATACTTGGTATGAATAATATTTCATTTGAATTAACTGACCACTTATTGTTACGCCTTAAATCGCTAGATAATCTATTTGCTAAAATATATCTAGACCTCAACGCCGCCGATCAAGAAGAGCTAAAATATTTACATAAATATGCTAAAGTTAGCCTAATAGGGTCTTCTACTCGAATTGAAAATGCGATTCTTACAGACATAGAGGTTAGTTGGATTGACACTATTCTGACTCAAGAAGTTAAAGAGTCCGCGTTTGAATTCCACAAACAAATGATTAAAGAGAAGCTATCAGAGGATAGAGAACGAAGCATAGACGAGGTAGCTGGTTGCAGAGCAATGCTCATGGCAATTTATTCTTATCCAGAGGAGTTTTATCCACTAAAACAAAATGATTTACGAACTTTACATTATGAATTAATGTCTCCATACCCGAAAGCAAGACCATATGCAGGAGTCTACAAAACATTACCAAATCCTATTATTGAATTAAATAAAAGAACAAAAAACACACGAACAATATTCGAAACCGCTCCTGCTGGCGCGATTACAAGCAGCATGATGAGCGAACTAATAGAGTGGTATAATGCAAATATCCAATTATCCGCCTGGCCCGTAGCTATTATTGTAGAATTTGTTTACAGATTTCTTGCTATACATCCTTTTCAAGATGGTAATGGAAGGCTGGGTCGGGGATTATTTTTGCTTGGCCTGCTAAGCTCTAATTCAAAAATTATTACATTTGTGGCAAGATATTTGCCTATTGATAGGTTTATTGAAAAGCATAAAGATGAGTATTATTTTGTATTAAATAAATGCTCAAAAGGAAAATATCAAGATAATGCAGAAGATTATCACATCGAGTATTTTTTAAAGTTTATAATCAAAGTCCTAGAAGAATCTTTAAATAATATAATCATTTCTCAAAATAGATATCAGGCAGAAAAATCGTTATCAAAATCAGCCTTGGAAGTTTTGAAATGTTTTCAAGAACATCCAGAAACACGCCTTGATACCTCTACTATTGTAGAAAAAACAAATATGCCAAGAAGAACTGTTGAATTTTCTTTAAAAACATTATCAGACAAATCTCTGTTACAAAGATACGGGCAAGGATCTTCCAGTAGATATCAACTAACTTTCTAAAGTGGTACCTCTGGCCGGACTTGAACCGGCACGCTCAAAGAGCAAAAGATTTTGAATCTTTCGTGTCTACCATTCCACCACAGAGGCATTGCGATATAGTAAATCATTAATATAATTAAATATCGAGCTTTGTCAACAAATCTTTAATTTTTAATAAATCATACCAGGTGTTTTTCCGTTGCATTGGCTGACGCAATAAATATGCAGGGTGAAATAATGCAGTAGTGCATACAGGCTCTGTTATATATGGATTGGTGTAGGAATAATTATTTTGCCTAATTTCGGAAATAGACTCATCTTTACCAATTAATGACGCTGCTGCAGTGCTTCCTACTAGGATAATTAATTTAGGTTTCTTTAAAGCTATATGCTTTTCAACAAATGGCCTGCATATTTCAATTTCAGTAACAGTTGGTCTTCGATTTGCTGGCGGTCTCCAAAAAATTGTATTGGTAATATATGCGTTTTCTTGGCGTGAAATGCCAATAGTTTTCAGCATCGCATCAAGCAAGATACCACTTTCACCACAAAATGGCACACCTTGCTCATCCTCTTTTGCCCCTGGCGCTTCACCAACGATCACCACCGGTGAATCTTGAGGGCCTTGACCAAACACGGTATTACTCGCAAACTCCTTTAACGAACAGCCATCAAAGCTTTTTACCATTTCGTATAATTCGTCAATAGTTTGTGCTTTATTTGCAAGCTCCCTGGCGCGATCCACTGCTGCTTGATCTTCTATTTTGTCTTTAGTGGTTTTCTTTTTCTTTGGCGACATAATTGGCTCTTGTTTTACTTTCGGAGTTGGTTTTATTGGCTGAATTTCTTGAGATGTTTGCTTATTTTTTTGTTGAATTTTATCAATTAGTAAATTTTTACTATCTTTTTCCTTGTCAGAACAGTAATATTCTATACCAATTGATTGGAGCCACCGTATGTGCTGTAATCTTGTTTGTATGTTACTCATGAAAAATAAAAAAATAAATGCCAAAATATAGTTACACAATACCAGAGTTTTTAAATAAACAAAGGCTTGATAAAGCAATTGCTGAATTATGTGGAGATCTTTCCCGTAGTCAAATTCAAAAAATTATCAAAAATCAGCAATTAACTGTTAATAACCAGATAATATCTGATTTTTCATTGAAGGTAAAGGAGAGTGATGAAATTGCATTTGAAGTTGAAGAAGAGGCTCCAGAGCACATAGTTCCTAAGCAAATGGATCTCGACATTGTTTATGAAGATGATGATGTCATAGTGATTAATAAACCAATCGGTTTAACAGTTCATCCTGGTGCTGGTAATAAAAATAATACTTTGGTTAATGGCTTGCTTTATCACTCGAAAAACCTATCCGATGTTGGTGGTGAGATTAGACCTGGTATTGTGCACAGGCTTGATAAAGACACCTCAGGATTGATGGTAGTGGCTAAAAACAATCAAGCACATGCTCATTTATCAGAGCAAATTAAAACTAGAGAACTCCAACGCCGTTATAAAGCGCTTATTTGGGGGACGATGAAGCCATTTGAAGGCAGCGTTGATATGCCGATTGGTCGCTGCACAAGAGATCGTATGAAAATGACCGTTACGAAAACTGGCCGGGAAGCAATTACTCACTATAAAACTTTAGAAATTTTGCATAATGGTCTATTTAGCCTTCTGGAATGCCGCCTCGAAACCGGCAGAACGCACCAAATTAGAGTGCATATGAGTCATAACAGACATTCCATCGTTGGCGATCAAACCTATGGCAATAATGCGCGTAAGATTCACGGCTCGCCAGAGAGATTACAAGCCGAGTTGCAGTCTTTTAACCATCAGGCCTTACACTCTTACTACATTAGCTTCATTCATCCAACAAATGGCCAAATATTAGAATTCGAAAGAGAAATAGAAGGAAGCTTTGGTAAACTTATTGAATTTTTAAGAATTAGTTAAAAAGAGGTTTTTATATTAACTATATAACTTAGTAGTTGATTTTTGTTAATATATGTGATATTATTACGCATCAATAAAAAATTAAAATATTATGCCTCAGTTACAAGGTCCACAAAATATTAGATATCCTAATTACGAAGTAAAACAATATTTTTCTTGCAAAAACCATCTTAGTTTCATAGGTCAGCAGCCAGAAATAGAAACCTTGGATCTATCAAATAATGTAAATATTAATGAAATTAATTTTTATAATTTATTTTTTGAAGATTCTGCTTCAATAGACAGCACAACGCTCCTTCAAAGTGAAACGCCTACTCTAAGATTTCCTAATTTACACACGCTAATTATCAAAACTGATCCAGAAGAAGGTGCAGAAGACAATATAACTCCTTTGCCTTTAAAAATTAAAAAAGCTGAGGAGGTGTTACGCTGCATCAACAAATATACTCAAAGTATTAAAGTGGATCTTAAGGTGATGAGAACTGATAAGGATAATACTACATTGCTTACAGAATCCCCTCATCAATTAACAGTGGATTATCAGGAATACAAAATACCAGATTACTTGCCAGATGATGAGTGTGAGGATAGTACAGAAAACTTACCTAAATCTCCAGATGATGAACCAAGTTCTATATTTGATATGTTTTTTGGTATTTTTTCATCAATAAGCTCTACATTTAACATATTTAGTTATAATGCTTCAGCCTTAGAAGAAAGCGATCAAAATTTGCAACATTCTTTTCATCCC
>JBMGNO010000022.1:0-18707 GCA_049739405.1 Rickettsiaceae bacterium
TTTGGTTAGTATGCAGAGATAGTAGTTGTAACTGGGAATGATTCTTGAGGCATTCAGCTAAGGCAATTGCTCCTTGATCACCTATTTTCTGGTGATTCAAATTTATTACCGTCCACTTGGTGTTTGGATTGTCTTCTATTTCTTTTAAACTAGTTGCTGTTGGCATATCATTAAACCTTTTGATGAATTAACTTAACATTATATTATAATAATGCTAATACCATTTTCTCCTTGATACAACCTTAAATTTAGATTTATTAAAAAATTTGCTATATGAGTTGTGGTGTAATGTGGTGTTTGGCTTTGATTTGTGTAATTAAATGTGAGGAGTTACTTAAAAAGAGTGGTGAGAGATGTGTGGATGTAGTGTCTAAAATTAAAGATAGCCCTGTATTACTAAGCTTTATGAAGTATAAACTCTGTTACGAAGAGGGCTATGAGTAGGTGAGACTTGTCTCACCTAACGAATACTACTTGCTTCCGAGATGGAGGAATGTTTTGTAGATACCGATGGACCAGCCTAAAAAACCTAGGTCTATATGGGTGAGTTTGTAGAGCCTGCGGCTGTCGGTTATTTTGATGTCGATTGCGCAGCAGCCCTTAGTGTTATAATAAGGCTGGTCGCAGATGTGGAAAGAGTGTGGATTATCGTTCGATCTTATTGACAAGGATTCAGATTTTGTATCAACTATATTGAATAAAGAAGATGAAATGCAGAGTTATGATAGTCAAATGCAGATATTATACGACTCATTTAGTACAGTTGAGCATTCATAAAAACGGGCTATGGACTAGTCAAATTTCAGCAACACTTTAAATTAGTTTCCATAACGTAGATTATGAGATGATAACAATGCCTTGCAAAAATTAGGAATCAATGAAAAATATGGTATGAGTCGCCATCTATTGTTTTTATAAAGCGAACGCAAAACCAAGGGGCAAGCCCAAGCCCCGTCGAGGTTCACCAATTCACAAAGATTTAATCTTTTTGACAAAGTCTTCTCTATTCTCTAGAAATAATTTCTTTTTGTATGTTGCAATATATAACAATATTTGAGCAGATGCACAAGGAGTATAACGCCCCTGCTCCCAGTTTACGTAAGTTTTACTAGGAATATTTAATAAATCTGCAAAAGCTACTTGAGTAAGACGATATAGCCGCTTTCTTGTTTTCTTTAGGTATTTTGGTTCACAAAATTCATTAGTTTGTTTTAAATTTTGATATAGATCAGATATATTCATGTTTTTTATAATTTAAGATTAAAACTACGCGTTAAGCGTAGTTTTAATCTTAAATTATTTAGTAACAAATAACAAGTATTTTGTTAACAGTGCCATAGTAAATTACAAAGAATGGCAGGAATAAGCTGGGAGCGCAGAGATATAGATGCAAAAGCTGCGCGGTTACGTTTATTGAAGGTGATCTTAGGCTAAAACACGGATTAGAGAAGCGCTTAAAAGTAATTTCTATGTACCTTGAAGGTATCGTCACTTCTCGGAGCTCATTAGAAAGGAGTTGAAGCGCAGGACTATACCTGACAATCTTCAAGATATAGCGATCGTTGAAGTAGACGAACTTTTCACTTATTACAAAAAAAGACCCAAAGAGCATATGTATGGTTTGCTGTTGACCGAAACAGAAACAAGGTTGTTGCTTTCGAAGTAACAAAAAATCGTAATTTCGCCTCATATTTCCCCCTAGTCCAAAGGCTAGAGAGGCGGTACAACATTGAATACCTATGCACCGATGCCTATGAGACGTATTCAAAATACATAATTTCTGAAAATCATACCACCACAAAAGCCAAGACTTCATTAGTTGAATAGCTATACCCAATAGTACGTCAAATCGTAATATTTCAACTCTATTTACTATAATATTGAATTTCGTTTATAGCTTCAGAAATATCACCGGTGATTTCTATAAAATTCTGTTCTTGCTGATCAGAAAGTAATATTTGTGTAACACTTTGATCTTCTTGGTGAGGAAGATTTTTATTAACATTAGAATCAATCTTAGTTGTGTTGTATTGTGGGTTTAATGTATTAGTGTTCTCTTTAGGTTCTAAAGCTTTCTTAGTATAAACTATTGTATTACTACCTAAATCAATTCGTGAGATTGTGTCATCACACTCAATCATATCCTCAAGGTCATTATTTATTTTATAGATGACACCTTGAGTGTTTACATTTTCTATTTATCAAGACAATTTTTAGATTTAAAAATCTGAATCAGGTCTTTTGTAGCTTTATCACCTATTTGATTACCCCCTATATCTAAGGATGTAAGAAACAGATTATTTTTCAGAGAAGATGCAAGCAACTCTGCACCTTCATTTCCTGAGTTAATTCTTTGCATATCTAAAAAAGTAAGAGAATTATTAGACTTAAGAGATTTTGCTAAATACTTAATTCCTTTGAGCCCTATATCGTTCGTTGTCATATTTAAAGACATCAGAGGGTGGTTAGATTCAATCATTTTTGATACTTGCTTGCCCCTTCAGACTTTATATAATTGTTTTGTATCCATAGAGAAATAAGAGAAGAGTTTTTTTCAAAGCAGGGTAATAATGCTCTAATTGCATCAGGTCCCATTTTATTAAAAGTTAGATCTAACTTGGGAATAGACAAGTTAGTTTCTAACATTTTTGCAAGCTGTTCTGTAGTTTCTATGCCCATATTTAAAATTTAACTAAAAGGTAGTCTGACAAATAAAGTGTCATTGGGACGATTTTCGATTAAGTCGTTTATTAATCTCATCTCTTTTTACAACCAGATCATTAATTTGTCGTTGTAAATCATCTGTTGCCTGCTTGGTTAAGGTTTGTTTTTGGCGCTGTAGCTTTAAATTATAGCTTGCAATCAAGCCATCATAGCTATCGGCTTTTGGGTAATAGCTCTTTCTGCTATTTGCAGAAGCCTGATTAAATAATTCCATGGTTAAAATTAAATTATTATCGCTCTTTATCTTTAATTGATTTTGGATTTTATTAGCAAGTTCTTTAAAGCTTATATTTTGTTCAACAAGGTGTAGCAATAAATGCCCTAAACTATTATATAAGCATGCAATTTTTTTTGGAGGCACGTCCTCTAACTCATTAAATACACCGTTCATTGTTTTATCGCCAAAAGAATAGGCAGTAATTTTATTTAAATATCTAGATTGATGCTGAATATTTGTATCAAGTTTTATTAGTCTTGCATAGTGATTAATTATTTGATCGGTGACGAATAATTTCCAGTAATTATCGTCACCAGGCACGACTATTTTTGTATTATTACTTGGTCTGTAATCAGAGATGTACTGTCTCTTATCCTGTCGTAATTTTTCTAGCACTTTTATAGATTTTAGTGTTTCTTGTGCTGCTTTTTGTTTTTTTCCATTTTGTATATCGCCTTTAACATTTAATAGCCTGATCATTTCAGTGCCGTTTCGAATGCTTAATGCACCTTCAAATAGACTTAGCTTATTCCCTATATATTCAGATAATTCGTAGTATCTGCTAACCTTTTTAATCGGAATTGGCCCAAGATATTGATTGCTTCTATTATATTCTTCAAAATAAGTATAAGTTCTACCTAGTAAATATAATATTCTAGTATATATTTCAGGAAAATTATCGATAACACTTAGTTCTAAATACAGCTCTTTAGGTGATAATTCGTTAAAATTAATTTCCATATTTAGTTGCTTATGTACATAATTTTCGATCCCATCTTTTGCAAGTTCCAGCAATTTCCTAGCTTTTGCTTTGTCATATTGGTTATATAAGGAATTCATTGCTACCGCGTGTAAACTATATAAATAATTTAATAACTCTTCTTTTGAAATTGATTCATTTTTAGAGTAATCAGACAGGGTTGAGTAATCTAACTTTGAGATAACAGTATCTATTTGTTTCAAATGGTCAATGTTATTCTTTAAGCCCTTAGTGATGCCGATGTTTTCAAAGGAGAAGCTAGCCATAAAATCACTGCACTCTTGATTAATGGTCACTACAGGATCTGTCCTATTCTGCATAGATAAAAATAAGCTAACGCTGACAATAATGAAAAGTGCCACTATGTAGTAAAAATAGTTTCTGCTATACGATACGTTATTTATTGTTACTAACTTTCCAGTTCCTTGCCAAAAAAGCTGAAAATTTTTATATTCGGTTGTGAATTCTTGTATAATTTTTTCTAGTTTGTCCTGTTGAAATAATTTTTTAATTAGGCTCAAAACATTAAAATAATATTCAGCATTATTATGTAATTTTACAATATTCTTACTGCTATATATCGAGACGTCATGCTGCTTATCTTTATCCAATAATAAAATAATATCATTTTGAGTGATTTTTTTATAATTGCTGACTATTTCTTTACTTATGATGTGTATAGTATAGTCTACTCTTTGTTTGCTATTTTGAATTAACGCGATGTTTGCAAGCTTTAGATGGTTCTTGAGATAATTGAATAATTGTGATACTTCTTTATCGGTATTATCAAAATTTACAAAGCAATTCATGATATCATGATTGATCAATGCTGATATTTTTTGTAATTGTTTTTCAAAATAGGATTGTACAATTAACTGAAAATAATATTGGTGAAAATATTGTAATTTACCAGATTTCTCAACAAAATCAATTATATTTTCTTTAGAGTTGCATCGAAGTTTTCCCATAATATTATAGGTATGCACACCTACTGTTCTGTTTGAAATTGATAACGCAGCAGCAACTTTTTTCTCGCCTCTATTATTTAAAATACAAGATATAATATCTACTTCTCTTAGTGTGAATTTAATGCCACTTATTTCATGCAAGTATAAATTATATAGTTCACTTTTTTTAGTAGGGTTTGCGTTTGGTCTCATAAGATCTATTCTTCGGGTATGTAATACATTTAAATTCTATACTACCTAAATTTTAAATTAATTGCTACATAAATTTTTAACTTGAGATTATTTTGTTTTCTCATTGATCTCAAGACTCACGTTATTTTAAATCAGAAAATTTAATAGCTATTTTCATTTTGGCATTGCTAAACAAGCGTTGACGCTGAGATAAAAGTGCGGTAATATACCAATAAAAAGGTGTTTTATGGATAGGTGCAAAGGTTGTAACAGTAGTAATTTGGTCAAAAACGGCAGGACAAGACATGGTAAGCAGAGATATAAATGCAAAGATTGCGGTAGTAATTACGGAGAAGGCGATAAAAGACTAAAATATGGTCTAGATAAGCGCGTTAGGGTAATAAAAATGTACCTAGAGGGCATGGGTATACGATCAATAGAAAGGCTGGAGGGCGTATCGAATCCATGATTATATACTGGATAAGACATTTCTCTTCGTTAATCAAAAAAGAGCTGAATCGCATTCCCATACCAAACAAACCCGAAGATATCTCTATCGTTGAAATAGATGAATTATTTACGTATTATAAAAAAGACCAAAAGAGCATATATCTGTCTTGCTGTTGACCGAAACAGGGGTAAGGTTGTTGATCTCCAAGTGACAAAGAGTCGTAATTTTAGTTCTTGCCTACCAATAGCTTTAAGACAATGGCTTTAAGATTAGAAAACAGGTGTAACATACAATATTTATGCACTGATGCTTATGAGGCGTATTCAAATTATAATACCTCCAAACAACATACCACAACAAAGGCAGAAACCTCATTTGTTGAATCTAGGCATTACCTAACCAGATTCAACCGTAAAACTAAAAGGTATAGTAAAAATATTGATATGATAACACATTCTCTTACTTTGCTTTTTAACAAGAGATTATTGTCAACTGTTATTTAGCAATGCCAAAAATTTTAGATTTATATAAGTTCAATAGTTATGAAACAGAAATAAGCCACTAGGATTTTGTTATTATACTCTCAAAGGAGTCAAAGCTTTTCATTTAGTATAGTTTGACGCTTTTTGACCAGCTGCGGCTGAAAGCTGCCATTTCTATCACGCGGAGTTTCTAGTTCATATGTACCACTAGAGATTTTTATTTTCTTTTTATTAATGCCATTTCTTCGGTTTGTACCTTCTTCCAAAGAATTTTCAGCAAGGTGATTATCCATCTCTCTCTGAAGCGCTACCTGTGTTAGGTCTTTTACCAATGATGTGCAAGCCTACTTCGCCCAAAAGAGGCTTTCCTTCGTACATGTCCTTGGATTATCTCTTCCATCGCTTCATTTGACGCACTGGGTAGCTTTGTTATTTTGTTTTCTAATATTTTGTATTTTCTGTTTTTTGACCTATGTTAAAATTAAACTTATTTTTATACTATCTATTATTTTCAAATAAATCTATAATTTAATCTTAACATAGTTTTTTGAACACTACCTCCCGAAGAATCTATACAATCTTATTACTGCTTAAGTTTATAAGCCACAAACTTGAACAGATATATATATACAGGCCTAATCTGCTGCGTCAGGCTCCTGTGAATTTTCGCCTGATTGGTGTACTTCTACAGGAACCCCCGATATTTCATCGCCCTCGTGTATAGCGCACCTCAAAACACTGGTAATTTCAGGTTCGTATTCTTCATTATTCTTTAACCCTTCGGCCAGACTTTTCATCGCCTCATTCGTTAGCTGCGTGTTTTGTAAATATAATTTGGTTAGTTTGTTATTGCTTTCTAAAGATATGGATAACTTAACCAGGGCCCCTTCATTAAATGAATTGTTGCTCAAGTTCAACTCAACTAAATTATAAGCTTTACTGAGAACGTTATCAGCCAAAAGAGCAAGAAACTCGTCAATTAAGTGCGTGTTTTGCAAGTTAAGTTTGGCTAGTTTGCTCTGTTTACCCAGCGCATTTATCAACATCTTATATCCATCAAGTTTGTGTGAATTAATGTTTGATAGCTGATTATTTTCCAGATTCAATTCTGTAAGTTTACAATTTTTGCCGATAATTTGTGAAATAGATACAGTGCCATTACCTTTAATGCGATTATTGCTTAAGTCCAAAATTTCTAAATTAATGCCTTCTTTCAAACCTTCATGCAAATATTTAGCACCAATATCATCAATTTTGTTATTACTCAGCTTTAGCTCTTTTAGAAACTTAAGATTTTGTAGCGAATGGGCGATTTGTTTAATGCCTATGGCGCCTATTGGATTATTCGATAAGTTCAAGCTATTTATGCGATGATGTTTTTCGATAACCTTGGCAATACCCATCGCTCCTTGTGAACTGATCTGATTATTTGATAAATTTATTTCATTAATAGAATATTTCAATTTAATCAACGCCTTTGCTAATTTTTTGGCCTGCTTTGAATCAATTTGTTGATTACTTAAATCTATTGCTGTCCACTCGGTGTCTGAATCACTAATTATTTGTTTTAAACTGGTTGCTGTTGCCATATTAGAAATATTCCTCGCTATAACATTTGTTAAATCCTATCACCCAATTAATACTTACAACTATATAACCACCTTAATATATTTTTCTGTGATATGCAACCTTAAATTCAATTTTTTGGTAATTTTTACTGTAGGACGATAATCAATTATTTTTAATCATTGTTCGTAGAAGGCTACTATCACTTCCGAAATTGCTTGGATATAAATACATTCAAACTAAAAAGAATCAATAATATAAATGTAATTTGAAAAATAATTAAAGATAAATTCAATTGCGTGTTAATATTAAGTTGCGATAATAAAGAACAGACAATTGCTACAATAAACATCTGTAAGCTTCCAATCATAGCGCTACCTGCGCCCGATAAACGTGAGCATTCGAGTACAGCTAAAGACGTAGTAAGTGGAAATACAAGTCCTGTACCTAAATTAAATATAGCCATAGAAATTATTAAATTTATGGCATCTGGCATAGTTGAATAAAAATACATACTAAATGCTCCAATAACCATAAAAAACAAACCAAAAGCAATATTTAAATAAGATCCCCATTTCTTATTAAATTTATTAATAAAAACACAACCAAGCAAAAACGTAATATTCGTAAAGAAAAAAGAAATTCCACACTCAAACTCATTTAAATCCATTTGTTCTTGCAAGATAAAGGAACTACTAATGGCGTAAATTGTAATGCAAGATAACGTTCCAGACGAAAGAAGTACATAACAACAAAATCGGTGATTTTTTAATATCACCATATAGTTATAACATATGGTACTCAGTATATTTTTATTGTCATGCGCCACCCTATTTATATTAGTTTCCGGTAATAAAAATATAATGCAGCATGATGTTATGACTACTACAGCACAAATCACAATAAAGTTCATTCTCCAAGAAAAATACGTTAATATCACACCCCCTATTATTGGAGCAAAAATTTCAATTAAAACCGCGCAAATCATGATGATAGAATTAGCTTTAATATAATCATCTTTATCTCTAGTGTCGCATAAAATAGCTTTAGATATAACACTGTAACTCCCTGCCCCAATACCTTGTAGAAATCTTGCCATAAGCATCAGATCAATAGATTGAATAAATAAGGTGCAAATACTTGCCATTAAAAATATAGAACTACTTATTAACAAAATAAGCTTTCGGCCATAAATATCTGATAAAGGCCCATATATTAATTGAGAAATACCTAAACCACATGTATAAAATATAATAATTTTATGAACTATACTAGAAGATAATGACCACTCAACACTTAATGTATAGAGCATAGTAATACACACCGAGTTAGCAAATAAATATGTTATTACCATTAAACATGCAAGGTATAATATTTTGTTATTATTCATAGTTTATATATTAAAAAAATTACTAATTTTTGCAGCAGCTTGTTTTCCGCATTCAGGAGCTATTTTAAACCCGCAACCACTCCATCCACTGCAAATAAATACCCCTTGAATTTGATCTGAAAATTCAGAAATACCTAGATTATCGTTAGTATATGATTCAAATGTATTGGCTGTTTTATATAATGTATATTTATGAAAATCTGGAATCACATGCTTAGCTATATTATATAATTTATATTGAAATTCAACTAAAGATAAATTTTCTGTTAAACCTAATATACATCTGCCATTTCCGCAATTTCGAGCATATAATCCTGACACTTTATCCATAAATGTAGGTAATATAGTGTGTTTATCTGGATAAGAATAAATATTTAAACATATTTGCTTTCTAAGAAAAAAATTACTACTAGTATTACTCTTTTTTATATTATTTTTGGATAGTATTTTATCAGTATTGACACCAGCTGATACCACAACACAATTAGATTGTATATATTCAAACAATTTATTGTCTGTTTGCACTCCAACCACTTTATCACCATCTATAATTAAATTCTTAACTCGATGATGCTCAATCGCAATACCTCCTAATTCAATACCTTTTTCTATATAAGCCATAGTCACCTTAAATGGGTCTGCATACCCACTATTAGGTTCATACAATAATACTTCATCATCTGCTATATAAAAATGTGTACCATTAAATACTACAGATGCGGTATCAAATATTTCTATTTTTATGTTTAAATTACGTAATATTTTTATATTATCTTTAATCAGCGTAAAATCAGATTTTTTCATTAATGTAGTAAATCCTGTTTCTACAAAACCACAAGATGTACCTATATTTTGTTTAAAATTAACATATTCTTTAAAGCTTCTGGCTGCTAATTCTGATAATTTTTTTGAAGGGTGCAACATTCTAATAAATCCGCCAGAATGTCTTGTTGCCCCACTACAAAATTTTTTTTGCTCCAATAAACATACCGTTAAACTAGTATTCTTCGATAGATAATAAAATATAGCTGCTCCAAAAACACCTCCACCAATAATTAATACATCATATTTATTTCTCATAATTCCACTTTAGAAAATAGGCACTGCGATAAATTATGAATTTTAATATTTTTTGGCATTAAACTAATTGTTTTATCATATATTAAATTAGACTCTTGATTTAATGATTTTAATACTTTATTTGCAAAGTTAGGCATTATAGGTCTAGAGGCCAGTGCATAATATTTTAAAGCAGTTAATTCTAATACTATAGTTGTATTATATTCGATCTTATCAAAATAATCTTTTGTATTAAAATACTCTGAAGTATAAGATAATTTTTGTATCTTAGTAATTAATTCTTTCAATAATGCAATAATATTATTAGGTGAAAAATATTCAGTGCTATAAAAACGCTTTAATTGATCTAAAAATAAACCTAAATATTGCACAAATTCTTCATGTTCCATTGTCCACTCACCACCATCTGGGGAAATACTATCAAAATCATTAGACAATTTCCCTGATAAACTATTAATCCAACCAGATAAATTTTTAACTAAATCATTATTGATAGTTTTAACAAAATGCTTATGTGAAAACTTAGTACGCTTATATTCCGGTCGCGTAGATGATAAATAGTAACGAATATAATCACTTGGTACCTCATTAGCAAAATCCTTTACCCAAACCGCATGTGATCTACTAGTAGAAAATTTTGAATCTTCTAAAGTATAAAATTCATTATAAATTATCTCGGTCGGTAACTTTATTAAAGGATCATAAGCCATAAGTAGTACAGGCATAACTACCATATAAAAATATGTATTATCAAAACCAAAAAATAAAGCTATTTTACAGTTATCACTGTTCCATAATTCTTGATAATTATCTTTTTTGTTTTGAAGGGATGTCACATAAGCAGGCACCATCTCGCACCAAGAGCAAAGTCTTTGGCTTTTGAAGGGAATTAAAGGTGATTTTATACCCCAGTCAGAATTGTGTGTTATTGGCCAATCTAACAGTGGTTTATCTAATATTTTCCTTAACAAGGAACGTACTTTTTGTGGTATATTCAATCTCTCGTAATATTGTTTTAACTGTGGCACAAAATCTTGTAATACAATATATAATTGTCTATTTTGCCGCATTACAGGAGACGATTTACATCGTTTGCAGAAAGCATTCTTCAAATTTACACAATCATTTGGTATACCGCAGGTCTCACACCCCCCACCTCCACAAGAAGAATTACAATGTGGGCAATTACCACCAATATGAGCTTCAAACAACCAAATATCACATTTACTACAAAAAGGCCTGTCTTTAGTTTTGGGCACAATCTTATTATTAGTAAATAATACTTGAAAAAAATTACTTACATGAAATACATATTCAGAATTATTCAAAGGGTTATAAAATACATCAAAATCAATTTGTAATTTCTTAAAAACGTCCTTAATAGATTGTTTAAATTCTTTAACAACTAAATCAGGAGACTTTAATACTTCTTGCGATTTTAACTTTACATAACTTTGATGATCATCAGTACCGCTAATATGAAAAGCATTTGTTCCCCTTTCCTTGTAATATCTCTTTAATATATCCGCGGCTAAATAAGGCCCTGCAATATGTCCTAAATGCAAAAATCCGTTAGGTGTAGCGGGAGGAGAAAAAATAATTCTATTATATTTATTATAACTTGTTTTATTCTTTAAAGGTATTACAGCGCCATCAGCATTTGCCCACCAAATGGATATAAAAATTAAATTATTACTATCAGAAGCATTCAAAAGTTTATGCTGTTCCCCAGGACAAAAACAACAAATATCACCAGTGACAACATCACACTTTTCATTACCAATAATTATACCTTTTCCACGTACAATAATAAATTTTTCATATTCATGATGCGCGTGACGCCTAGTAGATTCATGTGGTCTTAATACTCCCATCATTGATCCAAGATATATAGCCTCAGATGGTATATTAAGTAGCTTTGCTTTAATACCATATATCGTTTCTAGCTCATTAATATCTAATTTTTCTATCTTCATTTACAATACCTCACATGTAAAATTGTTTGACAGGTTTTTTAACTGTATTTTTGATACCTATTATTGAATTTAAAATAATATTAGAACGATGAGGTAAAATAGCGAGCGTAGAATCACTAGGTCCATGAGTTTTTTCGCAATAACCTTGTAGATATATATTTGCTTTTAGTTTTTGATTAGTTTGGATACTATAATTTCGGTTTATAACATATTCATTATCGGTAGTTTTGATTAAATACCCGTCTAATTGTTTTAATAAATGGGTGTATTTTTGTTTATTATAGCCTGTAGCTAAAATCAAACTATCGCTTTTTTTTGTTATGCTCTTACCTAAGATATGGTCAAAAAACTTTGTTGCAATATACTTTTGATTAGGAGTCGCTTCTTTAAAATCATATCTTGGACATAGTTGTAGTCTATTTTTACCATCCAAAGATTCCAAATATTGCATTTTAAAAATATCATTCAATAATTCGACATCTACCACAGAATAATTTGAATTTTGCAAATCTTCATGCACTTTTTTTCTTTCTAGATTATTAAGATTATAAAATGGATCAATGGAATTTCCGTGATACAATTTATTTACCAAAGGACTATTATCCGTACTATGTAAGGTAACATTTCTAAAACACCAGGATATTTTTGAGTTTGGATAATTTTGCATTAAATAAAACACAGACTCCCCTGCACTTTGTCCAGAACCAACAACTACAAAACTATATTTACCATCTTTTTCAGGAAAATTCACTGGCACTTTGGTTAGTAAATTTGCAGTATGTAATATGCGTTGATCATTATATTTATTTGGTATATTTGGTTCAGCACCAATTGATAATATAATATTATTTGTTAAAACAGAAAATTTAGTATCCATTTTATGATCCAAATAATTTACTTTTAATTTGATGATATTTTTATTATTATCAAAAACTGGTTCTATATCCAATACTTCACATCCAAACTCTGTTAAATGTTTTATTTGCTCATAAACCCACTTTAAATAATCATAAAATTCTGTTCTAGTAGGATAAAAAGTACGTAAATTAATAAATTGGTCTAACCTATTTTGTGCCTTCAAATAATTTAAAAAAGTAAACTGACTTTTAGGGTTATGCGTCGTAATAAGATCCCGGAAAAAAGGAACTTGCAAAGACATGCCGGGTATTAACATACCAGTATGCCATTCAAATTTTTCTTTACTGTCAATAAATAAACAAGAAAAATTCTGCGATATAAGACCGCGATCCTGAATTATACTTGCCAAAGATAAGTTGGAAGGACCCAAACCGACCCCCAGAACATTTACGTTTTTAATATCTTTCATTAAATTAGTTCCATTTTATTCATTATCAATTTAACTGCACTGATCAATTCTTTAATTTGCTTTGTTGTGTGATTCGCTGCTATGCAAATTCTAATCTGCGCTTTATCACGCGGCACTATTGGAAAAAACGTTACTGATGTGAAAAATCCTTGGTTTAATAGTGACTTACAAAACTCTATTGCTTTATCTTCATTGCCTATCATAATCATTCTGATGGGGCTAAATGGTAAATCTAAATTCATTAATGAATCATATAACGCGACATTATCACGCAGCTTATTTTGTAATTTGTGAACAGTACCATCTTTATGTAAATGAATTGCTTCTAAACAAGCATTGACTATCGAAAAATCTAATGCTGCTGAAAATGCATAAATTTGACCATATGTTCGAACTGTTAGTTCTTGCTTTTTTGTCGGCAATAAAATGCCTCCACCATTACAGCCAAACCCTTTTGACAAGCAAAAACTAATAAATAAATTCTTGGGTCTTTTTTCAGCCAATTCATGCAACACTGGCCCTTCTCCTTGCTGGCCAAATATTGAGGTGCCATGTGCATCATCTAAATAAATATACATATCTAATTCTTCTGCCATTGACAATAATTCTTTGATAGGACAAAGTCCTCCCATTGAATAAATACCGTCAGCAACATATACGACTTTTCGGCCTCTATTTTTGTTCTCAACCGTTATTCTACGTAAATGTTCTAAATCATTATGAGCGATAGTTTCTATCTCTGCTTCTTGAGCCAATATAGGCTTAAGATATTGCGTTGAAGAATGTGCAAATCGATCAAAAACTATGGTAACTTTTGGCGGATATTTTGCGTCTAATAAAATGCCGCTAGCAATTAACGGTAACACAGACACATGTGTTGTTGTAACTGAAGGAAAGGTGATTGCCCTACCCCCAAATAAAGATGATAATTTTTCTTCCAATTCCCTTTGCGGTTCAATTGAAAAGCGAGAACGAGCGCAACAGAAATTAACTCCCCAACTATTATCGAGCACCTTACTTGCCTTAACAATTTTGGGATGTAAATCTAACCCTAGATATGAGCAATTAATAAACTCAACTACTTTACTACCATCAGGCATCACAACCTGCTTACCCTTGCGACCTTTTATTGTTACCTGCATTAAATCAGATTGAACAGCTTTTTGATAATAATTTGCGGATTCGTTTAAGATAAAGTTGGTATTTCTATGTTTCATACATTTAGCTATAAATCAGCCCCTGTTATATTACAATCATGGCTAAAGTCTATGACATCATGGAATGTTTGTTGTAAATTATAGTTTAATAACTCAGCCGGTACATCTTGAATACCATCAAAAATTTTGTCTTTATGATGATATTTGGATCCAAATATTATTGTTGTGATGTGATCGTATAAAGCATGACCTTGTATTTCATTAAAAAATTTAGGTAATTTAAATTGCCAATGATTATTTTCCTCATCAGTATCTATTTCCTTTACTAAGGTCCTTGTAGTAATTAAGTCTTTATCTTCAGTAATAAATTGATATTCAGAATTAGTTTCTCTAATCTTTTCTAATTCACTTGTAATCTTTTTAATATTGCTCTTGTTTTGTTGACAAATACTATCTAGCTCTTTAAGCAATCTTGACTGTAATTGTTCAGCATCACTGAATTGTTCAACATCAAATAATTTGAGGTCAATTTCTTTACTCAGTATTTCTGATAAGGTTAAAGATTTACTATCTCCTGATAAAGAGTCTAACTCCTCCTGATTTTGGTTAATTATGTTTTGCTGCTGAAAATAATAATGTTCTAAACTTTTAAATACATCAGTAATGTTTAATTTACCTTGAATTTTCTTCCTAATTTCACGCTTATATTTACTCGGTAATAATTTCAAATCTTCTTCTATAATATTATTAATATCAGCATAACCTTTTATTGCTTCAGAGAATGAATTGAATTTTTCAATCAATGCATTAGCAGCATTGATATTAGTTTGTAATGATTTTATGGATGCAGGTTTTGGCTTGTTATCTTCTGTTTGTTCTTCTTCTTTAGGCTCTGAAAGGCTTAATTCATTCAATTTTTCTAACCTTTCTTTAAAAAAAGCATTCCTAAGATTATTTATTTTGCTCTGACGTTCATACAAATATTCTAAAACTTCCTTGACATACCCTTGCAGTTTTTGCGGATCGGCCAGATCTTGTAGATCATTAAAATTAAATCCTTCTACGCCCTTTTTGGACAACACGGAATAGAGATTTATTGGTGAGCATAAGTAGTTTTCTATACTATGGTAATCAAGCGTAAAGATCCCTTTCTTGCGATCAGCGAGTATTTGCTCTACTGTTTGTCTATCTTTATCTCTTATTGCTACGGTATTCTTGTGAGAAGGTTTTTCATTACTTTGGCCTGTAACAATACCTTTTTCATCAAATGTAAATGGTTCTATTCCTTGTATTAATTTTATAAGAGCTCCACATCCACCAACACTATGATTACTACCGCGTACTTTTTTAAATAACTTTAGGCATTCTGTTAAATCATCGTTTAAACCTTTTGCTTTCATTTCATTGAGTTTATCTTTTAATTTATCCAAAGAATCTGCATCTAGTGAATCCCTACCAGCTGGCATGAAAATTAACCCTAGTTTGGTATTCAATAATTTAGCTGCTAAAAGTTTACGATAATATAAATGATAAAATTTAACATCATCTTGGGCTTCCACAAATACTCGCTTTAGTCGATCAATAGACATTGTGCCGTCAGACAATTCATTATATGTCTCATGTTTACTCATCTTCATCATTACTGTTTCAACTCTGTCTACCATGGCCTCAGGGTCCGATTCCATACTATAATCTGATAATGTATTTTTCTTTAATACAAAAATACTATTTGGATCAGCTAGGCCTATAGTATCCATCCGATGCGTTGTCATTATGACTTGTATATTATGTTCAGTAACTAATTTTTGAATTATTTCAAACAATATTTTACATAGTTTTGGATCCAAACTACGATCAGGTTCATCAAGCAGCATTAAATTTGCTTTTTCAACAATTTCTCCATCTTGTTGATTATTGGCCCTTAATCCTTGATTATAAAATAATAAGGTTGCAACTTTTAAAATTAACTTTTGCCCAGATGATAAATATTCTATCTGAAAACTATTCCCTGTTCTGTTATTACTCACCTGAACATCATCATAATCGTTTAAAATTAATTTGTGCTCAAAATTTTCTGGTAATAATTGGTTAAATTCGTCTAATATATTAGCTTGTTTTAATTTATCCTTTGCATAATCATTAATTAATTTATTTAATTCTTCTATGTTTTCACATAAATCATCAAAATCTGAACGGCTTTTATTAAGGTTTTTTGCTAACCAATAATTACATAAAATTCGTACTTTTGAAACATGCTTTAAATCTTCTTTCAATCTGTTAAAATTATTTTCTTGAACTTTAATTGCACTTTTTATTAGATATTTTATCTGGTAATTAACTTGCTGCGAACTAGCAGAAAAAATTGACTTATCACTTAATATATCTGCAATAACTTGCTTTATCTTAATTTCAGATAGAGCACAAATTTCTGGCATATTTTTTAATAAAAACTTACCAAGATATGGTTCATGAGAATAGTTCAGTATATCATCCGGCTTTTTGGATTTATTATGTTTGATAAATTTATATACTCTTTCAACTTGTTTTTCTTTATCTTCATCCTTACGAAAATAATTTTCTAAATTTGTTGTATTTTCTACAAAAGAATTACCATTTTCAGAATTATTAAATTCTATACCTTCACAAGTAACTTTAATATTAGACTTATTTTCGTTCTTGATAAAATGATAAATTTGCTCTAATAAATAAGATTTCCCTACTCCATTGGCACCTGTAATAATTGCTAATTTAGGCAAATTTTCCCAAACAAGGAAAAAACCTGGAACCTCGCGCGTACTCAATTTTTCATAATTACTCAGATTAGATAAATCAATATGTTTAGTATCAATTGAGACTACATGACCATAATTATCAAAAACTATTCCTTCAGGATCAGGTTTTTGTGCCTTGCAAGGTCTTGTACCTATTCTAATAAAATTATGGCCTATCTCTTTCTTCTTGTTTTTTGCTTTAGTTTTAGCCATATCACTAAAATTTAAATTAATCTTTTTTCACCCTACTACGACTTAAAAGCAGATGCAACCTTAAATTTAGTGAGGCGTAAGAATATTATGATGGGGTTATATGATAAAAAATAATTACAAATAAGATAGATTAAATTCATTCTATAACCTATTGATTATCAAGGTGATTTATAGTTATCTATTAATTTAAGTATTTATATTAAAACAGCATACGTTATGAATAATGCAGATCTCTTTTTAGATTTATATATTTCTATATTTTTGTAAATATTATAAGCCTTAAATACTTCATAATTAGAGAATAAAAGTGTAATAAATTAATTTTTTATTTGTCTAACCATTCCCTAACACATCTAACTTGACCATAGAAGATGAATCAGAAAAATCTTCACGACACGAACCTTGTTCACTAGCCGGTAAGTTACTGATATACTTATTAAATTCCTCAACTACCCAATTATCTTGCTTTAATAGTTTAGCCATATCATATTCGTGTCTTACATGTGAATATTTCACATTATGAGAACCTCTACTTGATATAGTTAAATTTGAAAACTGGTTTAATGTCATTAAATCTTTATCACAGTCGTAGCATTTTAACTTGCTAATTCCAAAATAAAAATCTCCTGCGCGATTTTTATTGTATAAATATATGGCCAAATTCATTTCCGCATGCGGATCGTATCGATCATATTTGTCATAAGATCTGTCATCACCCCCCACCAAAGTAAATTTTTTCTGTGCAATTAAATTTTTTAGATAATTTAAGTTTTCATCTTCATCATGTAATAAGGCATGACATATCTTATTAATAACTTTTTTGGCCGATTCTACTTGTTTTATTAATGATTTTACCGCATAATAATTATGTACAACATTATGATTAGTTGCTATTTTATTTTTTAAGTTATCCAATATAAAATCTTTTTGTTCGTCAAACTTAGACAATACTTTAAGAGTTAATTTACCGTTCAATAAATCTTCTACACAATTAAACAAAGCATCTTTTAAATTCTTACCATTTACTACTTTAGAAGCATCTTTTAAATTCTTACCATTTACTACTTTAGAAGCATCTTTTAAATTTTGAGTAGTAAAACCAGAGTCAATTAATTTGGCAAGCTTCTCAACCTCTTTAGTATTACCAGTTCTTTCACCGAGTAATTTATAAGCTTTTGTTTGAGACTTCTCAGATGCTCCAACTTGTGCGTCTGTTTTAGACTTACTCTTATTTAATTTTTGCTTTACTCCTTCTAAATAATTTACAAACAAAGTTTCTTCTAATGATTTTAATTGATCTTGATCAGATGGTTTTTTGGCAATATTACCTAAATCATTTAATGTCTTGGCTAACTTTTTTGCTTTGTCTATCGAATCTTGTTTTAATTGCCTCTCAATGTCTTGTTTCTCTTTTTTTCCCCACCCAACTACTGGCTTTGGAAATTTTGAAGGGT
>JBMGNO010000023.1:0-18146 GCA_049739405.1 Rickettsiaceae bacterium
AAGAGTTATTAGAAAAAGTAGATCTATTACTTAGCACTAATAAACAACTTGAGAAAAAGTTAGAAAAAATGCAATTAGCGCAGCTTTCTCTATCACCGCAAGAGCTTGATGATCAAGGGGTTGAGGTGCGAGATGGAGCTAAATTTATTTATAAGACGCTCTCTGATGTCAGCGATGCAAAAATAGTTCGTATGTCTGCGGATAATTTAACTAAAAAATTTGATAATTTAATCTTAGCATATGCTTTTCCAAACGGTGAGAAGCTATCAGTAATTGTTGCGGTATCAAAAAAGTTGTTGCCGGAGATAAATGCCAAAGATATAGCTGCTAAAGCAATGCCACTACTTGGAGGTAAGGGCGGTGGGCAACCATCCATAGCTCAAATAGGAGGTGTAGAGCTAGCGAAAAAAGGCGAGATAGAGGAGATTATTATCAAACAGATAGGCTAGGGGGATATTTGTCTGTTTTCTTCGTCATTGATTAATGGTTTAATATGGTGTAAAAAATAATCGATACCATGTTATTATTTAGTTAGAATATATGCAAGAGTCAGAGTTTAAAGAAAAATACCACTACGCTGAAGCTACTCAGGTCATGAAGCAATTTTTAGATATTAAATTTGCTAATTTAGAGTGCCTAGTGCTATTTCGTATGGGAGATTTTTACGAGTTATTTTATGAGGATGCAATCACCGCGAGTCGTGTTTTAGGAATTGCCTTGACTAAGCGAGGAAAAACTAACTCTCATGAGATTGAGATGTGTGGAGTGCCCCATCATGCTCTTGAAAACTACTTAAATAAATTATTGGAAGATGATTTCAAAGTCGCAATTTGTGATCAGCTCGAGACTCCAGAAGAGGCAAAAAAGCGCGGTGGTTATAAGGCTGTGGTTAATCGCCAGGTAACAAGAATAATTACTCCTGGAACGATAATTGAAGAATCGCTTCTATCGCCCTTGGCTCCTAATTATCTAGTAAATATCGCAATTAACAAAGGAGATGCCGCCCTTGCTTATGTTGATCTTTCGACTTCATATGTTGCCATTTCACAGGTGCCAGAATCTGAGATTATAAATGAGCTTGTCAAGATAGGCCCTAGGGAGATACTTCTAGCTGAGCATCATCGATGCACTCAAATAGCTGATGATATAAGTTCTCAAATGGATAAAAGGATTTCATTTCAAGTGGATAGTTTTTATTCAAAAGCTAAGTGTGAAAAAAACATATTGGAGTTTTATAAGATACATGACCTGAAAGCAATTGGCGAACTATCTGATGTTCAAGTTTCATCTTTAGGAGGTCTGCTTGAATACATATCACTTACTCAAAAAGAATCTTTGCCAAAGCTGCGCAAACCTAAGATTATTAGCTTTCATAAATTTATGAGTATTGATGCCTCAACTCGCAAAAATTTGGAAATAATTCAAACAATGAATGGTGCTTATAAGGGGAGTTTATTTTCATGTATCAATAAAACTGTGACAAAGCCAGGTGGACGCGAGTTATTTCAGATTTTATCAAACCCATTAATGGATATCAACTCTCTTAATGAACGCCTAGATAGGACTGACTTTTTCTTAAATAATATTGAGTTTACGCATAGTGCGCGATCTCTTTTGAAGCATACGGGGGATCTTGAGAGGTGCATTACTCGTCTTAATATGGGCCGAAGTACGCCAAAAGATTTATTAAGTATTAAGTATACGATCGAAATCGCACAGCAACTTGGAGCAAAATTTGCAATAGATATTGGTGCGCAACTGCCAGAATATATTCAGTCTATTACCAAAGGCTTGTTTGGTTTGGAAGATCTCTATGCACTAATTGATGAGTCGATTGATGATAATGCCCAGAATAATATTAAAGATGGTGGGATAATTAAGCATGGCTACAATCCAAAAGTTGATGAGTTGAATGATTTGCTACAAAATGGGCAAAGTCATATATTAAAATTACGAGATAAATACCGTCAAGAAACAGGAATTGACAGCCTTAAGATTAATAATAACAATGTATTAGGTCTATTTATTGACGTTACTTCTAAAAATTCAAGTAAAATAACTGATGAAAAATTTATCCACCGTCAAACAACGGTGAGCTCAGCAAGATACACTACAGAAGAACTTCGTCAGATTGAGGCAAAGTTGGTTAGTGCGCGCAGCTTAGTAATTAACTTAGAACAAGAGTTATATGCAGGCATATGTCAGCAAATTATAGATAATCAGCAATTTTTATTGAGTATGTCGCGAGCATTAACTATGATAGACATATTTTCTAATTTTGCTGTCATTGCTGATGAAAATACCTACTCTAGACCGGTTTTAAGTAATGACACTAAGTTTAATATAGCCGCTGGGCGTCATCCAATTGTTGAACAAAATCTGCAAAAGTCGAATAATTCGTTTGTGGATAATAGTTGTAATTTAGATTTCGACAATCGTGTTTGGCTAATTACTGGCCCAAATATGGCTGGTAAAAGTACTTTCTTGCGTCAAAATGCGATTATTGCAATACTTGCGCAGATTGGTTGCTTTGTTCCCGCTGCAAAAGCAGAAATCGGTATAGTAGATAAAATATTTAGTCGTATTGGAGCAGGTGATGATCTTGGCAAGGGGCAATCTACTTTTATGCTAGAGATGCTTGAGACATCAACTATTTTGGCTCAGGCAACGCATAAATCACTGGTTATATTAGATGAAGTGGGGCGGGGAACATCGACCTATGATGGCGTGGCAATAGCCTGGTCAGTTCTGGAATATATTCATGATAAAAGCAAGAGCCGCTGTTTGTTTGCAACGCATTATCATGAGCTGACAAAGATGACTGATGTTTTTCCGTCTTTGTTGAACTATACCGTTGATATTAAAGAGCGAAATGATGAGATATTATTCTTGCATAAAATTATTCCTGGTTTTGCTGACAAGTCGTATGGTGTATATGTTGCGCAAATAGCTGGTTTGCCAAAGTCGGTGATCAGTAAAGCGAAGAAAATATTAATTAAGCTTGAGAAGGAATCAATAGATAAAAACAAGCAATTAATGAGCTCTGAATCAAATAACCTAGACCTTTTTGATATGCAAGCTTTACCTTCTTCGGTTGAGACAATAAGTTCATTGGAGAAACCTTATCAGGAGCTATTGGATAAGGTCAAAGAAATAAAACCAGACGAGCTTTCTCCGCGCGAGGCGCTTGATGCGCTGTATGAACTGAAGAAGAGTTTATAGCCGACGCGCCAAATAAATTCGGCAAAAACTACTCATGCATAGCATCTGCACCTTTTTGTGGGCGAATAAGCTACTCTTGGACAAGATAATAGTCATAATCAAAATCTCCATCAAGATCTCCAATTGGCTCTAACGTTTTGTTATATAAATCTTTTAGAGATTGGTTGTTACTATAATCTAATGGTTTGAGTCCTGTGTGATTACAGAGTTCATAGTCAGCCTTGTGGTTCTCTATTAAATATTTTGATAGCTCCCTCTTATCATGATTATTAAGTTCACTATATTCATCATTCCTAATAGCTAAATGATGCGCAAAACTATTACCGTTTTTATCTTGTTCATTAATATTAAATCCATAATCCGTATATAACTTAAGTAGCTTAATAAACATGTCAGTGTTTGAGAGCTGAATTGATGAAAATGTTACTAATGGATGTGTTGTCGATAGATCCCTATCATTTGCAAATGCATCAGATTTTTCAAGAGTCAAACCATGTTTGAAGAGAAGAGTTATAGTTTCTATATCATCAATATAGTAATTAGCTTTTTGGCCAAAATTATCGACTATATTTGGGTTGGCTTTATGCTCAATTAAAAGTTTTGCTATCGAGGGTGCAAGTTTTTTTTGCGTCAAATCAGGATATCTATTTAATACGGACAAACACCCGTGTCCTGAATTATCGACTATATTCGGGTTGGCTTTATGCTCAAATATAGCTTCAATAGCTTCTAGTGGTAAATTATTAGCAGATGCTTCAAAAAGAATAGTTTGACCGCAATGATTTTTTTGGTCAATATCATCCATATGAGAAATTATTTTCTTAAATATTTCTAATGTTTTATAATTTGGCTCTTTATTGGCCATATATTTAATAAGTAAATGAGCCGCAGTATTACCATCAATGTCCTGCTTGTTTAAGGCTTTATGATGTTTACCAAGTTTATTAGTAATAAATGAAAATAATCCGTTAGATTGCCCTGGAACTATATCTTCTAAAAAAGCTATGTTTCCGTATTTCGCTGCTACATGAATTGGCGTCATTCCATCAGCATCTTTGCGTAATAAACTAGCTCCATTATCGATAAGATTTCGTGCGATAAAATAGGCATCAGGGTATTTTGCTGCTAAATGTAGAGGTGACTGCGCATTTACACAATTATTTACGCTAGCGTTTGCTTCTAATAAGATGTTTATTATATTATTAGAAGCTATTTTATTATAATCATCATTATTGTTTTCTAACAAAGAGAATGCTTCATGCAAAGGAAGTGATCCTTTATATGTATCGTTTGGATTTGCGCCAAGTTTTAGTAATAATTCTAACGCTTTAGGGTGCTTATTTTGTATGGTTAAATGCAGAGCTCCTTTATAAGATAATTTGAACTTATCGTGAACAATTTTTACTAGTTCAATATCGCCATTTTTTGCAGCTATTTGAAGAACATTTAGGCTGCCATGATTTGGGTAAGTTTCATGGCACTCGACTTTCTTTTGAATCAAAAACTTCATTAATTCAGTATTTTCTTTTGAAAAAGCGATGTTGAAAGCCGCTCTTCCATATTTATCTTTTATAGAGTGAAGGTTGGCTCCTGCTTTAATTTTAGTTTCTAGCTCATTAATTTGTTGTGCATAATACTCTTTAGAAAGTATTTGTAGCATATCCTTGTCTAGGCGCTCTTGTTTGTTTAATAGTTTATTATCATTCAATAAATCTTTTTTTCGTTCTTTTGGCCAGAAGCGCAAGGTTACTTTTAAGGGGTCAAAATTCTGAGTTTTATGTGCTTCAAAAATTTTATCCAAAAGTTTCTCTTGCTCTTCTTTTGGCAGCGATTTAGTAAAATATTTTATCTCTGATAATTTTTTATTGGTAAAATATTCTAGCAATTTTTCATCTAAATTTTTCATAGTAGTAATTATATTGTTTATTTAACATAATTATTACACTAGTTTCGGTTAAGTCAAGTTTTCCCTCTTTAGATTGCAAAAAATTATTTTTGTTATATGCTGATATATCATTAAAATAAAGTAGGTATATTATGTATGATAGAGCTTCAACCATAGTAGAGTTCATAAGAAATCCAACTAATTTTAACGTCATTGCTCCGCGAGAAACTTTAACTTCTGGTTCTTTAAATGCAATTACAGAGGCGATGCAAAAATATCCTCAGGCAACAAGCTTTAAGTATAGATATCCTTTAGAAATAAATTTTAACGTATTTTTGTTAAAGACAAGCAAAGATTCGTTTGAAAAATTAGGTAAAGAACTTAAAAATGATCAGAAAGGCTTGTCTGAATTTAGGATTCAAGGCGTTGATTATAACAAAATTAATGCTGTATGTGAGCATCAAGATCTATTAATCAGATCAATAATAGAAGGTTTGGGTAGGGTTATTGAATATCAAAAAGACGTTTGGCTTTTAACAAAACTAACAAAGCTTTCATTAGTTCGTGTGGGCTTTGGCCCTGATTCTGCAAAATTACTTGCGGAATTAGTTTTATCTGAAAGCGGATATTTGGAATGTCTAAATTTAAGTCAGAATAAGATTGGAGCAGAAGGGGCGCGCGCAATATTTTAAGCCATTGGTAAGGGTAAATCTTGTTTAAAGGAACTAGATTTAACTGAAAATGCAATTAATGAGGAGGAGGGTGAGGAGGTTTATAATTTTGGTACCAACAAGTTGCAAAAACTTTACCTAAATCTGAATAATACTGTGAAGATGCCAAATATATTGAAAAATATATTAAGTAGTTGTTTAAATTTAAAATACCTTAATTTGCATCAAAACCAAGGTGATTATTTATGGTTTAGTAAAGTTTTAGAAGGTTTATCTGATAATAAAGTAATAGAAGAAATATGTCTTGACAATAATTGTATTGGAATTGGTTTTGATGGTAAGGGAAAAACGTTCGAACCTTTGTTTGATAAGAAATACCTAAAAAAAATAGATTTAAATGTTAATATAATTGAACCGTTAGGTAAGCTAGATAATTTAATTAAACTGGCCCCAAAACTGTCTTCAGTTAGTTTAAATAACACGGCTGTAAGCGATCAAAATTTATATTATTTAATAGAAGCCTCGCTAATTAAGGAAAATTTTGAGCATCTTAGTATTAATTGCCAAGCACAAACTCCTGATCCAAACTTGATAGACCTTATAAAGAATAAGGGTAAGCTGCCATTAAGCGACTATGCTATTAAAGGTATATTGGATAACTTGAAGAGTACAGATTTTGTAAAAAAAATTCTGATTAATCAAATTAATTATACTCAATGTTCTAATCAAGGTTTAAAGGTAGAAAGTCTTAGTGACTTTGAGCTTGAGATTGAGTTTTTAAACAACCCCGGAAAATACGAATCTATTGAACTTAAAAGTGGCGCTAAAATATTATTTGAAGAGCGGTTAACTTTATTAAAACCACCTAAAAAAGCTCTTTCTATAATGAGCGAAATAGTAAGTGCAGAGGAGGAAGATATGAATCTTGTTAATGCAATTTCTTCATTAGACTCACAATCAAATATGAGTGGTGAGGAGTCTTATTCGTGTGGAATTGAGTGTCCATTAATGTAGTATAGTAAACCAACAGTTTAATTTACTATACTACAAGAATCTGGGTATATTATAAAATAACCAGAAATCTGGAAAACTGTATTGTTTAATTTAACTCAAGGTATTTCTTGGCACTTCACATCAGTATAAATTTTATTTCCATCTTCAATAAAAAATAGTGGTTCTAGATTAAAGGTTTTATTTATTGGGTCTGGTACGCATTTGCGCTTAAGCTCGCTCAAAGGATTTAGTCCGTTTGCGCAAGTCCCAAGCGAATCTTCGCCAGATAAAGCTTCAGGCCATGAGGCGTAACCATTATCCTCATTAGGCTCGCTTTGTGCAGAACACACACCAAGTGGTATTTCAACACAATAGCCTCGTTCAATTGCTGTTTTGGTTCTTAATCCATATAGGTTATCGTCATATTCGTTGAGAATAGATACTGCATGACCGCTTGATGAGGTGCCAGCAGTATCAAAATATTCTGAATCAGATAAAGTCTCTCCTAGGTCTGGACTTGGGTCAAATCGATTTGCTAAATCGGTAGTTACTTTACATAATTCTACATCTGAATTGTAACATTTACTTCCATTAGTGCACTGTTTAATTTCTATTGTACCACCACCAATTTTATCTATAGAATCAACGTAATTGCAGTTACTATTTTGAAATATTGTGCATTGTTCAAGGCTATTATGTTCACGGCGCTTGTCAAAAAACTCACTACATAGAACTACATCGCTATTTTCTAGCTTAGTTAATACGCATAAAGTTGGATCGGTTGGACAATGTGAGTTGTTAAAGTTTGACAGACAGGCATATTTTCCACCTAGGTGATATTTATCATTAATATATTCCAGGCCACTAACATAAACAGCTTCCAGGTTTTCAATTCCATCAGGAGTAATTGGAGGGATATTATTTTGATAAGTTCCAAAAATACTAGCAGGGGTCGGAGCATTTGGTCCCGAAAATGGTCTTGAAGCAAAAGTATCGTCGGTTACAAACGCCTCAAGTTCATTGCCAATTAAGTTAATAACACCAGAGAAGGTCGAGTTAGAATGGTTGGATAATGGTTCAATAACGGACCCACTAATGTCGTAGGCAATATCATCAGGGTCTAAGCCAGTTCTATAAGGTATTTTATAAGAAGCAATAAATTTTGGATTAAAGTAATTTGTAGTACAACTCAGTCCAGGAATAACATTACTATCGCATTCATGAATCAAAGCTTTTGGCCTTGGCGCCCGTGGTTGGCAACCAACCACTCGATCTCCTTCAAAAACACAGATTTCGTTGGGGTCTTGAGTGAAATCATCAAATTCTGCGATTCTGACTATTCGTGCGTCAAAAGTCTCGGGTTCACCTTCAGTATTTGCTAAAGTTAAACTTTCTGTTAATGGTAGAGTATCAAAGGTATTTTGCGCAGGGTCAAATACTAGGCTAATATCAGCAAATTCGCCTACATTTACTCCCCATATTTTCTGGCAAGTTGCATTCACTGCGCTAGGGCAGTCATTCATATCGTCTCTGAAATAAGGGCTTGGAGTTGAATAGCTACCTAAATATGCTGCATAAACTACTCGAAACCCTTCATTACAACCATTACTATCAACGCTACATGTATGATTAATCATAGTTCGCACGCAAGGTTCTCCAGCAACAGCCGTTTCGCACGTTCTTATTATGTCTTTACGTCCTGTTGCTAGGTGCATTGCTTGGGCAGAGCTAAAAGCGCCAAGATTATCAATATCCACACATAAATCGGTTGTTGAAGTATCTTCTCCATTTTCACAGAGTGGTATAAACTTATCATAGCTCACCCGGATACTATTATGAATATAATTATTGCGTAAATTAGAAATAACGCACTCTTCTCCTTCAATTGAGGTAATCAAATCTCCATTTAAATCATGGTAGCAAATACGTTGAGTAGTAGCGATAGCTGCAGTAGGCTCTATTTCTTCGCAATAAGGAGGAGGATTTGGGCCCATAGGTATATTGACACATCCATAGATATCATCATGGACAATTCTATTAATTTGAGCGGCTTCTTCTATGTTGCTAATAAAGACCGTGCCAAATACCTCAAACAGCCCACTTAAAAAATTAAATGTATCCTTCAGCACAGACCCAATAGTTGTTCCATCAGTGTCACCCCCTAAAAGGCTATCTAATAAGCTTGTAAACATCGAAATAACTGATGAACCAAAAGACGCTGCGTTTTGAGAGAAGAAAATTAGCGCTTCTACAACCGGGTGTACACCTTGTGTTTTATGGATAGGCTGCTTGTTTGGGTTAAGATCAAGGGCATCTAGAGGAACTATTTCATCGGAGTAAAGAGAGGGATCTCTGTACAAACAAAGCTTTGGTAAATCGGGTAGTATTTCTCCTCCATCTGAGGTCTGTATTGGTTCGTCTGGTTTTGTAGCACCTTCAAAATTTAAATGCTCACCTTTGGTGTACCCAGGATCTTCTTCGATACCTTCGACTAATCCAGCTGGAAGGGCGACTCGAGCGCACATTCTATGTAGCGGTGATACGTAGCCACCAACCATAGTTATACACTCGCCATCCCAGCCTAAATCATCGCTCCTAGTCCAGCACCCTGCGGCATTACAATGCTGTGACCTTACGGTTATCTTTGGCTCAAAATAAGTGCTGTCAGGAGACTCTTCACCACAAAACTCACCGTGATAAAGAGTAAATGCTTCTGGGTATGCTGTATTTGCCAGGCAAGTATTATCATCACGGCCTGAGCCTTTGTTCCATGGTGGACATAGCTTGTTCTCTGGACCTTTATCAAGTCTTTCTCCATCCCAATTCTCAAACCTATTAGGATTAGAAGCTCCACAATTACAGGGATCGGTAATACAAGTGCTAACAGTTTGCCACACTCCAGCTTCTGCGGTACTTAATATTAGTGCAAAAATAATAAGATTAGCTAATTTCTTGATCACGATATGTTACTCCTCATTCTACCTGACTCAGTTGCTTATGCAAACTCTCGACCCACTCAGCAATTGATTTTCCGGCATATTCATCCATTAACTCATTGCCCATTTGGCGATCTTCGGGATTGCTTGATAAAATGCGAAGAACCCCAGGTAGGGCGGCGATACTAAGCTCTGAGGCTATTACTTTATTATCCTGTTTAATTAAAAACATTCTTGAGTTAATTGAAAGGCTAGCAAGTTTTTTGATTTGAATATTATCTAAATTTAGTACTTCTTCTAGGCCCTGTACCGAAAGGTGAGAAGGCATAATAAAGCTAGTATCAGCTAAATTAGTCCATTTGTTAGAAATGCCATTTTTATGCATTTTTAATAAGTGATCATTTCCTACTGATAAAACTGCTATAGCATTATGCTGATGTAGTTTTTTACAAAAAGAGGGTAACAGAGACTGATAATGCTCTAGTTCAACTAGTTTATGAAAATTATCTGCGGCTAATATTTTTGGATTTTTTTTATCAAGTAAAATGGAATTATGAAAGGCAAGGACTAGCCCCATCTTAATTGATTTTATAACATTTAAGCTATAGTTAAATTTATCGACTAATTTTTTTTCTTTTGGAAAATTCTTTTTTGTGTACTCATCCTCATCGATAAAATTTAGATTAAATCCATGAGTTTTTGTTTCTTTAAAGTCTAGTTCCGTGTTTTCGTCTGTAAAAATATTGGCGTATTCACCCCCTTCTAAAAGGTGTTTAAAGCGTTTTTTAAGTTCAGTAAGTTTTAATGATTTATCTAAAGATTTAAAGATATCATCCAGCTTGCGTTCTTCTGTTGGTGTATCAATAATATTCTGAGCTATAATCTCTAGCGTCTTAAGGTCTTCATCTTGAAGCGGATCAAAATAATGTAGGGATAAAACGGTTAGAAGCTCTTTGACATATTCAAATGAGTGCTTATCGCTTTTGCATAAAAAGGGATTAATTATATTTTCAGCTTCATTATGCCAATCACCCTCACGTGCTTTTATATAGATTTCTGAATCATCATTATTACTCAAATAAATAGTTTTTGGGTTTACCTTATCGGATTCAGATAATAAAAAATTTAATAAAGTTGTTTTTCCAGATTCTTTATCGCCAAAAATAAATGTATTACCGCGAGCGTTTTTATCATGAAAATTCATAAAATAGGGCGTGCCTTTTTCGCTTCGAAGTATAGTGATGGCTCTTCCCCAAGGGCTATATTGATTTCCAGTTGGAAAATTATGTAAAGATGATAAGGCAGCTGTGTTATTTATAGTCGTTGGCTTCATCCTGGATAAAAACGCAAAGTTAGCAGGGAGTTGAGCCCAAAAAGTCTTTTCTAAATTAATATCTTCTCGCACATGCATTATGCCAATACTTGATAAGGCATGAGAAGCCTGAAGAACTTGCTTCTCAAGGTTTTTTAAATCATCGCCAATAACCATAAAGGATATTTGTTGATGACAAAAATGCTCGCCTGTTTGAATCTTTTTTTCATCAAAAATAACATCCAGACCCTTGAGCTTTTTGAGTTCCTCGTCTTTGCTTACTCCAAGAATATAGTTTTGCCCCTCAAAGGCTTTGACTACTTCCTTTTTATCAACAAAGTAAAATATCTCAGTTGCAACCATCTCTACTGGTATTTGTAGAAATTTATCTAGTGATTCAGAGGATACTTCTTGGTATTCCTTAATCGACATAATAGCAGCAAATTTCTTTGTTTTTTCACTAGTTACTTCAAGCATATCGTTACCAATAGTACATTCATGAACGGCTAAGGTACTAGATATATCGCTTATAGGGACGGGGCAATCATCTTCATTTAATTGCATTATTCTTCGGTATAAAAACATCATCTCAGAATAAGCCTTATCTTCGTGAAAACGAATACCGATTTTCCTAGCGCCATATTCCTTTAGGCCATCTAGAATCGACTCAGAAATCTCTGTCAGGTCTTTTAATGCATTATTAAAAAAATTCTCTTCAAATTTAGAAATTATTCTAGGTGATAATGAATTTACGAATGAGCTATAATTTTTTAACTTTAATTCTGGGGCATCATGCACAATAGTGATGTAGAGTGTATTGACGAACTTATCATGCCAATGGTTCTTTTGACGCCATAACTCATGAACATTTTCACAAAAATAATTTTTATATTCAGCTGGGTCGTCGAGATTTGCTTTTCTTCGTATCGTATGAATCCAAAATGCATATTGATGTTTTGTCACTGTGTTACTAATAGACTCTCTAACTACTTTTCGTAGGTTAAAGAGATTATCATTAATATTTTCTGAGTTAATACCATTAATTTGAATAGTTTGTAGTAGTTCGCCATTTTTCGTAACTAGTGTGTTTTTATCAAAATGGCAAGCAGCAGGAATAAAGTCTTTGGACGAGTCGTTGACCGATAATCGGTTAGCTTTTGTTTTACTAGGCACTATCAATACACTTATTTTATTAGTAATGTTTAAGGTATTATGGCAGTAAAGATTTCATTAGCAAAGAATTGATGTCTAGCTAGTAGGGAATATTAATATAGTTGTAGTAAGAAGGTTACTATTTCAAAGTAAATCAAACCAAGATTGAGTGTTGAATGTGAAATATTTTGGTTGTAATTAATCTATATTGCTTTATTTTATTAAGTATAATAATAAAAATTTGTGAGATATATGGTTCGATTCAATAAAATAGCGATTTGCGGCTTGTTATCATTTGCGGTGAGTGGTGCATTAGCAGACGATTACCCAAAAAGTAGAATGGAAAAAGAGATGGACTCAATAGGTTCAGCAACAAATTATGGTAAAGGGATTTTTGTTTCAGCGGGCAAATCAAAAAAAGAATCTACTAAAGAAGTTATTGGTAATGTAAATAAATTCTTATTCCAAGCCTCTCTAGACACTCTCAAATTTGCTCCATTGGCTTCTGCCGACAGTACTGGCGGTGTAGTTATTACTGAGTGGTATTCACCAAAAGGCCAAGAAAATGTTCAGTTTAAAATAATAGTTTATTTGCAAGGCAAGGTAATTGAACCAGAGTCAATAGATGTTGTTGCTTTTGAAAGAGTAAAGAAAAATGGTGGTTGGTCAGAGTCAACAAAATCAGTGGCTGTAGCTAATACTATTGAAAATAAAATTATCAGAAAATCTAGAGAATTATACCTAGAGTCAAAAAAGTAAATAGTTATGGATATTTTAGAAGTAGAAAAAAAATGGCAAGATATTTGGCATAATAATGGTGCTTTTGCTGCAGAGGAAAATTCAGATAAGAAAAAATATTATGTTCTAGAGATGTTCCCATATCCATCGGGGAAGATTCATGTTGGGCATTTGCGAAACTACGCTATTGGTGATGTTATTGCACGTTACTTTAGAAGTACAGGACACAATGTCATGCACCCAATGGGCTGGGATGCGTTTGGCTTACCCGCAGAAAACGCAGCGATAAAAAATAACACTCACCCTGGAGATTGGACTTATAAAAATATTGCCTCAATGAAAGAGCAATTAAAAACGGTTGGTTTATCTTATGATTGGAGCAGGGAGCTGGCAAGTTGCTCTCCAGATTACTACAAGCACGAGCAAAAATTCTTTATTGAAGCGTTTAATAAAGGATTGGCATACCAAAAAGAGTCTATGGTTAACTGGGATCCTATTGATAATACAGTTCTAGCAAATGAGCAGGTCGTTGATGGTCGTGGTTGGAGGTCTGGAGCAGTTGTTGAGAAAAAGAATTTAAAACAGTGGTTTTTACGAATTACAGATTACGCTGAGGAGTTGTTGCAAGATATTGATACGTTAAAAGGGTGGCCAGAGAACGTACGTTCTATGCAAAAAAACTGGATTGGTAAATCCGAAGGCGCTAGGTTCCATTTTGATGTACCAGAGATTCAGGAAAAGATAGAAGTTTATTCAACAAGGCCGGAAGTTATTTTTGGGGCAAAATTTGTTGCTCTTGCTTATAATCATCCGCTGCTTGAGAAAATGAATATAACGCCTCAAATGCAAAATTTTATTGATAAATGCAAGAAAAACTCAACGACAGAAGCGGCCTTAGAAACTCTTGGGAAAGACTGTGCGTTTACTGGAATTAATGCTGTTCATCCATTTAATAAGGATATTAAAATACCGGTGATTATTGCGAATTTTGTATTGATGGATTATGGAACTGGAGCAGTTTATGGTTGCCCAGCTCATGATCAGCGCGATTTTGAGCTCACTCAAATGAAAAAAGATCTTGACCTTCAGCAAGTGGTAACTAATGAAAAAAAGGATATAGATCTATCAAAAGAAGCATTTGTTCATGAAGAAAGCGACATAATGATAAACTCTGATTTTATGGATGGCTTAACAGTTGCGGATGCTAGGTCAGTGGTGATTGATAAATTTGAAGAGCTTGGGATTGGTCAAAGAGAGGTTAACTATCGTTTGCGTGATTGGGGCGTTTCAAGGCAACGTTATTGGGGATGCCCGATTCCAGTTATTCATTGTTCTTCTTGTGGAGTGCTGCCGGTTCCTGAAAAAGATTTGCCAGTTGAATTGCCAAAAGATGTTGACTTAACAAAGGCTGGTAATCCACTAGATAATCATCCAACTTGGAAAAAAGTACCTTGTCCATCTTGCGACCAAGAAGCAGAGCGCGAAACAGATACATTTGATACATTCTTCGAGTCATCTTGGTATTTTGCTAGGTTTTGCAATAACAACTCTGAAGAAATGGTTGATAAACAATCATGTGATTACTGGATGCCTGTTGATCAATATATTGGTGGAGTGGAGCATGCTATTTTGCATTTATTATATGCTCGCTTTTTTACTAAAGTAATGGTTGATTTAGGTTATATTACAAAGCATCGTGAACCTTTTAAAAGCCTTTTGACACAAGGAATGGTGGTGCACGCAACTTACAAAGACACTCGAGGTGATTGGGTGTATCCCGATGATGTGATTAATAAAGATGGTAAGTTCTATCATGTAAAAACGAGTGAAGAAGTTTTTAAAGGTAAGATTGAGAAAATGAGTAAATCTAAACTCAATGTTATCGATCTTGAAAAAATGCTGGGTGATTATGGTGCTGATGCTTTGCGTATGTTTGCGCTGTCAGATAGTCCAGCAGAAAAGGATTTAGAGTGGTCTGCTTCTGGTCTTGATGGTTGTAAGAAATTTATTCTGAAACTATGTAATAGCGTAGAAAAAATATCTACCTTACCCGCTACTAATCATAATAACAGTAAATTAGTATCTTTAATCCATTTGACTATTAAAGAGGTGGGCGAGGATATTTTATCTTATCGTTTGAATAAGGCTATTGCGCGTATCAGAGAGCTATTTAATTCTATTTTAAATGAAATATCATCTGAAAATTATGATAGTAAATCAATATCTTATGGTATAAAGATTGCGCTGCAAATGCTTAATCCATTCATTCCGCATATTACCGAAGAGCTATGGCAAAAATTGGGCAATGATGTTCCTATTTATAAATCAGATTGGCCTAAATACGATAACAAAAAACTAGAAAGTGACAGCTATATGATGGCAGTTCAAGTTAATGGTAAGCTACGCGCTACTCAGCAATTTTCAGTAACTGATTCAAATGATGTAATCAAAGAGGTGGTGAAATCTATACCTTCTGTTGAAAAACATATTGAAGGTGGGCAAGTGAAGAAAATTATTATAGTGCCAAAGAAAATAGTTAATATTGTGGTTGTAAAATGAGAATAGCAAAATTCATCGCTCATTGTGGTGTTTGTTCAAGGCGTAAAGCTGAAGAACTAATTGAACAAAAAAGAGTGAGTGTAAACGGAGAAATTATATCATCTCCAGCTCTTAACGTATCAGAAAATGATGAAGTGAAAGTTGACGGTGCTAGGCTAAAGAGTACGGGAAAACAAAGATTATGGCTTTATTATAAGCCTGCTGGTCTTGTAACAACTCACAGCGATCCTCAAAATCGGCTCACAGTGTTTAGCCAGCTCCCAAAGTCAATGCCGCGAGTTGTTTCAGTAGGGCGTTTAGATTTGAATAGCGAGGGCCTTTTATTGCTAACTAACTCTGGTGATTTGGTGCGTGAGTTTGAAAACCCACGTAATGAAATTGAAAGAGTCTATAAAGTCAGGGTATTTGGCCCCAAAAAACCTTTAGACATTGATAATAAAGAGCTGAAAATTGACGGAGTATCCTATCGCCCAGTAAGCATTAAGCAAGCAAGCGTTTCAACGTCGCAAGCCCCTAGGTGCAACGCTTGGTATGAAGTGATTTTAAAAGAAGGTAAAAACCGAGAAATCAGAAAGATTTTTCAGCATTATGGCTATGAAGTTAGTCGCTTAATTAGAGTAAGTTTTGGTCAATATTCTCTTGGCGCTTTAAAGCGCGGACAGGTTAAAGAGGTGGTAATTGAGCAATGAGAATAATTGCAGGAAAGCATAAAAATAGAGTAATACCAACAATAAAAGGAGCTAGCTATCGTCCTTCAACTGCAAAGTTCCGTGAAGCTATTTTTAATATATTGAGTTCTGGTGCGTTTTCAGACTCAAAGCCTATTGAAAATGGTGATATCTTAGACCTATTTGCTGGAACCGGTTCCCTATCTTTTGAGGCTTTATCCAGAGGTGCTAGGAGCGCTACTTTAGTTGATATTAACTCAGAGCATTTGAAGGATGCGGTTTTGTTTGCAGAAAAAATAGGCGAAAAAGAAAATGTTACAACTCATAGTGTTGATGCATCTTTTGTACGTTTGCCTCAAGAAAAATTTTCTGTAGTTTTTATGGACCCACCATATGAAACTAAATACATTACAAAAACATTGCGTAATTTGCAAAAAACATGTTGCCTTATTAAGGGAGCTATCGTTATTATTGAGATGAGTAAATATGAAAAGCTTAATTCAACTCCTGGATTTGAATTATTAAAAGAAAAAATTTATGGTAATAATAAATTATTGGTTTTAAAATATGGGCAAAAAGAAGAATAAATATTCTTGTTCTAATTGTGGTAGTATTAGTAGTAAATGGGCTGGTCAGTGCTCTGACTGCCTTGAGTGGGGTAGTTTAAACGAAGAGGCTGTTTCTGCTAGCGCAATTATTGTACCAAAATTAGGTAATGTACAAAATATTGAGCAACTAACTGGGCAAGTGAAAGCTACTTCAAGAACAAAAACTCCGATAGAAGAGCTTAATAGGGTTCTTGGCGGAGGACTGGTTTCTGGTGCTGCGATTTTAATTGGTGGCAATCCTGGTATTGGCAAGTCAACATTACTTCTGCAACTATGCACTAGTTTGTCGCAATCTGAAATTAATTGCTTATATGTTACTGGCGAGGAATCTGTTAGCCAGATAAAGCTAAGGTCACAGAGGTTGGGTATAGCAGAAGAGAAAACGGGGTTACTTGCTTCGAATAATGTTGAAGATATTATCGCAACTATTGATAAAAATAAAGCAAGTCTAGATTTAGTAATTATTGATTCGATTCAAACTGTTGCTTCTAGTGAATTTTCTTCGGCTCCGGGAACGGTGTCGCAGATTAGGGCTTGTGCGCATCTATTAATTAATTATGCAAAGCAAAATGATATCACTTTATTACTCGCATGCCATGTTAATAAGGATGGCCAGCTTGCTGGACCCAAGGTTCTTGAGCATATGGTTGATACGGTGCTTCATTTTGAAGGCGACCAAAATAACCATTTCCGTATTTTGAGATCTTTAAAAAATAGATTTGGTGCTGTGAATGAACTTGGTGTATTTGAAATGACTGATAAGGGTTTGCGCGAAATTTCTAATCCATCAGAATTATTCCTAATGGACAGAGAAAGCAATGTTAGTGGTAGTGCAGTTTTTGCTGGCATTGAAGGTTCAAGGCCTCTATTAATAGAGATTCAAGCTTTAATAGCGCCAACTAACATGGCAACTCCACGACGATCTGTTGTTGGCTGGGATCAAAATAGATTATCCATGATCATTGCTGTTTTGGCAGTTAGATTTGGTTTAAATTTAGCTGCTCATGAAGTTTACTTAAGTGTTGCTGGAGGGTTTAGAGTGAATGAACCGGCTGCAGATTTAGCCGTGGCGGCTGCTTTGATTTCAGCCTCTAGCAACATCCCGTTGCCTAATAATAGTATATTTTTTGGTGAGGTTGGATTATCAGGCGAGGTCAGAAAAGTCTCGCAAATGGAAGCCAGGATTAAGGAGGCTTCTAAGTTAGGGTTTACTCAAATGTACTGCTCACCATCAAAGCAAAATAAGGATGATATTGTTCCTATCGTGCATTTAAAGCAGCTAAAATCTTTGTTGTAGCATAGTGAGAAACGCAGTTGAAGCTTACTATATACCTGTTTAACTTCTCGCCACTACTCTGAATGGATACTCGTATTGAGTTTATCAACTTTTTGATTTTTGAAA
>JBMGNO010000024.1:0-17950 GCA_049739405.1 Rickettsiaceae bacterium
ATCAGTTAACTCCTCTGTTTCTTCTGGCGTAGCAACCAGCTCCTCGTCAACCACATTATCAGTTAGCTCCTCTGTTTCTTCCGTATCAACTAATTCTTCGTCTTGTGGAGCGTTTTCTAAGTTTTCTACAACCTCTTCAACTGACGGTAACTCAGCTGCTTCTATATTATTTTCAAATGAATCTTTAGTATCCTCCCCTGTAGCAATCGGCTCTTCCTTTTGATCTTCACCAACTATATCTGTCTCTTCATCAACCACATTATCAGTTAACTCCTCTGTTTCTTCCGTATCAACCAATTCTTCGTCTTGTGGAGTGTTTTCTAAGTTTTCTACAACCTCTTCAACTGACGGTAACTCAGCTGCTTCTATATTATTTTCAAATGAATCTTTAGCATCCTCTCCTGTCACAATGATTGTCTCCTCTTCAACTAGATTCTGCTCAGACTCTACTTCTTCCGTAGTAGCAATCGGCTCTTCCTTTTGATCTTCACCAACTATATCTGTCTCTTCTTCAACCACATTATCAGTTAGCTCCTCTGTTTCTTCAGTATCTTCTAATTCTTCGTCAGATAAATACATACCTTCATCAACTAATTCTTCTTCCTTGGCTTCTGTTATTTTGTAATAACCACTCAAACTAAAATAAGCAACAGATTTAAGAATACCAGAACCTATGGATTGCATATCACGCCCAAACCCTTTTACCTCTGTAAATAATGATGGATTTGACCAAAAAAGAGCCCCAAAAGACACTGCAAATGTAACGGGTTTTGGTACTGGTGAAAACATGCCTGCAGTCAATACCACTGCTGGAAGAGCTACACCTTTACCCACACTATACGCATAATCTCCTTTACGATTCCAATAGAGTTTGGCTCCCTCCATTGAATCATTCCAATAATAATTGGCTTTCTCTTGATATTGTACACACTTTAATTTCTGACCCGTCATAATCAAATCTCCTATTTTTTTACTAAATTTATCAGTATTTGATTATAGCATGATAATAATTTCACACAACTATTGAATGTTAAACATCTGTTAAAAATAAACTTTGCTCTGATAACCTTCTCCTTAATAAACCTTTGCTTTTCCTACCCAAACAATAAGTCCACTTCTCAAACTCACAAGCAGCCTCTTTGTATAAATAAGAATTTATTTTATGCCTTAAAGTAGAGCGTTGCAAAGCACCGCCACCAAGATTAAAAACGAAAGAAACAAGAGATGCAAATTGATTATCCCCTAAAGGTACGTTGAGATTACGCAAAACTGACCTCTCGGCGCTATATAAATCTTTTTTCAATAATGCTTCAGCTTGCAAAAGTGAGACTGTTGAATAGTTTTCCCCTGGCAATATTTTATGTCCATAACCAATTGTTTTGAAACCAGCAGCACAAGTATATATTACTGAAGAAAAACCTTCAAAGCGTTTAATTAGCGCAATACCTTCTATATTAATATATCGATGCATTTGACTAATCCTTTCTCCACATTTTACGAAATGTTCTTTGACCATAGTAAAAGCTTATGATCCCGGCAAAAATAGCCTGATCATCCACGCTCCAAATAATGTCTATATATTGAACTATGTGTGCAGTTGTGCTAATTGCACAATATTGCATGTATTTCACACCAATATACATCATAAAAAAGCTGTAAGCTAATATTGGACGCACGGATCCATTTAAAGAATCGACCCATTTGATATTAGTATAATAAGTATTATATAACGAATTTTGTTCGCTAATATCTTGCGCTATGTATATTTCTTCTAGCTCTTTATTATCATTAAAACGATTATACTCAATCTGCTTGTCAAAAATTTGCAGTTCATGTTTTTTATCATTCACATCTTTAAGATATTTTATAAATTCTGGCACTATAGAGCTGATGAATCCAGCGATAGAGGCAAGTAAAGTAACCATATTCCTCCTTTAATAACTAAAATTTTGCGCAATAATACTACCCAAATAATGATCCGTTTCAGGCAGCGCATATAGCTTAACAATAACCATAGAATTTTTTTTAATAACTACCTCACAATCAGCATTAGGCCATAATATATTACGAGGCCAATTGATTTTAAATAAATTATCAACTGACTGTTTAAGCAGAATAGTTATTTCTGAAAAGTTCATTTTACTAACAGACAAATTAACATCCTCTGCTAAATATAAGTAATGAACTGCCTTATGAGCAGGTAACTTAAATAGTTTTTGAATCGAAATAAATGACCCTTCTTGTCGAGCTGTATTCTCAATACAATCTAACCATTCATTACCATTAAAAAATATAAACTTGTTTTTGTTAATCAAAAACATCGTCATGCCTTTAGAAGGCTTGTGCTCTAATATATTTTTTGACTCATGAGAACGATAATAGATAATATTTTTATCCTCTCCCGATAATAATATATATTTTTCTCCCACCTCCAAATTGCTAGGTTTCTCTGTAATAAAACCGTTGATACTGTTATTAGCAAAACAATCTAGTTTAAGCATCGACTCATTATACGTAATATCCTTATTTACTTGCGATGGAATCATTAAATTTAAATTTAAGTTACTGGTCTTCACGACTCCTCCCTTTTGTTTTAAAATAGTTAAATTATATTAACTATAATATTAATTTTAAAGTCACCACTAAGGTCAAAGTTCTTTATTACTATAAATTTTTCTAATGTTTTAAATTCAAATTCCTTTCCTCCTTCGGTTATAATGATAATGACATACTCATATTTATCTCTTGAGGGTGATATTAGCCAATAATCTTCTTCAAAATCACGATACTCCCAACATAATTGTAAAGTATTTCCTACTTTCTTATTAAATGTAAGATATACAGAATTGTTATCCACTGGTTCTTCTATAAACATTGAAGTGAAGTACTTACCGCACTTAAAATCCACTAACTGATTATATAATTTTTTTGACAGAGAAAGCTCATTCACTCCTGAACCTATTAATGTAAAATTCTCGCCAGACATATGATTTTCTATAAATTCATGAGTACCTTGCGCTCCACGAATGAAATAAAATATCCTATAATAATATTCTGAAATTTTTTCTATTCTCTTAAAATATATTACTTCCTTACCCCACGAAGCCTGATGCCACTCATTATCACTGAGTTTTAAGGAGCTACTTTTAATGATTATACTACTCGCTTCATCGATCAAAAAAATATTTGGCTGGTTTGGTTGATATATTTCGCTCACAGCATTAATTGACTTAGTTGATGACAATCTCTGAACTCGGCTCCAAGTTTTATCATATGCCAATTTTGCATATAAAACGGTATCTATAAAACCTTGATATTCTGCAACTAAGGATAAAGCCTGATTTTTAACACTAGATGGAATTAAATCAAGCAATAGTTTTTCTGTGATATATTCTTCTTTTTTATTGTGCTCGTATGTAATATTATTACTGATGATTGGCTTAAAATATACTTGTCGCTGGTCAATTACGCCAATTATCTGGCAACCTATGTTCTTTAGCTCTATATTAATGACTCTCATAGTATAGGATTTGCCATCACAACATAATTCTAAAAAATCTCCTGGCTTTGCTTTGCAAAGCATACTTGGCACAATAAATTTAATCACACCGTTCTCTACCCTAATATTTTCTAGAATCATTTCACCGATATTCTCAGCCTCATTCTCCGTTAAGATAATTGGCAGATTAACAGATTCACCCATAATATTAGAAGTAAGCTCATTATAAAAAGATTTATGCAAAACCTCGTAATGATTTTTTTCCAAATAAAATAAATTAATTAGACTAAGCTTTAAGCTATCAGGAACTTCAGTTTCTTCAAAAAAGCTATTATCATTAATTTTAATGCAATCTCCTTCATGAATCGATATTTCAGCACCCTTACCTCTTTTTATAAAAGATAGTAAAGCGCTATAGCACGAGTTAATATCAAAAAAATAAGTTGTGCGTAATGTATTAATGGCATTTATTATTGAGATTTGACTATTGAAAACCATTCCTTCAATCGGTGAATCTATAAGTGCAACGTCTATTGATTCAGTATTCATACCAGCCCTATCCGACATTTCTAATATAATAGAAGCAAGATTACTATTACCAAACTTATCATTCACCCAGTGCCCTTTTTCCCATAAATATCCGTCATTCCAAACGTTCATATGCGGCCAGGCTGGGTATGGTCTGGCATCCCAAGTCCATAAGAACATTTGATCAACGTATTCTTGCGTGTTCCAATATTTAATAAAGGCACGAATTGATCGGCGCTGCACATTAAAGTCTACTGTACCGCTGGAATATCTTGGAACTCCTCCATCAACACATGCTGGGTCAAAGAATATATTTGGCTGATTTGCAGCTTTATCTATTGAAGGAAAACCATATTCTGTAAACCATATTTTCTTTGAACGCGGAACCCAGGGAGTTTTCTTACTATCTGGATTAATATGCTCATTCTCCCACCAATGACGGATGTTTTTCCATGCATACTCCTCTGACAAAGGCATTTTTTCCTGAGTTTCATGGTTTATACTGTAATCATACCCCTCTCCTTGACTCCAACCTTTGATTAATTCATCATGTGTGATATTTGATGACATTGTATCAGTCACTGGAAAATAAGCATCAATACCAATAAAATCAATGTATTTCGAAGACCAAAGGGGGTCTAGATTAAACCAACCACCTTCTGTATGGTGATATTCTGACCAGTCAGCTGCGTACGATATCTTTACCCTTGGCCCCATGATTATTTTAACTTTTTTTGCTAATTTCACCAGCTCCTCAACCGCTGGAAAAACATTTCCCCTTCGCACCTTAGTCAGACCTATAAGCTCAGAGCCAATTATGAATGCATCAACGTGATTTTTTACTAAATTAGCATAATGTAGAATAAAATCATTATACCCTTCTTTTTTTGTAAAAAAGCTACGCACTTGGTCTGCTGAGCCAGTTAGTCTACCGCGCCATGGTTTTTTATCTACATCCATAAAGAACATAGGATAAAACATAATTTTTAACTGACTTGAGCGTAATTTTTTTAAATATCGCAATATACTATTATCATTCACACTACCACCATATACAGGTATATCATGCTCATCTTTTCGTATTTCATAAGCACTCTTACGATCGTAATTACCCACTTTCCAATCCTCGGAATAGGCTATATTTTTGTCTTTAAACTCAACAGCAGGCTTTATTAAACAATCACCAGCATTTAAGCTTTGGCCAAACCAGCAAACTACTGGAGCAACCCATTTAACATTTTCACATACTTGCTGCATTTGTTTTAAACTGTAAATACTATCAGCAATATTCGCTTCATTATGGCAATTAATTTGGCTAGCAGCGCTAAGGGAAGAAGATTTTTTATCTTGTTTTGATTGGATTTTTGTATCATAAACATACTCCCCGCAGCCTGGGATAATCACCATTGACTCCACTAAATCTTCAACTGATTTGCTATTATTGGACTTAGGTTTACGAGTTACTTCAAACGAAAAATTAGGGATCATATCATCAAAATCAGCTAAAGGAAGATTTTCAAAAACTATATATGCTAGACCTCTATAAGCTACTGCTTGATTTTCCGATTCAGATTCAATTAACGGGTCTGGTTGCTGCTGCTCATCACCTACATACAAACGATATTTATAATTACTTATATCCACTAGTTCATCATGATGCCAAACTCTTTTGATATCTTGAATCTCTCCTTCGCATAATGCCATAGCAAAACTAGCTTGGTAATTTAGATTCGTTGTTTGACGATTAATCGTTGTGTTCTGGGCCCGTAAATATTTTGATACATTAAAAATATTACGCTTTTCTGTAATTCTATTAGCCCATATGATCTGACCCATAACACGCATATTACCAAATACTAAGGGAATTGGCTTACCATATTCCGCTTTTACTATTGAAAAACTATCATGTACATTCGTAAATTTATGGAAAAACTTTTTCCTTTGAAAAAATTTTTTGTTTAAATATTCCCCAGCACGTCGAGCTGCGTACTTACTGACGGTAGATAATATCCCACCACCTAAATAGCTACCAATCGCACCACCGATACCTGATAATAATTGACCTAGCATAAACACATTACCCTTAAGTTAATAAAACTTAATAAGTAGCATGCAATCAATCACTCGCTAAGGTCTATGTCTAAGGAAATCTTACTTCACTATAGTATGAATAATTTTACTGAATGCGAATCTCGGGATAAAACATCGTGTCATAACGAACGGGCCATAAGCAGCGAAGCGTGGTGATCCAGGATGAAAGCGTAAAGAATTTAGATATATTTATAAATTACCACGCCAATCTAAAGTTGGCTTGCAATGACGTTTTTTGCATAAATTGTAAAATTATTTTGATGATTTATGTATATCAATATCATCTCAAAATTCGTATTACTTAGTGCCAGTTGATCCAAAACCACCAGCCCCACGCTTAGTTTCATCTAAAGAATCTACTTCTTGAAAATTGGCGCGCACATAGTTTGCAATAATCATTTGAGCTATTCTCATACCACGACTTACTATAAAATCTTTCTTACCGTGATTAATTAAAATCACCTTCACTTCTCCGCGGTAATCAGCATCTATTGTACCAGGTGAATTAAGAACTGTGATAGAATTTTTAGCCGCCAGTCCCGAGCGCGGCCTTATTTGCGCCTCTGCTTCATCTGGAAGAGCTATAGCAATACCCGTTGGAATGATTTGCACCTCACCTGCTGCAATCACAACATCCTCATTAATAGCTGCATATAAGTCCATACCGGCACTATGCTCTGTTGCGTAGTGAGGCAGTGGTAATTCTTCTAAGTGATCTAGTTTTTTAATTTTAACTTGTGACATAAACGATAATATTTTTGATAATAAATTTTAGAAACATCACTTCCTATACCAAAAAGCTAAGAATGCTTGTTTGGACTAAAAACAGCCGTGAAAATTAAAGGAAGATAATTATAAATCATGATGGCGGGAGTGACGGGACTCGAACCCGCGACCCTCTGCGTGACAGGCAGATACTCTAACCAGCTGAGCTACACCCCCATTCATGATGAAAACCAATATATATCACTTTCTCAAACTACGCAAGTATAAATTGACATAAACAGCAAAAAAATCTTACTTAATCCTCTGATCATTTAAAGAGTTAGTGTTTTGTCGTTTCTCAAGCACTTGTGACGCATGTCTACCAAACACCTTATTAATACACTTGACAACAAGGTCTTTGAGTTTTTGCGTTACTGCATCAGTGCCTGTTGCTTTTTGCGTGATTTTATTCTCTATGCTTTCTTTATTACCCTTAATATTTTTAATCAAATCTTTATAAACACCTTGTGCCACCCCGCCCTTCTCTTCAAATTTGAAATCACGCTTTAGTTTTTGCCCTTTCACATCGTACGAAGTTTTATCAATAATTTTATTAATATTATTTTTAAGCTCCTTTTGACTTGAAGCATCATAATCTTTTATCGCTGCATCCAAGCCACTGCGCAGCTCTTCTCTGATGGTTTGATCACAGGCTTCTTGATAATCCTTCTTAAATTTACCACCCAACTGAGCATTACCATTGGAAACTTTTTGTAATTTAGCTTCTGTCCATTTAATATCAGATTGTGCAGACTCAGAAATATGCTCTTCTTTCTCTTGTAGAAAATCCCAACGTTTGCTAAAACGTTCTTCATTTTTTACGCGGTATTCTTTTACTTCTGCAAGCTGTTTTGCTAGATCATCAATTTTTTTCTGAGCACCCTCTGACGCCTTTAATATATTGCTAGCTTGTGTTTTAAAGATATTTTGCACCTGTTCATGATCTTTAGCGCCTAGTAAATTTGCCTGCGCTACACTCTCTGCATTTTGTGTTAAATCATTTAATTCTGATTGAATTTTCTTTTCATTCCACTGCAAGCCAAATTCGCAAATATTATATAAAAAATGATGATCAACAACTAAATCATCCAACTCTTTTTGCAGGCTTGTTGTTTTGTCTGAAGATAGACCCTCTTGTTGTATCTTCAGAGAAATTTGGTAAATTTCATCTATCTCACCTTTAAACTCTGAATAATCGGCTTTATAATCTCTTTTGATTTCATCATAAAAATCCGTTACTATCCCCACCATATAATCGACATTTTCTCTATTCTTGTCTGGCTCTGCCAATGGAGAAACTGGTTCTTCCAATGGAGAATCTGGCTCTACAGAGTTTTGGATCTTAGTTACATCTATTTTTTCAATTAACTCAGCATTAAAATCAACTAATAAATTTTCGATCATTTGCTTATGCTGCGCCGGAACTTGATTAACAAGGTCGTTTTTATTTTCCAATAAGTCGCTGAATATAGAAAATTTCTTCTCCTCTATCGACTCTTTTAAGCTAGATTTTGCACCCAAATTTGCATCGATTTTTTCCCGACAATCATCGACCTCTTTGTCAATTTCTATTATTTCATTATTTCCAAAAAGATATTGCCAATAGCTTTGATTCTCTTGCATAGTTTGTTTGCTGCCTAGCAAAGCACTTTTCTTCTCTTCTAGCTCTTTGTTTGAACTGTTCACAACATCTAAATCTGTTTGAAGAGTAATTATTTCATCAAAACCATTTATTTCTTTTGTAACGCTATTATCAAATTTATTTTTTAAAGTCTCAAAAACATATTCCGGATAGAAAACCTCGGGCTCATCTATATGATTTGCTAAAATTTTTGGATCTCTCTTGCTTTGATCCTTGCTGATATATTGATTATAGTAATGACTCACCATATTCACATATGCACAAAATTCTTTATTACTACTATAAAGATTATTCAATTGATCACCTTCTGATAAAGGATCAAATTTACTAATCATCGATTGACTTTGCTTGTGCTTTTTCATTATTTGCAAAGCTTTTTTAAAATTACCTATTGGTGTTTGGGGCATATTAATTCATATTATATATTACATTAACATAATATTTTACCTTAATTTGTTAAAAATAGTAATACAAGGTAGAAAAAAGAACTTAAAATTATAATAAAATAGTATTAATATTAACACTATTTTTAACGCACATAGTGAAGAATTGTTTCTTTAATGCCAACTTGAAAGTTGATTTTTGCTTTCCAAGAAAGTTCTTTTTGTATCTTGCAAGGATTAACAGCGTATCGTCGATCATGTCCAAGGCGATCATCAACAAAACTAATCAGGTCTAAGTAAGAATTAATACCAAATTCCTGATGTTTTTCAGGGTGCATTTGATCAAGCGCCTGGCAAATATATTTAGCAACCTGCAAATTAGTAAGTTCATTACACGCACCCACATTATAAGACTGCCCTAATTGCCCCTTGTCAATCACCTTATTAATTGCCTCGCAATGATCTTTAACATGAAGCCAGTCACGAATATTTTGACCATCACCATATATTGGTATTTTTTGTCCTTTTAATGCACTGTTAATAATGCATGGTATTAGTTTTTCTTGATTTTGATAAGGACCGTAATTATTCGAACAGTTAGTAATAATTGCAGGAAACCCATAAGTATGATACCAACTTCTCACTAAATGATCTGAAGCTGCCTTACTTGCAGAGTAAGGGCTGTTAGGTTTATATGCAGATTCTTCAGTAAAAGATGGTTCATCTTGATTTAAAGAGCCATAAACTTCATCAGTGCTAATATGGATAAAGCGAAAATCTGCCCGTTGTTTTGATGATAGATTTTCCCAATATGATTTGGAGCATTCCAGCAAATTATATGTACCATTAATGTTAGTATGAATAAACTGTGCAGGACTTGATATTGAACGATCAACGTGGCTCTCTGCAGCAAAATGCACCACGATATTAGGTTGGTATTTTTGCAAAATATTTGCAACTAATTCTTTATCATTAATGTCACCTTGAACAAAGTGATAAGCAGAATTATTTTGCACTTGTTGCAGATTGCTGTGGTCAGCGGCGTAAGTCAATAGGTCCAGGTTAATTAGCTTAGAAAAGGGTTTCTTTAGTCTATTTAAAATAAAGTTTGTTCCAATAAACCCAGCCCCGCCAGTAATTAATATAATATCATCATGACTCATTAATCTCTGCCCATATTTTATCTATTTTATCCACGACCTCTTGGTCCATTTGTATTTTCTCCCCCCAATTACGCTTTGTTTCAGGAGGCATTTTATTTGTTGCGTCAATACCCATTTTACTTCCAAGCCCAGACTCAGCCGAAGCAAAATCGAGATAATCAATTGGAGAATGCTCAACAAAACTAGTGTCGCGCTTAGGGTCTGTTCTTGTTGAAATTGCCCATACAACCTCTTTCCAATCACGCACGTCAATATCATCATCTACGACTATAATATACTTAGTATACATAAATTGCTGTAAGAATGACCAAATACCCATCATTATTCTTTTAGCCTGACCAGGATATGTTTTTTTTATAGATACTACTGCAAATCTATAGGAACAACCCTCTGGAGGCAAATAAAAGTCAGTGATCTCGGAAAATTGCTGTTGTAATAATGGAACAAACACTTCATTCAAAGCTTCTCCAAGAACTGATGGCTCATCTGGTGGCTTACCAGTATAAGTGCTTAAATATACTGGCTTCTTTTTCATAGTAATTGCTTTGACCGTAAAAACCGGAAACTCCTCAACATCATTATAATAACCAGTATGATCACCAAAAGGTCCTTCTGGCATATATTCTTCCAAACTTATTTCACCTTCAAGAATAATTTCAGCATTCGCAGGTACTTTTAAATCTATAGTCTTGCACTGAACCAACTCGATAGCTTTACTTTGCAGAAGACCAGCAAAGTTATACTCTGACATCGTATTAGGGATCGGCATAACTGCTGCTAGAGTTAATGCCGGGTTTGCGCCTATAACTGCTGCAGCGGGCATGGTTCTCCTCCCCGTCTTTTTCCATTTTGCATGATGGGCAGCGCCACCACGCATCTTCAACCAGCGCATAATTAACTTATCTTTACCAATTGGTTGCATGCGGTATATGCCCAGATTATACTTATCTGTTTTTTCATCACCACTACCTTTTGTTACAATTAACGGCCAAGTAATTAACGGCCCAACATCACCAGGCCAGCATGTTTGAATGGGCAATGAATTCAAATCTGGATCGTTAATTACCACTTCTTGCGATTCCCCAGAACGAACATTCTTTGGAGGCATAGATAATATCCTTTTTGCTAAGGGTAACATTGAAAAACCTTCTTTTAGAGAACTTGGCGGCTCAGGGTTTTTCATAAAAGCAAGTATCTTACCAAAATCTCTCAATTGTGAAGAATTTTCCAGACCAAGGCCCATAGCTATTCTCTCTTTAGAAGAAAATAAATTTGTAAGCACAGGCATGGATGATTTTGATCCGTCTTCTTTGATAACGTTTTCAAATAATAAAGCAGGGCCATCTTGATGTAAAAAACGTTGGCTAATTTCTGTAATTTCAAGTTTAGTAGAAACCTCTTGTTTAATACGCTTTAAATGGTTGTTTTTTTCTAAAAATTTTATAAACTCTACTAAATTTTTAAATTTCATAATTTTCCCCTCACGCTCTGTAGTACAGCAATGATTATGCATAAAAAGACATTTAAATAACAAAAAACAATATATTCTACATTGTGGTAAGACATTTTTTGAAGTGTAAAATGCAAATATATTGCAACTATTACTGGTAAAAACGTATAAACATACTGTTTTAACTGACTTTGCCTAGTAAATGGAAATTTTAAAAATATACTAATGGCTAAGAACACAAAAGCAAAATTACACAGAGGCCAAATTAACCGAATATGCCCGTCAACTACCAACCTATTTTGTTTTTCCAAACTCAATTCACTATCAGGCCAAATCATTTCATGAATAAATAGCTCTAACGGGCTACGCTTACGGTTCTCAGAGCTAATATTTTTCCCGGTAACGTTAATAGAGATATTATCAAAATATAATTTTGTAATATTTCCATATTTATCATAAGAATGACGAACTCCAGAGAATAACTCAAATTCAGTACTATTTTGGCTAAAACTTTTAATTTTTCCCGATTTAGCAAAAAATATTGTTCTTTTTTGCGGTTTCTTATTATCAAATAATATCACCCCTTCAAAACTATTATTTCTCTGTTTTTTCTCAATATACAACGTATTATATTTTGAAATTTGATTGAACGCACGCTCAGAAATAATATTTGAAACATAATTTTCTTTAAAATTACTTAAATTAGATTTCAAGCTATTATAAGAGATTGGCATTAAATGTAACGATATATAATAAACTATTAATGTTACTATCACCGATAAATATAATGCTGGCTTGGCAATCGAAAAGTCACTAAATCCAGCGCCTCGCAGCACAACAACCTGCCTTTCCTCTTGCAATTTATGATAAATAAAAATAACGCTCAGAACGCTCACTATTGGCATAATTATGAAAATAAAATATGGCAATAGCAAAAATGTTAATTTCAAAAAAATAGTTAATGTAACGCCCTTATCAAGCAATCTTGATAAGTTCATAGTTTGGACAATCCATACAATTGACGTTACCATTACGGTGGCAAAAAATAATACTGGGATTAAAATATTAATAACGTATTTATTATAAATAGACATTTAATTACTTATTGTTTTTGCAAAAGATGGTTCAATTGTAACAAAGCCCATCCCATTTATTTTATCAATTAATTGTACATAGACTGCATCATCAGTTACCTTCGAAACAACTGCAACGGCTATACCACTAGGAAATATTGTACCGTCTCCAGAAGTGTAAATTGTTGCCCCAACCTTAAAATTATGCTCATCTTCAATATATATTATTTTCAATACACTATTCTCCTTAACTAGAATACCGTATGAATTTTCATTAGCAGCAAGCACAGGGATTCTAAATTCACTATCGCCCACTAATATTATTGTTGAATAATTTTCACTTACTTCTACCACCCTACCAAGCAACCCTTTGCTACCTCGCACGATATAATCAACTTCTACTCCGTTTTTCAAGCCAACATTAACCGTTGCTCGTTGAGAGTAAGGCGTTATTGCCGTGCCAATAACTTTTGCCGGTATCACTTTCTGCTTAGAACGTGTAGAAATTTTTAAAACATCTCGTAATGATTTATTTTCAGATTTTAAAAATAAAGCACTATTAATAACTTTTTGTAACTTTGCATTTTCAGCTTTTAAATTACTATTTTCATCTTCAATATGTTTAAAATACATCAATTTGTTATATAAAAAATATGTTGAGTCAACTATTGTCGAAGTACTATATTCAACAGCTAACAACACATTTCCACCAAATTCATTAATAACATTTTTCAATGGTTTTGGGTAAGAAAATTGTAAAAAATACAATGATAATATTAACAAAAAAATGGCGAATATCCTTCTTAAAGCATAAGTAAAAAACGCACCATACTCTGCTAAGCTGCTTTTAATTTTACCTCGATTTGCTAATATCGCCAATTTTAATCTCTATTCTTGTTTAAATAAAACATGTTTTAGTTTTGGAAATTTTTCTAAAACTTCACCAATGCCAAGAGCCACACAAGCTAAAGCATCATCAGCAACAAATACCGATAATTTTGTGGATTCACGAATCACGTGACTTAGGTTATTAAGTAATGCACCTCCTCCAGTTAATACTATACCTTTATCAACTATGTCAGAAGAGAGCTCGGGTGGAGTGCACTCCAGCGCTATTTTAACAGCCTCAACAATTTGACTAATCGTTTCAGTTAAGCTTTCAGCTATTTGCTTTTCGTTTAATATTATCTCTTTTGGAATACCATTGACCAAATCTCTACCTTTAATCTCCATAGTTTTGAGTTCTTCTCCAGAATCTGCATCAATATAGGCTGTACCTATCTGCTTTTTTATCTTTTCTGCAGTTGATTCACCAATCAATAAATTATGATGTCTACGGATATACGAAATAATTGCCTCATCCATCTTGTCACCACCTACTCGTACCGACCGAGCATAAACAATACCACCTAAAGACAGCACTGCCACTTCTGTTGTTCCACCACCAATATCAACAATCATTGACCCTGTTGGCTCTGTCACAGGGAGCTTTGCCCCAATTGCTGCTGCCATTGGCTCTTCAATAAGAAACACCTCTCGAGCTCCAGCGCTTTCTGCCGCCTCTTGTATTGCTCTTCGTTCAACTGGTGTTGATCCAGAAGGTACGCATACTACAATTCTTGGACCAGTAAAAGATCTTTTTTCACACACTGAGCGAATAAAATATTTTATCATTTCTTCAGCTGCCTTGAAATCAGCTATCACTCCATCTTGCATTGGTCGTTTTGCAACAATATCAGTTGGGGTTCGGCCAAGCATCATTTTAGCTTCATGGCCAAAAGCATAAGGCCTTGTATTACCATTTTCTTTAATTAGCGCAACAACTGAAGGAGCATTTAAAATAATACCCACATCTTTTTCATATACCACTGTGTTTGCAGTACCAAGATCAATCGCAATATCCGTAGAAAAACGATTAAAAAAATTAAATAGACTCATTTATTATAACCCAAATTTTCTGTATTAATATGTAATAATTATGCAGTATATCAAGCTTCTTGAAAATGTAAAATAACAAAAGCACTTATTGAGCCAATAACTATAATTGGTATCAATATTGATGCTATAACTGAGAAATTATTAAAAATTAGAATCTTTAATAAAATTTCTTGTAAAAAATAAGTTATTAACCCAATTATCAAGCTTGCAGCAGCAACATAGCCATTAGAGTTATTACGCAAATTAAGAGTTACAAAACAACATGCGACAAGACTCATAACCATCAACCCTAAAGGTTTTAATATCTGTTTATAATAGTAAACCTGATACTTCTCAACATTTAAACCCGTTTTTTTAAATTTTTTAATAGAATTCTTCAAATTCCATAGACCAATTAACCTAGGGGGGTCAAAGCGAGTTTTTAGACTCTCCACCACTAATCCCGTTGGTATGACTAGTTTTTGTATAATCTGAGTGTTTTTTTCTTTACCAGACTTAATGTTATAGTTAATCGAGGCATTGTTGATTCTATACACACCTTCATCTAAAATCGCTTCATCTGCATCAATTCTTGCTAAGAAATTATTGTTTAAATCAGTACGAATTATTGTCACCTTACCCAATTTCTTTTTCTCAATATCAATATATTTCACCTGTACAATACGATTTTCATTATCAAAACGCTCTGAGAAAAACACACCCGACTGAAAAACAATCACGCTAAGATCATCTTCGCCAGATATACGATCATCTAGGTTTTTATATTTTGCTAAAAAATATGGGCTTAGTGAGCCGTTCACTGACATTAAAACTAATCCAAAAATTAGAGATAATAGTACCGGAATAACAAAAACACGACCTATTGGTATGCCGCTACTAATAATAATCAGCAATTCATTATTCGACCTAACTGCCTGAATAAATGCCACTGTAGCAACAAGACTTACAATTATCGTGACTTCATTAAAGATATACGGAGCTTTAAATAATACAAGAGACCAAAACTCTTTAATGTGCAAGTTATAATTTTTAAAAGTTTGTAATGCATCAAATACATTAGCTATTATTATTATGCCCAAAACAACAATGGAGGTAAGTAAAAACATCTTGCAAAATAAGCGCGCTAAATAAAGCGTTAAAATAGAACGAATTGACATTAATCTGATTCCTTTTTGCTATTAATCTTTTTATTTTCAACACGACGATAGAATTTCTTCACTTCTTCAAGAGAATAATCTCCACTATACTCATAGCCTAGTTTCATAATTTTTAATAAATATGTATTAATTTGCTCTGATTGATCTGGCACATTTGTTACCTTATCATTTTGTGAGGAAGGGGTTAAATCATCATCTAATGACAAGTGCGACATTAGTTCCTGACGGCTATCTTGCAAAACCCCTTTCAATTGGCGGATCTTTGCAATTATAGCTTTTAAATCTTCAGGCTTTAATATAAATACACTTATAATAAAAACTACAAATAATTCTATAAACGACATAAATAATACTAGATTTTTATAACAAAGCTGGCGTCCAACTAGCAGATATAGTAAATTAAAGCACCGCTATTTTCTAGGAAATATTTTTTTATTAGTCAAATCATAGAATGGCAATATTTTGTTTTGATTTACTACAACCTATGTATAGGTATAATCAAACTATCACTTAATTACAATAAATAATAATAAATTGAGTAATTTATTTTAAATTGCGATGACTATGACAGCAAATCAAAATAAAGTTTTGTAATGAATTGATCAGTTTTTTAACCTTAGATGGACTAGCATCATAAGGCACAGGCTACTCATAAAATTAAAAAAACTGCGATGAAAAAAGAGCCCTAAATTATAAGGACTCTTTAATTCTTTTAAATCAAACTCTCGATGCTTTTATACAACATATAATCGTTATAAATAGCTATAGCATTTGTTAAGATGCTGGAGTTTCAGCGGCTTCAGATTCTTCAGACTCTTCTGATTTACCCTTCTTACCTATTATTGAAGCAATAACAAATTTTGGATCATTAAGTAGCTTCGCCCCTTCTGGTAATATAACAGAACTAGCCTTAATAGATTCTCCAATTTTTAATTTTGCAATATCAACTTCTATTGAACGAGGTAAACTTTTCACCGGGCAAAGAATATTTAAAGTTCTTTTTGCAATGTTAAAATAACCACCTCTTTTCAAACCAATAGAAACATCTCTATTAGTGTAAACTACAGGGACTTCCATTTTTTGTTCTTTCTTTTCAACAAAAACAAAGTCAACATGTCTTACTATTTCTGTAATTGGGTGTAGCTGAATTGCCTTTGGTAACACTCTATGTTTTTTACCGTCTACTTCTAGATCAAATTGTTGTGATAAAAACATAGGTTTTCTATAATATTTAGTAATTTCTCTTTCTTCAACAGAAAATGACATAGGCTTTTTACCAGCACCATATACTACTACTGGCACAAGACCTTTCCTTCTTAATTCTCTTGAAAAACCAGTTCCAGACTCACTACGTTCCTTAGTTGCAAGCGTTATAACTTCACTCATGATAATTACATCTCCAAAATTTTCTGTATTTTGATATTAATTCACAAATTAACTTTTTCTTTTACTTCAAAGTCAATACGGAATTTTTTTAACTTTTGCAATATAGCCGCATTATGCATAATATTCAAGAATAATTTGATTTTTTTTACATTTAATAGTATTTAATTAAAAAAATATATATAAATCCTTGAAAATAAAGAGTATTATATGAATCTATAAAAATTCATATTACAAATATTCAAAATTACTAAAATCATGAAGCAAGACGAAGACTATAAGTTTAAAGATAGTATAATCAGCACCCAAGAACTTGGCTCAGAAAATGAGCGTAGGATAGAAGACAAATTTGGCATGGCCGAGAAGCAAAAATTATATATAAAAGGTGATATATTTTCAACGCTTTTTATGGTAATGTTTTTAGTATTAATGGCTATTTTAGCAAATTTTTTTAATTAAAATTATTTAAAGCAGGTTTTTAAAAATGGCAATATTTAGCCTAGTATTTCTAAAAGTTCTTTCATCTTTACTAAGCGTTGGCATGGGTTTTTTAGCTGGAAAATATTCAAATGTCGAGCGTGATAGCATTGCCTCATTTTTGTTTTATTTTGTTGCACCAGTAGTTTTTTTTGCAATACCTACTAATGCAAAATTAACTGTAACCTCATTGGGAATAACAGTACTCGCATTTACGTTATGCAGTCTGTTGAGCGTGTTTTGTTACTGGCTATATGGAAAAATTTGGCAGGATGAGCATCGGAACATCTTAGCTTTATCTTCTGGCACGGGAAATAGTGGGTATGTAGTATTACCAATTGCGACAGCTTTATTCGATGACTACACCTTAAGTATTTATGCGCTTGGGCTGATGGGAATTG
>JBMGNO010000025.1:0-15102 GCA_049739405.1 Rickettsiaceae bacterium
GAATCAGACTCTGCCACCGCCATTGCTGCGGCATAAGCCAACTCATTTGGTGGCCCTACAACAAAATTATCAAAAGTGAATCTTGAATCAAGAAATTCAAAAACATTATCATTATGGGCTGTTTCTACTGCTTGATCTGAACTATCTATAATTGCAGTAGTTGGTGGTGTTAGGGCTTTTTTCTTATCCACCTTATGTGTTATAATATCAACGGAGTTAATCTTAGGATTACGCTCTGAAAAACAACGAGAAATAACATTTAGATAGTTTGATTTAATCCAGTCTCTCACAAAGTCACTCGGAGCTGCTAATATAGCCTGCTTGTCGTTTTGTATTTCTAATAAATCTAACTTACCTAGCCAGTTATTATATAAATCTTTTCCGTAATAAGACATTAGGTCGTTATTAACAACATTCCATAGTTCCTGTATATCAAGTGTGTATTCTTGTTGGTGTTGTTTCATATTAATATCTGTTATAATCGGTTATACGGTAATAATTAGCATAGAATACTTTACTCATTTCATCCATAAGATCAAACTAAATCCTATATCCTATTTTTATTTAGACATTAAGCTTGCTTTTATGCACTAAGTTTGAATAATAATATTAATATATTTTTTTGCAAGTAGTTAAATCATGAATCCGATAAACTTATCCACATTAAGAAAAAAATTACTTTACCAAAGTAATAATCGCGGTTGCAAAGAAACTGACTTAGTTGTTGGACGGTTTACTAAAGAAAACATTAATGAATTCAATGAAGCTGAGCTACTAGAATTACAAAATATACTAGGTTTAAATGATGCGGATATTTATGATTGGTATACCAACAAAAAACCCCTTCCATCGCAACATAAATCATCTATAATGCTAAGGCTAATGAATTTTAAAATTTAAATGACTAGTAATTATAAGCAAGCACTAATAAGCAGCACTGATAAGCTTCAAGATGAAACTTGGTCGAATACTCCACAGAGTGCAAAGGCTTTTTATGCGTGGAATTTATTTTGTACAACAAATCAAAATATTATTTTATGCTATGCCAATGAAGAGGAGGCATTATTAAGCTACAAACAGCTCTTGCTATATTCAAATAATAATATAAACACCATATTGCACCTCCCTGCAATCGACACTAACCCCTATGACCGAACGTCTCCAAGCGCAAATAATCTATCCTCAAGGGTAGAGGTTTTTTCAAAGCTAGCTAATGAACATTCCAATAAGATTGTGGTAACTACTGCAAAAAATTTATTAACTAAGATACCTCCAATAAAAACATTTCACAACTCAGTGCTAACTATTAATACTGGCGATCAATATGATATTAAATATATTATAGAGTCTTTAATTAATAAAGGTTTTACTAGAATGGCTAGCGCTGTTGATAGTAGTGAGTTTGCCGTTAGAGGCGAAATATTAGATCTAGTGACAGTAAATAATAGTGGTTATAGAATAAATTTTGGCTGGGATAAAATCGATAACATTCGTCAATATGATACCTATAGCCAGCTATCGAGTAGTAGCATTGATTCGGTAACTATTAGCTCAGCACATGAAACCTTGCTTAACGAACAAACAATTGATCAGTTCAAAAAAAGTTTTTTAGGAATTTTTGGCGCAAATCATATCAATAGTAAGCTGTATCAATCTGTTATTAATGGAACAAAGTGTCATGGTTATGAACATCTAACCCCTTTGTTCTACAAAGAAATGACAACCCTAATTAATTATTTAGGTAATCCTAAAATAATCTACGATAATTATTGCTTACAGTCAATGATCGAGCATGAATCATCATATCATGAAGTCTACAAAGCACGGCTACTTGAAAATAAAGCTGATTTAGAGTCATTTTATTATGCTATTGAACCTGAGTTACTCATTAAGCCATATGAAAAAATAAAGCAATTACTTGCTAACGAGCATTTCTGCTTCGACAAACTAAATACATCGGAAGCATTACCCAAAGCACCTAATATTGCCTCTATTGCACAAATGCAGCAAAAAACTGAGGTTAGTATATTATCTGATATATTAAGTGAAAATCGTTCCTTAATTCCAATCATTTTTTGCAACTCTAAAATATCAAGAGATCGTATAGCTTCTTTACTAACTAATTACGACTTAACACCTTACAACATCACGAAATTTAACGAAGCTAGAAAACATTTAATTAGCCTAGTTACCTGCCCTTTGGAGCATGGATTCTTCAGCAAGAAGCATTTATTTATTTCTGAGCAAGATCTATTAGGTAATAAGTTTGCCCCTAAGAAAATATCTTCGAAGAAAAAACTTATCAACTTGCTCACTGAGCTAGATAATATCTCAGAAGGAGAACTAATCGTTCATAAAGAGCATGGAATAGGTCGATTTGAAAAGATCGAGACCATGAAAGTAGAAAATATAGAGCATGATTGTCTGAAAATTATTTATGCCAATAACGACATATTATATTTACCAGTCGAAAATATTGATCAGTTCAAAAAATATGGTGGTGATGAAACACCGCTTGACAAACTTGGTCATATTGGTTGGCAAAAGCGTAAAGCTAAGCTTAAAAACAGAATACGAGACATTGCTAAGCAGTTAATAGAAATAACCGCAAAAAGAGAGCTTACGAGGGTTTCTGAAATATATTTTGAAACTCATTCTTATAATAAATTTTGCAAGGAATTTCCTTATAGTGAAACTAAAGATCAACTATCCGCCATTGACGATATTAAGTCTGACTTATTATCAGGTCGATTAATGGATCGTTTGATTTGTGGTGATGTTGGCTTTGGCAAAACTGAGGTGGCTATGCGTGCTGCATTCATGATCACCCATGACACACATGAAGACAAACCGCAAATCGCTATTATTTCACCAACAACTATTCTTTGCAAACAGCATTATAAAAATTTCACATCGCGTTTCAAAGGCACACAAGTTGGAGTAGCTCAACTATCAAGACTAGTAAAGCCAGCAGAGATACGCAAAAACAAGGCCGCCTTAGAAAATGGGGATGTACAGATTATTACCGGAACACACGCCCTACTTGCGTCAAACATCAAATTCAAAAATCTTAAAATGGTTATCATTGATGAAGAGCAACATTTCGGCGTTGTACAAAAAGAAAAGCTAAAACAACTAAAAGCTGGGATACATGTTCTTTCATTATCAGCCACCCCCATTCCTCGGACACTACAAATGTCAATGGTGGGCATTAAAGATTTAAGCCTAATATCTACTCCACCCGTTGACAGACTACCAGTGCGTACTAACATCACGCCCTACGATTCAATTATCATACGAGATGCTTTAATACGAGAAAGGTCTAGGGGCGGATTGAGTTTTTATGTTGCACCTCGCATTCAGGACCTAGACTGGATATCTCAGGAGCTAGATAAAATAGTTCCAGAATTAAACTATAAAATCGCTCATGGACAAATGAAGCCAGCTGATATTGATCAAATTATGAATGAATTTTGCGATGGGAAATTTGATATTTTACTATCAACAACCATTATTGAATCTGGCATTGATATTCCAGTTGCAAATACCATGATCATACACCGAGCTGATATGCTTGGTTTAAGCCAGCTTTACCAATTGCGTGGACGCGTGGGCCGGAGCAAAGCAAGGGGTTATGCTTACCTAACCTTGAATCAACGCCGCACCAATAAACATTCACTACAAAGACTCGAGGTATTACGCAACCTAGATACTCTTGGAGCTGGGTTTTCAATTGCTTCACATGATATGGATTTACGCGGTTTTGGTAATTTAGTTGGTGATGAACAGTCTGGTCATATTAGAGAAGTTGGGTCTGAACTATACCAAGAAATGCTCGACCAGGCTATTACTGAACTTAAAAATACTACGGATAAAACTATAGAGTTTACGCCTAAAATAAATTTAAAAATACCAGTATTAATACCAGAAAAATATATCGAAGATTCTGCACTAAGACTAGCAATATACAGACGTGCAGGACACTTGTCTAATGAAGATGAAATGCATAATTTTAGTATTGAAATGGAAGATCGATTTGGCCCTATCCCATTAGAGTTTGCAAATTTATTAAAAACCGTAGAAATACGCAACAAATGCCTTGAGCTTAAAATCGAATCTCTTGATAGTGGTGATGGAGGGTTTGTTGCAAGGTTTAATAATAATTTTGATGTATCAGATAAAGTTATGAAATTTATTGCACATCATCCACGACATGCAAAGATAAAACCAGATAATAAACTAGTATTTATAAAACAGCTAACTAAAGCAAACCTTATTCAAGAAGCTTTTAAATTTCTTGCAAAACTTTACTAATACGTATTTATTGCAGGACTTATAATTTTGTGATACCTTGGCGTTCATAAAATTATAAGAAACATATCATGAAATTAAAATGCGGAATAGTTGGCCTACCAAATGTAGGAAAATCAACTTTGTTCAATGCTCTTACATCAAGCTGTAGTGCCGAAGCAGCAAATTACCCTTTTTGCACAATTGAGCCAAACTCTGGTACAGTATCCGTTCCAGATCAACGCCTTGATGACCTAGCAAAACTTGCTGGTTCAGCAAAAATTATCCCCGCTTTTATTGAGTTTGTAGATATTGCCGGTCTTGTGAAAGGCGCAAGTCAAGGCGAAGGTTTAGGAAATAAGTTTTTATCACATATTCGTGAAGTGGATGCAATTGTGCACGTGCTGCGTTGTTTTGAAAATGATGATATAACTCATGTTCACGGTAAAATTGATCCGGTAGATGATGCAGAAATAATTGAAACAGAGCTAGTTATTGCTGACCTTGAGTCAGTTAGTAAGCGAATAGTAGGAGTAGCAAAAAAGGCTAAATCAGATAAAACATTATTGCCACAATTAGAGCTTCTCAAAAAATGCCAAGAATTATTAGAGCAAGGTGAGCCATTACGAAAATTAAAAGATGTTGATGAAAAAGAACTAGCTGCTTTGCAATTAATTACTTCAAAACCAATATTATATGTTTGTAATGTTGGCGAAGATGAAGCCCAGTCTGGCAATAGTTATTCCGAGTCCATTAAAGACAAAGCCAAACAAGATGGAGCAAATGTAGTAGTGATTTCATCCAAAATTGAATCTGAAATATCATTACTTGAAAGCGAAGAAGAAAAAGCAGATTTCTTAGATAGTCTTGGTCTATCTAGTACTGGCCTTAGTAAAATAATTCTCTCAGCTTATTCGCTACTAGATCTTGAGTCATTCTTCACTGTTGGCCCAAAAGAAGCGCACGCTTGGATGTTTGAACGTGGCAGCCTGGCGCCCCAATGTGCCGGCATTATCCACACTGATTTTGAAAAAGGGTTTATTCGTGCAGAAGTTATTTCTTGCGTGGAATATTTATCAATTGGCAGCGAAGTGAAGGCAAAAGAACTCGGCAAGCTTCGTGTTGAGGGTAAGGAGTACGTAATGCAAGATGGTGATGTAGTAAATTTTAGATTTAATGTGTAATAATGTAAATTAAATGAAAATAATTGCGCGCGCGTCCCCTTATTTACTATATTTAATGATATCATTATCATTATTCACAGAGTCGATCTACTCAACTGCTTTGCCAAACATTGCTTTACAATTAAATACGCATGGTGGTATTGCTCAATCTTCAACAGCTGCTTACTATTTTGGCTTTGCTTTTGGAGTTCTTACATTAGGAAGCCTTTCAGATATCTATGGACGCAAGCCAATTATTTTACTTGGAGTGCTATTTTATGCATTTGCAACTTTTTTAATCACCCAATGTACAGATATTAAATTTTTTATTATTTGTCGATGTCTACAAGCATATGGGGCTAGTGTTTGCTCAGTAGTTTCTCAGGCAATCGCGCGTGATTCCTACAAAGATTGGGAGCTATCGTATCTTTATGCTAATATTGCTATTGTAATCAGTTCTGTGCCTACTATTGGAACCATATTTGGTGGTTATATAATGCTCTATTATCAAGAGTGGCAATATGTGTTTTGGTTTTTGATTGCTAATTCATTGTGTATGTTTTTATTATATTTCAGGTTCTTGCCTGAAACTAATGCTAATATTGGACTTGATGCAAATAGTAATTTTAAATCAGTATTAAAAGCCTTAATAAATGATGGAGCTTTTCTGCGATATGCATTAATTGTTGGCATCATGAATGGAATATACTTTAGCTTCATTATTCAAGGGCCTTTTGTATTTATTGAATACTTGCAAATGGATGCATCTCAATACGGGCATTTTTTTATAACAATTACAATATCCAGCTTATTGGGCAGTTTCCTGACAAAATATATGGTCAGTAGACGCTATCAGCTTTTTTATACACGTCTTATAGGATTTATGTTTAGCTTATTTGGTATAATTATGCTAATTATTGTTTCCATAATACTTGATGGATCGCGTGATATAACTCACCATGTGGTAGGAATTTTTGGTGCATTATCATTTCTATTTTTAGGGTATAACATGATTGTGCCAATGGTGCTATGTACGGTCTTGGATAATTACCAAAAATCTTTAGGGACTGCTGGATCTATTTTCGGCTTCTTATATTACATGGTCACTGCAGTAATCTGCTTTTTAGTTTCATTCATGCATAGCAATAAAATAAATAATTATTCCTACTTAGTATTTTGTGTATTGATAATAGCATTAATTTTACTACTACAAGCGCATAAAATAGAACAAATTGAAGCAAGCAAAAATCATCAATTAGCGTAAGTTTCTAAAGAATTTTTGTAATAATACTCTAGACTCTTCATGCATTATTTCACTATAAATTTCTGGTTTATGAAAACAACTAGAGGAAGAGAAAAACTGCACTCCATTTTCAACAGCTCCTTGCTTGTCATCAGATACAGAGTAATATAATCTTTTAACTCTTGCATTAGCAATAGCGCTAACACACATTGTGCATGGTTCAAGAGTAACGTATAGGTCACAATCTGCAAGGTTCTTGCTATCTAGAAACTCGCACGCTTTATTTATGGCTAACATTTCTGCATGAAAAGTTGGATTGCGATGAGTTTGCACTAAATTATGAGCCTGTGAGATGACATTATCATTTTGCACTATAACGCACCCTACGGGCACTTCTTTGTGATCATATGCTTTCTCTGCTTGCTTCAACGCCAATCTCATATAATCTTTATTAAAAGCCATTATACTGGATCTTGATGAATTGTTACCTCAGACTTTGGGAATTTTTTCATTAACTTTTTCTCAAGCTTTTCTGAAATATCATGAGCTTGTTTTAAGGTCAGTGACCCATCTAGATCTAAATGAAATTGTATGAAAGGCTTATTACCAGCTGACCTGGTTTTTAAGTCATGAAAGCCTCTAACCTCAGATGAGTTATTAATAATTTTGATTATTTTCTCACGGTCTTCAGGCTCGAACTCTTCATCTGATAGATTTCTAATTGCTTCGCGAAATAAAACAACTGAACCTTTCATAATGTATAGAGCAATAAAAATGCCCATCACTGCATCAATATACCAAAATGTCGAACTCAAATATAACGAGACTACTACCGCGATATTACTAAGAAAGTCTGAAAAATAATGTAGCTTATCAGCAGCAATGATTTTTGATTTCGTTTTATTATATACATAAGTTTGATATATAACTAAAATTAAAGTCAAAAATATACAGATATACATAATGCCCATACCAAACTCTGGATTTTCTGGCATTTCTTGTAGATATAACGATTTTGATGAAGAGAATAAAATAAAGAAACAAGAGATTAAAAAGAATATTGATTGCGAAAAAATTGCTAAATCTTGAAATTTTTCATGTCCAAAACGGTGGTTTTTGTCTGGAGGGGTTAAAGCAACCCTTACTGCAATGACATTTATAAATGAAGAAGTGACATCTAAGAACGAGTCAATTAAAGAGGCCAAGATTGATTGAGAGTCAGTTGAAACCCAGCCATAACTCTTAATAACCATAATAATAATTGCAATAGTTACCGATGCATAAGACGCAGATTTAATTAAATCTTCATGTTTTAAGTTGAATATTGTCATATTTATTTGCTAAAATGTTTCACTCACTTTACCATAATAATATAGAATTTTTCAATTTAAATTTTAAAAAAGGAACTAATATGCAGAAAAAAATATCTCAAATACTTTTGTTAGTAACTGCTTTAATCTATTTATGCTCATGTCAAAATAGTGCTTTTAACAAACAACAGAGCGGAACATTGATTGGCGGTGTTGCCGGAGGTTTATTGGGAGCTCAGTTTGGAGGCGGCACTGGTCAAATTGCAGCAGCTGGTATTGGCGCCTTGGCTGGTTCAATGATCGGCGCTAATGTTGGGCAAACACTAGACAACCATGATCGTGAAATTATGCGTCAATCTTCGCAAAAAGCCCTTGAAACATCCCCTACTGGAAGCAGCGTGAAGTGGAACAATCCCGATAGTGGCAATTATGGCTACATCACTCCAACAAAAACGATCGCTAACGATGGCAATATTTGTCGTGAATATCAACAAAAAGTCATTATAGATGGCAAAACTCAAAATGCATATGGCACCGCGTGCAGGCAAAGTGATGGTAGCTGGAAAATTGTTAAGTAATATCTAGTTCCGTCTATAGCTTAACGTTGACTAGCATAATATACAAAACACCCAATGACTTTTATAGTCAAAGGGTGTTTCTTGCATCTAATATAGATGTTTTAAGCAAATTACTCAGTATCAATTAAATTATCACCTAGTGGCTCAATTAAATTATCACCTAGTGGCTCAATTAAATTATCACCTAGTGGCTCAATTAAATTATCACCCGCTAATTCTTCGCTAGCTTCTTCTAGTAATTCATTTATCTCGTCCCTTGCAACATCTTGCCCATAAGGCCAACGTTGTTCTTCAGCGCTCACATCAATAGCAGTTTTACCAGCATTATTTTTTATAGTAACATCAGCTCCTTTAGCTAATAAAAACTTGACCATATCTGAATTTGTTCTGTCCACAGCTATATGAAGAGGTGTATCACCATTAATATCTTGAATATTAGTGTCAGCTTTATTATCTAATAAAAATTTAAATAATTCTTGATTGCTAATTGACCAGTGAAGGGCAGTTTGACCATGATTATCTTGCATATCAATATCCAATCCTTTCTTAACTAAAAATTTAGACATTTCCGTAAGGCCTCTGTGTCCAATTTGAGCAAAACGAAGCGGAGAAAAACCAGAGTTATCCAGTATATTAAGATCTGCGCCATTATCAATTAGAAGCTCGGCCATTTCAATATTACCTTTTTGTACAGCGGTAAAAATAGGTGTTTGACCATACTTACCTATTACATTAAGATTAGCACCATTGTTAATTAAAAGTTTGGTCATTTCAACATTACCTCTTTTTACAGCCTCAAAAATAGGCGTTTGACCATCCTCATCGACTACGTTTACATCTTTACCAAACTCAAGTAATTTTTTTGCAAAAATTATATTATTATCTTGTGCCGCAAGAAAAAGATACGCATGTGAAGTCGCCCCATCTACTACTAATCCAGTATATGGGTTTTCACTTGCTATTTTATCTTCTAGTAATTCATTTATCTCGTCCCTTGCAACATCTTGCCCATAAGACCAACGTTCTGCTTCAGCGCTCACATCAACAGCAGTGTTACCAGCATTATTTTTTATAGTAACATTAGCCCCTTTAGCTAATAAAAGCTTAACTATTTCTAACTTTCCGTCAATCACAGCTAAATGAAGAGGGGTGTTACCATACTTAGTACTTGTATCAATATCTGCACCCCTCTCTAATAAAAGCTTAACTACCTCAACTCTACCAAGTTGTGCTGCTATATAAAGAGGAGTTTCTTCGTCTACATTACTTGCATCAACATCTGCTCCGTTCTCTAATAAAAGCTTAACTACCTCAACTCTACCAAGTTGTGCTGCTATAAAAAGAGGAGTTGTTCCACCCTCATCACTTGCATGAATATCTGCACCTTTTTCTAATAAAAACTTTACTACTTTGATGTGACCAGAAGAGGCTGCCCGGTAAAGAGGAGTTTGTCCAAAATCATTACTTGCATGAATATCTGCACCTTCATCTAATAAAAACTTAATCATCTCAACACTACCATATTCGGCTGCTCTATGAAGAGAAGTTGTTTCATCCCAATCGCAATAATGATTAATATCTGCACCTTTTGCCACTAGATCTTTAACGAGCTTGAGGTCATTATTTCTTATTGCTTCAAAAAGCTGATTATTTAAATCTTGTTGTATATTATCTTCCATTTTAATTCTTCGTTTTGTTAAATTTTAATTATTACCCGAGTAATTGTAGTATTAATATAAATTAATAATTGAACGTAGTCAAGTATTTTTTTATCTTTAGAAATACCTAATTTTTATTTTAATTGTTTGACAGTTAGTAATTTTTTTATATAACTTCAATCAGAGATGTATTTAAAAAATGTAATAATTTATGTATGTAGTTATCCTAGCGGGAGGAGAAGGTAAGCGTTTATGGCCTATTTCTAATAAAAATACGCCCAAGCCATTCGTTAAGCTAAATGATGACTTTAGTTTATTACAGAATACTATCCTAAGAGCCAGTAAGCTACATTCTATCAATGGAATTATTATTGTTTCAGGAGAAAAATACTCTCAAAGAGTTATTTCAGAGTGCAACAAGTTAAGAAAGGTTAATAAAAATATTTGTAGAATAGAGATTCTTGTTGAACCTGAATCTCGGGACACTAGCTACGCCATTAGTTATGCATCTTTGTATATACAGCAAAATTATGCTCCTGATTCAGAGATACTGGTGTTGCCTTCTGATCATGTTATTGATAAAGAATTAGCATTTCAGTTTGCTGTTAAAAAAGCCAGGCTTTTACCGCGTGAGGGTAAGGTAACATTGTTTGGCATTGAGCCATCTAGGCCTGAAACTAATTATGGGTATATACAATATAATAAGCATCAAGTTCTAAAATTTATTGAAAAGCCAGACTACTTAACGGCACAACAATATATTAAATCTGGAGAATATTTATGGAATTCTGGCATAATTTATTGCCAGGCAAATATTCTATTATCAGAAATTGATGCGTATAGCCGTAATGTTTTTACTAATACCATGAATTCCCTGGCTAATAGCTCAGTAAGCTATCATGGTGATTATAAAATGATTAATATACAAAAAATTGAGTGTGACACTGATGGACAATCAATCGATTATGCTGTGTTGCAAAAATCAGATAATATCAATGTAGTTGCTTGCGACATAGGCTGGAACGACGTTGGTAACTGGAACTCAGTGTCGCAAGCTATGCCTAAAGATTTAAATGGAAACAATATCAAAGGGGATGCATTGCTACATGATGTATCAAATTGTTACGTAGAAAGTAATAATAAGCAAATAGCTGTTGTAGGTGTGAGTAATTTAGCTATTATTGAAACGGATAATGGTATTTTGATTATTAATAAACAAAATGCCTCAGATATAAAAAAGGTATTTTCCGTTCTTAAGTAGTTAGTTATGATCGATCTCAAATGTTTCAAATCCTACGATATTCGTGGGAAGGTTCCTCAAGAATTAAATAATGATCTTGCCTATAAAATCGGCATTGCTTATGCAGCGATTTTACAGCCTAAGAAAATTGTAACTGGTTATGACGTACGTCTTGAAAGCCAGGAGCTTCAGCAAAATTTAATTCAAGGGCTAACTGATTCAGGAGTAAATGTGCTGAATATACGCTTATGTGGCACTGAAGAAATTTATTACCAGGCTTTTGCTAATCCAGATATTGATGGTGGAATTATGATTACTGCAAGCCATAATCCCAAAGGTTATAACGGTATGAAAATGGTGGGCAAAGGGGCAAGACCTATTTCATTAGATGATGATTTGCAAAAAATTAAAGATTACATTATTAACAATATATCTGCTGAAAAAAGTCAAATTGGGACTCAAGAACATCTAGCATGTAAGGATAATTATATTGCTCATCTTTTAGAATATATTGACGTAAACAACATCAAACCTCTTAAAGTAGTTGTTAATCCAGGGAATGGGCCGGCTGGTATTATTATCGAAAAATTGGCGAAATCACTACCGCTTGAGTTTGTATATATAAACGAAACACCCGACGGTAATTTCCCAAATGGTGTGCCAAACCCAATGATTATTGAGAATCGAAAGGTAACCTCTGATGCGGTTGTGCAACATGGGGCTGATTTTGGAATTGCCTGGGATGGGGATTTTGATCGATGTTTTCTATTTGATGAAAAAGGTAGCTTTATAGAAGGGTATTATGTAGTTGGTCTATTGGCTGCCAATATTTTAAAAAAGCACCCAGGCGAAAAGATTGTGCATGACCCAAGACTAATATGGAATACCTTAGATATTGTAACAAAAAATAATGGCATTGCTTTGCAAAGCAAGTCTGGTCATAGTTTTATTAAAAATATGATGCGTCAGGAAAATGCGGCATATGGTGGTGAGATGAGCGCCCATCATTATTTTCGTGAATTTGGATATTGTGACAGCGGCATGATTCCATGGTTGTTAGTAACAGAATTGTTGTGTTCATCAGGACAAAAACTGTCTGATATGGTGCGTATGCAGCAGGAAAAATTTCCTTGCAGCGGTGAAATTAACTACACAACAGACCAATTTGAATTCATTGTAGAAAAAATATTGCTAAAATACAAAGATAGTTATAAAAATATAGATCAAACTGATGGCCTCTCTGTTGAATTTGATCAATGGCGTTTTAATATTCGCAAATCAAATACAGAGTCATTAATTAGGCTTAATGTTGAAACAAAAGGTGATAAAAAAAATTTACAAGATCGGGTTTTAGAAATAGAATCAATAATATATAGCAATTAATTTAGTAGTAATTTATGAGTATAAGTCCAAAAATATGGGTATTAGTTGATGACGTCATCGGTAATTCAAACCAAGCCTTAGAATTAGCAAAAAAAATTAGTGATGACTCCGAAATTAAAAAAATATCTTATAATAAATTTGCTAAGTTACCGAATATATTTTTGGGCTTATTTCCAATGCATATTAAAAAATCTACATTAAATGATTTATTGGCAAATGATCCTCCAGAGATTATTATTTGCGCTGGTCGCCGCCTTGCTGCTTTGGCAGTATATTTAAAAAAGATTTTTGCCAAAAATGAGCAAAGGGAAGTAAAGTTAATTCAAATTATGAAACCAGACTTATCTCCCAAGAAGTTTGATTTAATTATACTACCTCAACATGATAACTTTAACTATGTTCTCCCTAATATTATTAGAATTATTGGTTCTTTGCATAATATTAAAGACAAAATTGTTAACACAGAAAGTCAGTTTAAGTCAACTTATCCCTCCATGCAAAATTTTATAGCTGTAATAATTGGTGGGTCAAATAAAAATTATAATTTTAAAATTCAAGACGCTCGGAAAATGGTTAAAAGCCTAAAAGAGGTGTCCCGCAAAAAATCATTAAAATTACTAGTAACATTTAGCCGCCGAACTCCGGAATTAGTTAAACAATATATTAAAAATAATGTATTAAGCCCACATATTATTTACTGCCCATCTAATGAAGATTATAATCCATACCCAACAATGCTTAGTAAAGCGCAGTATATTATTACAACCCCAGACTCAGTTTCAATGTGCAGCGAAGCTGTGGGCACTGGAACCCCTGTTTATATATATAATTTACCAAATTTTGTTTCAACAAAGCATAATTATTTTATTCAGCAATTAATGGATCTTGGCGTTGCCAAGCAATTTGATGACAACACCCAAACACTAGAATCGTACAACTACACACCATTAAATGAATTAGATCGAGTTGCAAAACTAATTAAAGAAAATTTATTAGGGTAATTATCAATAGACTCAGCAACAAAATATGTATATTATATAGTTATAATAATATTCTTTTAAAGATAACAGTGTATGCGCTTAGTGGTTCAAATTTTACTTTTTATGCTTATTGCTCATAATGCATGCGCAGAGGTAATTGATTATAAACAAATGCTATTAGACCAGGCTAATGAAATAAAATCACTACGCAATAGAGTAGATGCATTAGAAATGAACTTAGAAACACTCTTAGAACAAAATGATTGCGAAATAACAAAACCTATTACTGATATTGATCTTGTAAATCAAGAAGAAGTTGCTCTAGAAAACTTATCCGCACAAGATCACCCAGAGTCGGTTAAATTACTAATCTCAAGCGATCGGGCTGCGTATGATTTGGCTCTTGCAGACTTGAAAGATAGAGATTTTGCCTCAGCTGAACAAAAATTTGCAGCGTTTATTAACGATTTTCCGAATAGTAACTTGCAAAGTAATGCTTACTTTTGGTATGCAGATAGTTTTTACCAGCGTGGTTTATTCGATAAGTCAGCATTAATATATATGAACGGATATAAAAAATTTCCAAATAGCTCAAAAGCTACAGATTATTTATTAAAAGCTGCGTATTCACTGGCTTCTTTGAACAAAAAAGGTGATGCTTGCACGTTACTCAAAAAAATTGAAGACGATTTTCCTAAGCAAGATTTTCATTCTAAAAAGAAAGTTCTTAATGCGAAAACAAAATTTATGTGTAATAAAATATATTATTAAAAGGATTATATAAATGTCAGACTTATTTGATGAAGTATTAAATGAAGAAAAAAATACTCGTAAAGTAAATTTATTTAAAAAGTTTTTGCCAATTATTGCTATTGTTGCATTTTGTTGCGCAGTGGTAATAAGTTTATATAGCTGGTATGACAACAATCAAAAGCAACAAAATCAAGGGGTTGGGGACTTAATTGTCAAAGCAGCTGAACAGTCAGATACGAATATTTCTATTATCAATTTGCACGATCAAGGCAATGATGTACAACAGCAATTAATAAAACTGATTGATGTGTCCTCTAAAAAGAAAGCTGATGATGCTATGCCTCTTTTAGAAAATATCATTGAAAACGGTCAAAACTTAGAAGTGACTAGGGCTTATGCAAGAATATTATGGTTAAGCTATTTACTAAAAAAAAGCAACTATACGGAACAACAAAAAGAAAAATCAGCACGCTATGCTAATTTCTTTAACTCTCCATCAAAGCC
>JBMGNO010000026.1:0-14858 GCA_049739405.1 Rickettsiaceae bacterium
ATATTATTGCTTATAATATTGTTTCAAACGTGTACTCCTCAACTTTTGATATAAAAGTCAAGCTACCAGGAGCTGATGATTTAATGATTATTAGAAACATCTCAATCCCAACGCCTGGAAAGCATAATGTTTTAAATGCCTTAGCTGCTATTTCCATTGGTATAGAACTTGGTTTTAGTGCACGAGTCATTAAAGATGGTTTCAAAAACTTTGCTGGAGTAAGTCGAAGATTTACAAAAATTGGCGACTATAATGATGCTGAAATTATCGATGATTATGCACATCATCCTGTCGAGATACATGCTACAATTGATACAGCAAAGTCAATTACTGATAAGCGAGGCGCGAAGGTTATTGCTGTTTTTCAACCTCATAGATATACTAGGTTACGCGATTTATTTGATGATTTTGCTAAATGTTTTGCAGGAGCCGACAAAGTATATATTCTAGATGTTTTTTCTGCTGGAGAAAGTCCCATAACAAATTTTACAAGTAAGGACTTAGCTAATAAAATTAAAGAGCAAAAAATTGTTAATGTTGAATATCTAGAAGATAAAAGTACTTTACCCGACGCGATTCAAAAACAATCTAAGAAAGGGGACCTGATATTATTCATGGGAGCTGGAAATATTACTTATCTAGCAAAAGAAGTCTTAAATATACTAAATAATCAGTTAGAAATAGTATGATATTTCATGGAATAAAAGGTTCATTAAAAAAAGATTATAACTTAGCGCATTTGACCTGGTTTAAAGTCGGTGGGAATGCTCAATTTTTCTTTAAGCCAGATAGTGAAGATGACCTAATCAATGCACTAAAGCAATTTCCAGACAAAGAAAATATTGCGATAATTGGCGCAGGGTCAAATATGATCGTACGCGATGGTGGTATAGATGGCCTGGTGATAAAGTTAGCAAGAAATTTTACAAATATTAAGCCGCTAGATAATGGTAATCTTCTAGTAGGTAGCGGTTGTTTAAACTTCAATTTAGCAAAGTTCGCTCAAGTAAATGGTATTAAAAATTTTGAGTTTTTAATTGGCATACCTGGGTCAGTTGGCGGAGGTGTTGCCATGAATGCCGGCTCTTATGGGGCTGAGTTTAAAGATATTATAAGGTCAATAAATGTTATTGATTTTCAAGGAAATAAAAAAAATATCAAATTAGCTGAAATTGGCTTTGGTTACCGATCAAATAATCTACCAAAAAATTTAATAGTAACTTCTGTTGAATTTAAAACTGAAAAAGGTAATTCTGTAGAAATAAAAAAAATAATGGATCAGATATCAGATGCAAGATCTAGTACTCAACCAATTACAGAAAAAACAGGGGGTAGCACCTTTGCGAATCCTGATGGGTATAAAGCTTGGCAATTAATTGATGAAGTAGGTATGCGTGGATTTAGGGTCGGCGGGGCTTTAATGTCTGAAAAACATTGTAATTTTATAATAAATGATGGTAGTGCTAGCGCCACAGACATTGAAGAACTAGGAGATCTTGTTCAACAAAGAGTTTTTCAAGAGAAAGATATAGCTTTAAAGTGGGAAATAAAAAGAGTTGGAAAGAAAAGTGTTAACTAAGAGCAGAAATTACTATAAAGAATTATCAATAATAGTCGATTGCACTAATAAAGGTAACTGCTATTTGCAAAAATATACTAGTATTAATGGAAAAACCTTAGGCAAGATCAATATAACGAGCCTTAGTAATAACAAAATAATTGCCGTTATTGGTGGAGGGATGTCTGCCGAACATGAAGTGTCATATATGTCCTCTAATGGTATTGTTGACTCTCTGATTAATTTGGGGCATCGCGTTATATTTATTGACATGGGCGCAGATATTTCATCTGTACTACAAAAAATAAAACCACAAATAGTTTATAATGGATTGCATGGAACTTATGGCGAAGATGGTTGTCTTCAAGGGTTGCTTAACATATTAAAAATAAAATATACTGGTCCAGGTGTTTTATCTTCTTCCGTAGCGATGAACAAAAAAAAATCCTATGAGATATTACGTTCTGAAAGTTCTATAACTATCCCTGAATCTATTATTATTCATAAAAATCATAATCTACAAACAGACCCAATGCCAAGGCCATATGTGATCAAACCTTTATCACAAGGCTCAAGTGTTGGTATTGAAGTAGTTTTCGCCGAAGATGATTTTACATTCGATAAGTATGATTTTCCCTATGGTGATGAAGTTATTATTGATCAGTATATTAAAGGTCAAGAGATTCAAGTTGCAGTATTAAACGGTAAGGCCCTCGGGGTTTTAGAAATCAAGATGTTAGGCGAAAAACGTTTTTATGATTATGAAGCAAAATACACTGAAGGGTTTGCAAAGCATATCTACCCCGCTTCAATACCAAAAAAGGCTTATAATGACTCTTTGAAAGCGGCAGAAAAAGCTTGCAAGATTTTCGAATGCATGAATGGCATAATACGCGTTGAGTTTTTATATCAGGAGCAAGAAAAAAAACTCTATATGCTCGAGCTAAACACTCATCCTGGGATGACTCCATTGTCCATTTGCCCTGAAATATCTAGCCATCAAGGAATTAGCTACACACAATTAGTTGAAAAAGTTTTATCCCAAGCTAAATACGAAGAATGAAGAAAATTAAAACAAGATCATTACAAAAAACCAAAATATCGGTAAAAAGGAAAATTTTAAATCTTTTTTATAAAATAAAGTTACTATTTAAAATACTCTGTGCGGTGATCTTACTATTATTTTTCTTTACCAACATATTTGATCCACTTAAAAAACTATCACAAGAAACCTTTTATTCTTTTACTTCCGAATACGGATTAATCCTAGAAAACTTAACTATCGAAGGTGATAAAAATATTTCAACCCAAGAGATAGTTGATATTCTTAATACTGACTATGGGGCTTCTATCTTATCTATTGACCTCAACCAGCTTAAACAAAACCTTGAGGAGCATCAGTGGGTACACAAAGCTGTTATTGAGAGGTCTTTACCTTCGAGTTTATATATTGCTATTATTGAGCGGGAGCCAATTGCGGTATGGCAATTTAAGAAAAAATTATATTTAATAGATAATGATGGCGTTCGTATTGCGCTATATGACCATAAATATGCAGGGGAATTTTTGCAAGTAATTGGCGAAGATGCTAATATTTACGCCTACAGCTTGCTTGAAGACCTAAAACAATGCCCCGAAATATCAAAAAAAATAACTTCTGCAATAAGATATGGCGGGAGAAGATGGAATTTAAATTTTTCTGAAGGGTTTACTGTTAAAATGCCAGAAGTTGGCTTCAAACAGGCCTATCAGAGATTATGTAGGTTTCATAAAAAAAGTCTATTCTTTGGACAAAATTACCTTATGATTGACCTAAGAGACTCTAAAAAAATGTATTTCAAAAAAGATACGTAGAATCAATTATATAGTGCATTAAGTTGAAGTGTTGAAATTTTTACCCACCATTTTTATAGCTTTAAATAGGTAGTTTAATAGTAAATTGCGCACCTATTTCATTATCACTACGCACTTCAATATTACCACCATGCGCCTCAATCGCCGCTTTGCATAATGTCAGACCAACTCCGCGCCCTTCGGCTTTTGAAGCTGAATTTGAAGCCATAATAAATGGTGTGAAAATATCGTACATTTCTAGGGACGGAATTCCTTTTCCTTCATCGGAAATATTAATCAAAATATGATCCGTTATTTTATGCGCTGAAACTATAATTGCCCCATGCTCGCTAAATTTAATTGCATTTATTATTAGGTTATCAATTACTTGCTTCATATAATGCACGTCAACAGGCGCAAGCATATCAGATTCGATCTGCATTTTAAATTTAATTGGCTTTCCATCGAGGTAGATTTTTTTACATCGATCAGTGCGCTCTTTGATAATCTCACCAATATTCATCGTTTGCTTATCTAGCTCTACTTTTTTAGTGTTTAGCGTCATTAAATCCAGCATATTCAAAATCATAGTCGATAAGCGAGTAGAATTTTGAAACACCTCATCAGATAACATTTTAATGTGGTTATCCTTCATTCCCTCCACTTGCTCAGACAACATCTCGGCAAAATTCATTACATTCCCTACTGGCAGGCGTAACTCATGCGTTACGTTATTTAGAATACGATTTGCAGTTTCGTTTAAGCGCTCAATTTCTTTCTCCTGCACTATATATTTTTCTTCAAAAAACACAGCTCTTTCACTAAGGTTTACCATATCACTGTCTTTCATTTTTATCTGCGCGGTTAGCTCAGCGATCTTTTTTTCACGATTTTGTATCTGTTTTTTTAGAGTAGACACTTGCCTTGCGCCGCGTTTAATCTCAAGATTTAGCTCGTCTATACTGGAATGGCTTTGCTGAATATCATTTTTCAGTTCCTTCACATGATGCTCTTTTAATGCAACATTTTCTTTCAAGTCATTAAGCTTGCTCCGCATATCTTCAATTGAATATTGCGTTATCCGAGCATTTTCCATATTATATTTAGAACTATTATTTAGCTCCTGATATTGCCTTTCCTTCGTTGCCACACTTTTTTCCAGCTTGATAATTTCAGCTTTATTTCCTTCAAGAGCAATTTTAGTTTTCTCTATTTCATAATTTCTCTGCGCAATTTTTTCCAAGAATGAATCAATACGACGACCATTTTCCTGCATTGCCCTTTTGAAATATCTAAGCTTTTGGTCTTTCTCCTCTGAGTCAGCTTTTAATACATTTATTTGCTCTTCCTTATGCTCAATATATTCCTGCTTTGGTTTTGAAAAAGCAAACAAAGATGCACAAGACATTAGTGCTAGGTAAATGAGCATATTATAAGTAGTGATAAGGTCACTTGAAGGAATTTCTCCAATAAGATTTTGATATGCCACAACGCTCGCCCCCATTCCTATCAACATTACTGTTAGCGAGGTTTTCCAGCGGCATAAATTAAATATTACCATTAAGTTTAATGTCAAAACCATAATTTGTACATGATGAAATTTGCTCAAAAAAAGGAAAAACGTTGTACAAAATGTCATGCTGTATATTAAGGCAAAATGCCAAACTGTTGATACTAATATTGGGTTTCTGATACGATCGGACCACATCATGTGAAGACCAAAAAAACTAGATATTAAAAGCATACCCATGTACAAGTAAGTAACTAAGTCACCATGCTCTCCTATCATCTCCATTTGTGTGAGATAAATTGTAGTGATTGTAGAAATAAAGCAAAAAATACCAAAAAAACTATAAATTCCTTCATCTCGTGGAGAATTTTGGTAAACAAAATCTATGTAATTAAAATACCGAACAGATTTATAGATTGAAAAGAAAACCCCGTCAGGTTCATTCTCTTCTGATTTTTCCATCTCGATTTCAACCCAACCACCATCTTGACGGCCTATATAATGCACGGACATCATTATTATCAAATTAACCAACATTGCTGGAATAATCGGGTCAAAGTCAATAGCGCTGATTTTCCAAATAATTACCGTTATAAAACCGCCAGCCATTCCAGATAATACTGACTTAGATGTTGTCCGAAAGCCGATCAACGTCAAAAGTAAAGGAGCAGCCACTATTGGTAAGTAAAAAGCATTAGCAAACAAAATAATATCTAGTAAATCTTTGCCAGATAGGGCCAAAAAAATAGGACATATACCCACCACCAAAGCTACCGCCCTCACAACCTTGAGCTTACTTAGCTCCTTGGCGCCATAAGGTTGTAAAATATCGTGAACAATTAAAACTGATGCTATGTTTACAAAAGAATCTGCGCTGGACATAACCATTGCCATTATTCCAACAACAATAACACCTTTTAAACCTGCATAAGAATAGTTATCTACTATATAAGGAATTAAACTACTATTACTTAAACCAGAATTTAAGTTAAATAATAAAAATCCGATCCACACTATAGATAATATTAATACAAACATAACTAAAGCAGAGATTTTAAAAGCCTTTTTTACTTGCTTTATACTATTCCCCATTATTATACGTTGAAAAAAAGAAATAGAAGAAGGGACTATAGAATAGAAAAGTAAAAATAACATTGGCCAAAAACCTGGCATATTATAATTTAGCACATGTTTTAAATTATAATTATTATTTTGATATAATTTAAAACTAACAAAATCATTTGATCCCACGATATTTTTCCACAGAATTATACCTATCAAGGGTATTACTGTACCGAAAATCATGAATTGCAAAATATCGGTAAAGGTAACTGATCTAACACCCCCAAACGCGGAGTATATCGTAATAACTAAACCGGTAATAAGTACTGCATTAAATATACTTATATCTACAAAATAGTGAATTATCCCACCAAATACTTTGTATTGAACAGCAATGGCACCTACATTAGCTACAATAGCACAAAGAGCTGTAATCACCCTAACCTTTTCTCCGTAATGCTTTCCCATCGCTTCTGCCATAGAAATATTACCAAAAAATGATTTCATTTTCGGGATGACAAAATAAGCTAAAAAAAGTAAAGAAAATGATAATCCTAAGATTGGAATAAAACCATATAGTCCAGATTCGTATGTTCTGGAAACGCAAATCATAAACAAACTTCCAGTAACAGTAGTAGCAACAATTGTTGAAACTAGGGCGGCAGTGCTAAAATTACGTCCACCTGTTGCATAATCCTCGACAGTTTTAACACCGCGACCGTAATAAAGCCCAACCCCTAAATTAATAATTAGAAAAGAAATAACAATTACAATATCGATGCTAAAATTCATATGATACTAAATATGTGAATGTTTAAAATTAATTATGAATATACATTAATAAACGTTTAATTGCAAGCGCTGATTAAAAATTCATCACTTCATTTTGATTTACTATAAATTCACTATAAAAACAAACGCTCTTCTTTGTAACCGCGCTGCAATACCTAAATAAAAAAAAGCCCCGAATAAATATATTCGAGACTTTTTTAGTAGTTTAACTAGCGTATATTATACTAAATAACTTTAGCTAGCTTTTTTCACTTGCTCTACGATTTGAGCAAAGTTTTCTGGGTTGTTTACAGCCAGCTCTGCTAACATTTTTCTATCCACTTCAATACCAGCTTTTTTCATTCCACCAACAAAAGTTGAGTATATTAGACCATGAGACCTAACAGCAGCATTAATTCTTTGAATCCAAAGACCTCTAAAGTCACGCTTACGGTTTCTACGATCACGATAAGCATATTGCAAAGCTTTTTCCACTTTTTCAATAGCGACTTTAAAACAGTTTTTGGCGCGGCCTCTATAGCCTTTTGCCATCTTAATTATTTTCTTGTGACGATTTTTTGATATTTTTCCAGATTTTGCACGTGTCATTATATTTTCCTATTTTTATCTTGATATATTATAAACTATTTGGCAGGAAGGTTTTTTTCAACCTCTTTGCATCTGCAGAGCAAAGAATTGTTGTGCCCCTCAAGTCTCTTAGTTGTGACTTCGTACGACGTCTTAGAAAGTGCTGCTTACCAGCTTGGCTAGCTTTCACTTTACCATTAGCTGTTAGCTTAAATCGTTTTTTTGCACCTGAGTGCGTTTTCATTTTTGGCATTTTATCCTCTTTAAAATTAATAAATTATTTTACTTCGTAGCGAACACAAGGTAGGCATACCAAAGCCATCTTGGTTGGGTATCAAAAAACATACCAAGCTAGATTATATAAATAATAATCAATTTTGCAAGTAATTTATTGAAAACATCATGCGTTACAAATATGTAGCTAATAACCCCCTTTTAGACCGATGTCATCTCGCCATTTTCAAGCCACAATATCTTACACTTTATTTGATAATTAGGATATATTTTTGTACAAAATTCTTTGTATTTTTTCATCTGCTCGATATAGATAACTGGAACTTCCGAATAAGATTTAGCTGGCTTGAAGTCTGATTTATAATCAATGATTACTATAGATTTTTGATTATGGTCGCAAGAAATTAAATCTATTCTTCTTAAATCAACACTTCCCTCTTCAATAGAGCCAATATTCACTTCTGTTGACACTTCTTTATTAGTAACAATATCGTAAAACTCTGTATTAATTAAAATTTTATCAACGCTATTAAGCATTCGCTTTTGGTCCTTTGGACTAAGGGTACCAATCAGCGGGTGTTGACTCATGTTGCTTAGGTTTTTACTGCCTATTGCATCTTCCAATATTTTATGAAAAGCAATACCGTACTCCAAAGGATTGGCATTAAATAATGGACTCAAGTAATCATGCCATTCTTCTAAATTATCTGGCATTAAAACAAGATCAGGCTCTGGTATATTGTTGATTTCACCTGGAGTGAAAAATTGCCGTTTATCAATAGACGATTCTTTATTATTTTGCTTTGTACCCAGACACTCACCTTGTAATTTTCCATATAATAATTTATCTTCAAATACCTGACTTTCCATTATTTGCATCGCATTTTGAATTAGGTAGTACCAACAATTATCTGGCACAGAGCGACCTCCCTGATACCCGCATATAATTAAATGATCTTCTGCTCTTGTCATAGCAACGTAAAGTAGGCGCAAATATTCTTGATAAATTTTCTCTTTTGATTTTTGTTTTATATAATTTAAATTATTGCTAGCATCACCTGCGTGTTTGCTTGAAATGAAGCTACCATCACTACTCCAAAAAAATCGCTCTTTATTAGTTGGTAAGCTTGTTGTATCACACATAATGACCACTGGCGCTTGCAAACCTTTTGCCGCATGCGTAGTCATTATTCGAACCTGATTGCCTATTAAATTCTCACGCTTGACCGAGGACTCGCTATCATCAAGCCAAGAAGTGAAGTTTTGCAAAGAATCATCAAAATGGCTTACATAGCTATGGCAGCTATATAATAGCTCGTTAATTGCATCATCGCTACCTGAGCCATTACATGCATTTAATGCCTGACGAGCGCCCATTATATCTGTTAAGTAGCTAAAGAAACCTATAGAATTATTAGTTAAATGTAGATTTCGAATTTGTAACAGCTTTTCATAAATTTCTCTATATTTATCATGATCTGCATGGTGAGTTAAAAATTTCCATATAGATCTACCATCCCGCCTAGTAGACATTTCCTCTAATAATAAATGATTAACATCAATCACTGGTGATCTAATCAAAGAAGCAAGGTTCAAATTATCATCTGGATTCAAAGCAAAACGAGCAGCTGCAAGCAAATCTTGTATTGATAAATTATCCTTTAGAACTATCCGATCTAAACCCGAAACACTCACCCCATGAGATTGTAAAGCCTCAATAACTTCGCTAACCAAATCATCCCTTTTGCGAAATAAAATCATAATATCTTCTGGACGAACTGGTTGATTTGTTGATGGCATTATAGTTTTTTTCTCAAGCATCTGTTTTATATTAACAGCTATCTTATTAGCCAGCCTTGCTTTAGCCGATTCAGAATCAATGCAACTAGTCGGCCAAAATCGCTCCTTTTCTTCCTCTTTGTTTTCACATAAAGGCCATAACTCAACTAGCCCCCCTGAACCTCGGTTAGCCCGAAGAAAGGTAATAGGCATTTGAAAACCTTCATCTTGGTGCAGCTTGGTAAAAAGCTGACTTACTACATCAAGAACTTCTTGAGTTGATCGATATGATATTTCTAAGTCGATGTTACTAAATTCTTTCTGCGCATAATACATCTTCTGAGCTATTGTAATGTTAGTCTGAGCAAAAACACTAACGTCAGCTCCTTGAAAACTGAAAATCGATTGCTTTGCATCCCCTACAACAAAAATTGTTCTGTCTAAATCTGAACCTTGGCCTTCTCCAGAATAAAACTCAGTGATTAAAGCATTAATTATACTCCATTGATTTGGGCTTGTATCCTGTGCTTCGTCTACTAATAAATGATTAATAAAACCATCCATTTTATAAAGAACCCACTCTCTTGCCTCGCTATCCTTAAGTAAAGCGCAAGCCTTTTCAATTAAATCATCGTAATCTAGCAATCCTTTTTGTTGTTTAAACTTTTCGTACTCTTGTAGAAGCTGGGAGCTAAGAAGCTTGATTAATTGAGCGAAGTAATTTAGCTGTTCATTTTTTATCAGTTGATCTGTTTCATAGAATCTGTTTTGCAAGCTCAGTAATTCCTCATATATAGGCGAGCCAGGCTTAGCTACTTTAGCATTAACAATTTTTTTCTTTTTATCTCCTTTGGCTGTAAGAAAAAAATTTCTTACATGTTTTATATCAAAATTATCACCCAATAGCTTTCTTAACAGCTCAATTTGATATAAGTAGTCAAATTTACTAAAGTCAATATTCTCTAGTTTTAACACTAAATTTTTTGACTCTTTATGCAAATTAATTGTACAAGGAGAGTCATTTAGAAATTTTGTTTTATATTGAATAATTTCACTAAAAATTTCATCGATAATTAAATCATGAAAATTTGTTGCCAAATATTCATTAATGGGCTGCATAACCTCTTGTTGAATTAAAATATTTTTTATTTCGCTCAAGATATTACGTTCTTTATTTTCATCAATAATCTGAAAACTTGGAGAAATACTAGCCTCCAAAGGAAATCTTTTGAGTAGCTTTTGGCAAAAAGAGTGTATAGTCTGTACATTAACGTTATTTTCTGAATGTAAATATTCTTTATATAAATTTTTAGCTACCATTAAATCATCACTACTACAACAGCGTCCCTGGATTGCTTCTACGGAAAGTCGCAGCTGGTCTTGCTCCATAATTGACCACTTAAAGATAGCATTAGTAATTCTTTCTTTCATCTCGGCAGCTGCTGCATTAGTAAATGTTAGGCAAAGAATTTTATTAAACTCCTGTTTTTTCAGCAGCAAACGCAAAACCCGGTCCGTTAATATTTTTGTTTTACCAGTGCCGGCAGAGGCAGAAACCCAAATCGATGATTCAGGATTAGATGCTTTTTGTTGTAATAGGTTTATACTCGACATAAAAGTAATAAATATATGTGTTTATTTGACTGTTATATAGTATAAAATAAATTACGTATTGGCTAATTTTATTTACTAAAAAAACTAAGTCATAAAAAATTAAATAAATGCTTAAAATTAAGGAGCAGTTCCAATAATTTGGAATCCAACTATTGCAATAATGTTACTAATGTGTTATAAAAGTGTCGCGAAAATAAATGAAATTAAACGGAGATAAACATTATGTCATTAAAAAATGAATGGAAAAAAATTGAGACTAAAGCAAAAAAAATTGGCAAAAAAGTAGAAAAAGAAACTAAAAGAATTGGTAGCCAAGTTCAAGATCAGTGGGACAAGGTGATTAAACAGACTAAGGAAAGCCAAAAAGAAGTAGAGAAACTTTCAGGTGAGTCAACCACAAACTTACAGAAGATTTCTGATGTAAAAGTAAAGATTGCTGATTTAGAGAATAAAATAAAACAATTTGAAGTTCAAAACGAAGAAATGACCCAGCGAATTAAAGAGTCATATCCTAATTTATCCACACAAATTGTTAAAAAAAGCTCTAAGCATCAAGAAATTGAAAAAGAATTAAAGTCTTTAAAAACTGAGTTAGTTCAATTAGTGAAAGAGCAGCAATTAATTTTAGAAAATGTTACTAAAGCAGAGCAAGATCTTGCGCAGCAACAAGCTCAACTAGAATCCATCAAAACAGATTCAAAAATCTCTATTGAGAAAGAAATAGACGCTGGGGCTGAAGAAGCTGAAGAAGAAGCTGCTGAGGTCGTAGAAGCTACTGAAGAGACTTTTGAAAACGCTGCTGAAGAAGAAGCTGCTGAGGTAGTAGAAGCTACTGAAGAGACTTTTGAAAACACTGCTGAAGAAGCTGAAGAAGAAGCTGCTGAGGTAGTAGAAGCTACTGAAGAGACTCTTGAAAACACTGCTGAAGAAGCTGAGGATTTATTCAGCGCTCACACTTCAGATGAAGAGCAAGAAATTGTTGGTGAAGATAATCTTTATGAAAATGATTTTGATTTAGGTTTTGCTCAATAAACAATAAAAAACCATCTATCTTATATAGCATCTAGTTAATATAAGCATAACCGAGTTTGGAACTAATTTTTATTCCAAACTCGGTTTTTTTAGTTTATAGTCAAACAGAGTATGATATTGTGATTTTTTTTAAGGTATATGAAGTAATATGATAAAAATAGGTTGTTATCAAGCAAAGTCTGATTTTTTAGTAAAATCTTTCTGCAAATTAGCTGAAAAAAGTTATTATAGCTTTGGAAAAAGCTATGTGATCACTGGGCAAGAAGTGCCAATTGATGCTCTAGATCGTGCATTATGGACTTACTCAAAAAAGCATTTTATACCACATGCAAAAATTGATGACCCTATGCCAGAAAAGCAACCAATCTTACTTTCAGAAGAGCTTTCAATGCCTAACAAATTGGTAGAAAATATTATTTTAATAAATTTACCCGCTAAACATATATTAAAAGTAATAACTTCACTTCCTCAACAAAATAATCTTAGTAAAATATCGGTAATATACGATGAAAATATTAAAGTTTCTCGAGATGAACTAACACAACTTTTTCAAAAATCTAATCTTAATGTTAACAACCTAAGTTTTTTTCAGCAATTAGCTCTTGATAAATGGCAAACTATAACTTAGAGTATAAACAATATGATATTAGATCGCCCTTAGTACAATTGCAAAAATACCACGACTTGTCGACAAAGGTTGGTTAAAGAAAAAATTGATAGCTGTTTAGAGTAATTATCGATATTATAAGTTTATAGAAAATATTTAACATATATTATGGCCGTAGTTTTAATTGTTGAAGATAATGAATTGAACATGAAGTTGTTCCAAGACTTACTAACTATCAAAAATCATAAAATTATGGTATCTACCGATGGTAAAAATATATTAAACATAGTCCTTAACAATAAACCTGATTTAATTCTAATGGACATACAGCTCAATGGACTTTCTGGACTAGACCTGATTAGATCGCTCAAAAAAAACGAAGAAACTAATAAAATACCAATAATCGCAATCACTGCATTTGCAACAAAACAAGACGAAATGGTCATTTCTTCGTCTGGATGCGATTTATATCTTGCTAAGCCAGTGTCAATTAATGATTTTTTTGCAGCCGTTGATTCATTTATAGAAATAAAACCCTAACCTAAAAATAATTATGACCGCGACAATATTAGTAGTAGACGATCTAGAACAAAACATTAAGCTTTTAGAAGCAAAGTTATTAAGTGAATACTATACAGTCTTAACCGCCAGTAGCGGGTCAAAAGCATTGGAAGTATTAAAAAATAATAAAATTGATATTGTCCTTTTAGATGTGATGATGCCAGGAATGGATGGATTCGAAACCTGCCAAGCAATTAAATCCGATCCAGAAACGAATCATATACCAGTAGTGATGGTAACCGCTTTAACGGATGTAGAAGACCGAGTAAAAGGCTTGGAGTCAGGTGCTGATGAGTTTTTAACTAAGCCCATTAACGATACTGCGCTTTTTGCTAGAGTCGCATCTCTTACGCGTATGAAAACAGTCGTTGATGAATTAAAACTTAGGAATAAAATAAATGCAGAGTTTGGAGAGGAGCTAGTAAGTATTGAAGATAATTTTAGCAATTGTAAAATATTATTATTAGATGACGATATCGCACAAGCGAAAAATATAAAGTCACAACTTATTTCTTTAACGGATAAAATAACTCGTCATAACAATGTCGAAGAGTTACTAACTTCCGAGTCCTCACCTCCTGATTTAGTAATAATTAGCTGCCAAACAGAAGAGGATCCTTTGCGTATCGCAATGATGTTAAGGTCTAATTCCAAATATAGCAATATAGTTATCATGCTTTTGGCCCAAGAAGAAGATATGCCAATTGTAATTAAAGGAATGGAACTTGGAGTAAATGACTATTTTTTATACCCCGTAGAACAAAGTGAATTGCAGGCACGGGCTAAAACTCAGCTAAGGAAAAAAATATATCAAGATAATTTGCGAAAGGAGCTTGAAGAAAAAGTAGATCTATCAACCAAAGATGGTCTTACTGGTCTTTTTAATAGAAGGTATTTTGATGTTCATATTAAACAAATGACGGAAAAAGTGATTACATCAAGTAAGAAGCTATCTTTAATACTTTTGGACCTAGATAATTTTAAGGAAGTTAACGATAATTATGGTCATCAATCAGGTGATCAAGTTATAAAGTCGTTTAGCAAAATATTAAAGGATTCTTGCCGAATAACAGATCTGATTGCACGATATGGCGGAGAAGAATTTATTATATTAGTGGGAAATGCAGATATTAATACTAGTGATAAAATTGCTCAAAAAATTCTTATAAAAACACAAGAATTTGAATTTGAAATCCCAGATCATAACCAGCCTTTAAAAAAAACAACTTCTATTGGTATTGCTGAGTTCAAACCAGGAGAATCCGTCGAAAGCTTTATAGGTAGAGCAGATAAAGCTTTGTATAAAGCTAAAGAAAGTGGTAAAAATCAAGCTGTAAAAGCAACTTAGTTAGCTGTTAATTTGACATTTAATGCTAAGTTAAATATTATTATGCAAGTTTTATTATGCAAAGAGAGAGCACAGGGTGGATAACAATCAATTCTATTTATTTAAAGATAAAAGGTTCCTACCAATTTTTTTAGTGCAATTTTTTGGTTGCCTAAACGATAGTATACTTAAAAATGCGCTGATTATTTTAATTACCTATAAGCTAGCAAATAGCCTAGATAGCTCGGTATATTTTTTGATAATGCTTGCGAATATTATGTTTATTTTACCATTCGTACTATTTGCTAGTATTTCAGGTCAAATAGCCGATCGTTACGAAAGGTCAACTTTGGTAAAAATCATTAAAGCTGTTGAAATTGGT
>JBMGNO010000027.1:0-14440 GCA_049739405.1 Rickettsiaceae bacterium
GGTTTGTTTTGCGGCTGTCATAGGTTTGATACACACTATATCTTTGAGAAGTTAGCTCAATATCTCGATAGTCCTTTATAATTTTGATAGCCTTTTCCATAGTTTTGTTAATAGCGCTTTGCAATTTAACAGAATCTTCTTCTTGGGAGGCGAATTCTAAGTTAGCCACAATTGTATCGGCAGTAACTTCCGCTGAGCTTTGCTCAGATAGAGTAACTACACTGCCTTTGAGTTTAGCATCTTCGGCACGAATAATAAATGGCATGAAACAAAATATGAATATAGTCAATCTAATTAAATTATGCATATTATCTCCTTTTTTTATGTTATCAGTTCTTGAGCCGCTTTCACCCCAGTATCTGTAATTTTTTTACCAGATATCATACGAGCTATCTCAAGGGATCTATCTTTTGTCTCTAAAGATTTTACTTTTGATATAGTATGATCTGTACCTTGGGTTTTTTCTACTAAAATATGCTGATCAGCCTTGCCCGCTACTTGTGGCTGATGCGTGATTACAATAACTTGCACGGTTTGACTCAAATCTTTGATTCGAGCACCAACTGAATCAGCAACCGAGCCGCTAATGCCAACGTCAACTTCATCGAATATTATAGTTTTTTTCGGCGCATTATTAAATAAAGATACTCGCATTGCTAGCATAAAGCGTGCCAGCTCACCACCAGAAGCAACTTTATCAATAGCATTGAGCTTACTTCCAGGATTAGTTGCCGCAATGAATTTCACCTCATCAAAGCCATTACTATGACAGCGATCAGGGTTTGATGTTATATCTATTTTGAATATTGCTTTTTTCATATCCAAGAACTTTAATTCAGACATAATTTTTTTTGCTAAATCTTCACCACCAACCTGCCTTTTATTAGACAAATCTTGAGCAAGTTTATTATAATCTTGCTCTGCTGTTTTCAATTCAGTGTTAGTATTATCAGCATCTATAATTTGTTGTTGCAAAGAAGACAGCTTTGCTTGAGAATTAATTAAAAACTCTTTTAACTCTACGGATTGTAGGGAATGCTTTCGTGCGAGATTACGAATTAAATATAAGCGATCATCAACTTCATCTAAAGAATATTCAGGAGATTCTATTGCATTTAGTTTTTCACTAAGAGAGGATTTTGCGTCTTCAATTTTATCGTATGCTAAGTCTAAATTATCAGCTACTTTTTTATAAATATCGGAGTCTGCAAAGTTTGTAGATTCTTTATGAAAACTAAATAATATTTGCTCTATTGAGACATCATCAAGTTTTGAAATGAAAGAATAAACCATTTCTTTTTCTTTCCCGGAAGCTTGTAGAGTTCTTTTTAACCCGACTAGCTTTTCTTCTTCCTGATCTTCAATATTTGCTTTTTCAAGTTCCTGACAAATATGTTCTAAATATTCAATATCTTGCTTTATCTCATCTTGCCGCGCTTGATACTCTTTTTGTTGCCTTAGTAAATTTTGCCATGTTTGATATTGTTTAGCTAAGTCTTGTTTTAATGACCCAGCATCGATGTAATCATCCAATATATTAATATGCTGATTTTTATCAAGTAGGGCAGTGTGGTGGTGCTGTGAGTGTAGCTCTAATAATATGGGTAGTAAATCTTGTAATATTTTCTGTGTCGCTACATTATTATTAATCAAAAATTTTTTACGATTATTAGAAAGCTGTTGGGCAGAGATTATTATTTCAGATCCGCAATCAATATTATGCTGCGCTAAGTAATCCCGAGATACCTCATCGCTTACAAAATTTACTATTACTTGGCAAGAATCTTGGCCACTTTTTATAGGCTGGCCGAAAATCTTTTGACCAAATGCAAATAATATAGAATCCAATAATATGGACTTGCCAGCCCCAGTTTGACCAGTTATCACGCAAAAACCTTTATCTAGATCGAGGTCTAATTTTTCAATTAAAACAAAATTTTCTATATAAAGTTTTTGTAACATCTTGCTAGTCTATTAGTTTTTTACTATATTTAAACCAGTCACTTTGTGGATAGTTTAGCTTTAAGACTTCATGGTATTTCAACGCTTCTGCGCGTAACCCTAGCATTTCATTGCTTTCTACCAACCTATACAACGCCTCTGGTACATGAGAAGTTGTGCTGTAATCTTGTACCACATACTGAAATCTTTTAGTTGCAGCAATTGGATTATTTTTATTTAAATAATAGCGTCCTACTAACATCTCTTTTCCAGCTAGATGATCTTGTACTAAATCTATTTTTAACTCCGCATCAGTTGCATATTTTGAACCTGGGAATTTTTCAATTACTTCATTAAGGCTCGCAAGAGCATTTTCGGTTCTGGACTGATCAAGCTTTACATCTGAAATTTGGGCGTAATAAGCCAATGCTTTAATATAGTATGCGTAGGCAATATCTTTGTTGCGAGGATGGAGTTTAATAAAAATATCAATCACATCAATTGATTCATCATACTCCTCATTTTTATATAAAGCATAAGCATTCATTAATTCGGATGAGGCGGTAATAGGGTGGCCAGGATGTTGATAAAACACTTTCTCAAATTGCTCGGCAGCCTTCGAGTAATCTTCTTCTTTTAGTAGCTCAAGGCCTTGGTTGTAGAGTTCTTGTACCGGGACAATTTTTTCGTCTTTTGGTGAAGTTTTACAGCTTGTTAATGTTAATGCTAATATGGCAGTAGATATCAAATATTTAGTAATTTTCATCGCTTTATTTTCCTATAAATTGATTTATTTCTTTATTTTTTTATACATCAAAAAATGCTTTATGTATATAATTTATGTTATTACAAGATATAGAAGTTATTAAATTTTAAAAGACTCTGTGAAAAATATATCTAATCACATAATAAAATTAGTGGAGATGCTAAGGTTTCAGCAATTGAAATAGTCTGAATTTTAGGATGATTTACGCTCGCTATTGAGTCAGAAATATAAATTTTTTCAATCTGTGAGTCATTTATTTTTTGTAAAGCATTTCCAGATAGAACAGCATGAGTTACAATTGCCTGCACTGTTTTTGCGCCATTATTTTGTAGTAGTGTTGCAGCTTGACATAAAGTGCCAGCACTATCTACTATGTCATCAATTATTATACAGTTTTTACCAGAAACATCGCCAATAATTCCATCCATAACGCACTGGTTATCTTCGCGTCTATATTTATTAATAATAGCCATATCAACCGACAAACTATCAGCATACGACCTGCAGCGCGCGATACTGCCAATATCTGGGGAGATGATAATTTTATTATCAATTGGTTTGATATAGGGTATGAAAGCATTTAGTGTAGGCAGGTTCTTAACGGGAATAGAAAACATAGCTTCTAAGGTTTTGCTGTGTAGGTCACAAGTGATTATTTGAGTGATACCCGATAATTCAAGCATTTTAATTACAAAATTTGCGGCTAAAGGTGCATTCTTATTATTAATACTATTCTGGCGACTATAGCCAAAATATGGTATGACAGCAATAATTTTTTGAGCACCGGCACGCTTCACTGCATCAGCGAGTAATGCAAGCTCCATTAAGCTATCATTAACCGGGTAGTGGGTAGATTGCACTATGATAACATTCCCAGATATAGGGTCATTAATTTGAATTTTTAGCTCGCTATCGGGGTGTTTTGCGACCTTATAATTTAAAAGTTTGGCATTAATGTGCTTAGCAAGTTTGGTCGCCAGTTTAAGGCTATTGGAACCAGATATTATTTGCATATTATTTGTAATAAAAACATATCATTTTTCTTTGAATGTACTATATGCTATAATGTGGTTTATTTCAATATTTGATTAGCTATGAATAAAATATTATGCTTTGATACTTCTAATAATAGTTGCTTTGTTTCAGTATCGTGTGGGCAAAAAATATTATCTTATAACGAGAATACCACCCCTTCAATGCAGGCGGAAACCCTCCTACCACTTATCGAGCGTAGTTTAAAGGAGGCAGATTATGAATACGAGGATATTGATTATCTAGCTGTGACTACAGGGCCTGGTAGCTTTACAGGAATACGAGTTGGTTTAGCCGTGGCTGAAAGTATTTTGCATGCAACAAATATCCAAGGTGTTGGTATTAGTAATTTTTTAGCCAGTCATTATCGATTAAAGCAACAAGTTAGAAGCTTTGATAAAGCATTTGTTATTATTAATGCTTACCGTAATCAACAATATGTCCAGGAGTTTGATAGGAAAAACCCCATTGGGGAGGCTAAATTATACAGTAATGAGCAGATATTAGAACTTCTTGAAAAACAAACAGGTACTGTAGTCTGTAATGGAAGCGGGGTTTCTGCTCTTTATGAACAAATGAAACATCTAAACCATCTGACTATTTTACCAAGATTTCCTGCCATAAAAGCTTATCATACTGCTAGGTTAGCTGATAAGTTAATATTGAAAGGCAAAACACCCTCTATTGAACCTTTATACATCAGACCGCCTGATGCAGTTATTCCTAGCTAAGGTTAGGGTCATACGATTTTTTTTGGCTTTTTGATCGTTCATTTTTAATTTTTTCTACATAGCTTACTTTTTTTGTTTTTTGTGACTTTGCCTGTGGTTTTATACTTTGCTCTTCAGTTTGTTCTGAGCTTTCCGGTCTTGGTCTTTTTAGAGGCTGTGTTTTAGATTCGAGAGGGTTTTCTGGCTTTTCTGACACTTCTTGAGATAAATTTTGTTCTAGCCCGAATTGGTGTAGTTCATACTGATTTTTACAAAACATAAAGTTTGAGAGGTCGTCTTTTTCAAGCGACTTTATTAAAGGCATTAAGCTGTTAAAAGAAACATGTTGTATATTAAGATTACCAAAATTTTTCAATTGTTCCTCAGGAGTTTTATTCTCAGTGTTTAGAGCTTCTTGTAATAGTTTTATAGCATATTCTTTTTTTAATTCCTGCGAAGTTTTAGCTTTATCAATTTGTTCGCCAATAAGTTGTCTCATTCCTTGTAAAGCACATATACCACTGTTTAAATGTTCGTATTGTATGTCTTGTTCTTGTGATGGGGAGGAATGATGATTGATAATATTATTGCTTTCTATATTAAGACTTTTAAAATATGCTATAGCTTTGGTTTGCTCTTTAATAATATGATCATTATATTCTGCTTTATAATCTCCATCTTCAGAGCATGATATTATAAAAGGTACATAATGTTTATTATAACAATTTAAAATGCCCACAGTTTTCTCATTTTTTTCAGGTAGTATTTCCCCTGTATCAAAAGGATTATTCTGCAACAAATTGGCTGTATGAACTCCAACAAATTTAATCTCTGTGTTTGGCGAATCTTCTAAAACTCTTTGTCCTATTTGTTTTAAATCTTCCTTACTATATTGATAGTTATTATCATTATAATTAATCAAGGCGTTAGAGTGTCTTGATGCAGGGTCAATATTAGCCTGATGTAAAAATGTATTTATTGAATGCTTTGTTTTTCTAGCTTGGTCTTTCTGATTTTCATCAAGCCCTTCATAAAATATAATTTTATCCAAATAGATCGAGCAGTCATATAAGAGCTCTTGCGGTAAGTTGTTTTTTGGAGATTGAGAATTTAGTGTAGAGTAAATTTCTGTGATATGTGTTAATATTCCTTGCGCTTGTTTGGTATCTAATAATGTATATTGTTGGTTTATAAATTCAAAAGCAGGCGTCATTTTTTCTGTTAATATTGTTAATATCTTCTGAAAGTCGTACTCACTTTGAACATTAAAACTAAGTTGTTCAAAATCAGCGATGGATTGGTTTAATTTTTTCTGAGTTTGTTTTTTATGTAATTCAGGATCTACTTCTGATAATATTGTTTCGTTTAAATATTTGCTTAATATTGCAGTTCGATAGGTAGTATTATTTTTATATTGTTCTAAGTCTATTACCTCTTGTTTTTGTTCATAGTACTTTGTTGGTCCAGTTGGTAGTTTCTGATCAAATATTTCAATCCAGGCTTTTCCATAGACGGGTTGAGGTTTAAATCCCTTAGGCACAAAGTCATCGTCATTTTTTTTAGTTAGTGTTTTATTAGGTTCTTTTATTTGAAATTTTGTTTCAAGAGTTTGTTTTATAAATTCAGCAACAAATTTTGAAAACAACTCTTTATTCATTGACTGGGTAATATTAGGGCATTGTCGAATAAATTTATTTAATACAAATGAGATATTCATTTTTAAATTGCCAAAATAATTAGTTCGAATACCTGCCTCAAAATTCTGTAAGTATAGATTGTCAATATCTTTGCGTTTGGGGGTTACCTTATTACCTTTTCCTGTTTCTACGGGTCTATAATCAGTGGTATTTAGAAAATTTTGCACCATTTCTGACATATTATTTTCCAAATTAGTGGCAATCTGATTAGTAGCTTTTTTCTCTAGGTCTAATAAGTATAATGTACTTTTGCGAATCTCGCTTCCTTCAGAATGCCGAGCCGGCACACCTTGTTGTTTTTTGTAAGCCATACCTTTATGCTGATTTTCTAAGGCAATAATTAAGGGAATGACTTGTTGACGTAAAAAAATAAATGCATTTAATTGTAATTGGCTATCATTAGCAAAATTATTTTTAATGATAGTCTGAAATATATCTGTTTGCGCCATATTTCCTGTAGTAGAGGCTTTAAGAAAAATATTCTTAGCTTGAGTAAAAAAATATTTACCTTCATTAATATGCTGTGTAATAATATCGTTCGTTGGTGTTATCTGTTCCAGATGAACTAAAGCGTTACTAAGAGCCGTTGCTACGTTCATTGGCTTTTGTTGCTCACGGTCTCCACCTACATGATAAGTGAGATTAGATAGTATCATATTCATGGCAAAACTATGATCACCTTCGCCTGATGACAAACATCCAGTAGAAGAGAATCTGTTCAATTTTGATTTTGGATTAATGTGCAAGCTATTGTCTATCAATATAGGACTATATTGACCCATAAATTTTGCATAAGTATTTAAAAAGCCTTTGATACCTTGCGAAGTTGCAGTATCACCTCGATTATTTGTAGGAATTTCAGTTTTTTTTGACATAACCTTTAATTAAAATTAATACACATTACAATAGACTATAAGCTTAATATAGTTTATCATCTAATCTTTAAAAAACTTAATCAGAATTTATTTTTCTATCAAAAAATAAATTCTGAGTGATAAATTTATAATAATATTTAGAGGTGTCTATGATGTTTTTAGGAGATGAATTAACTACTGAAAATATTAATAATCAAATGTTTCGAACATCAAATAACTTGCTTTGCAGGCCAGTGGACGTTGCAATTATGCAGGGTGCTTTTTACGAATTAAAAAAGATGGTGAGTAAATTTTCTCCGGATTTAAATTTGTCTAATCCATTCTTGAATGCTCCACTGCATTTAGCCTGCGATCCTCGTGTGTGCCCAGAGCAAAATTATGAAATTATCAAATTTATTTTGCAACAGCCAGGAATTAATATTAATCAAACTAATGCCATGAGGTCTACCCCACTTCAAATGGCAATTAGCCTTCCAGATATACCAAAATATCTAGATATTATTTCGCTTTTTTTACAAGCTGAAGATATAGATTTAAACCATGCAAATTGCTTAGGGAATAATTTAGCCCATACGGCAGCAAAGTCATTGCAGCCAGATGCGTTAATATTATTATGGCGCTCTGGGGTGAATTTATTGCACAAAAACAACAAATCTGAAACCCCTTTAGACTCTGTCAAAGATGTACGTTTTATGCAGTTTAAAATAAATCAGTATGAAGAAGAGCTGAATAATACAATTGAGTGTTTGGAATATTATCAGAATAAAAACCCTTTACCTCCAGCAAAAAATCCTTACTCTTGCGAAATGTCAGGAGATGTTGAGTCAGATTTTTTCATCGATAACTGAGTATTCTTTTTCCAAATGGAAATTAAAACTCCTCCTGCAAGAAGTAAGATAGTGATTAGTAGAGGCAAGTAAGTTGGTATGTCAGCGTAGTGGGCAATAAATATTTTAGCGCCTATTAAGATCAAGATAATAGATAAAGAATATTTAATATATTTAAATTCTCGCACGATATGTACAATACAGAAAAATAGCGCCCTTAACCCTAAGATTGCAAAAATATTTGAAGTGTAAACAATAAACGTGTTTTGGGTTATAGCAAAAATGGCAGGAATACTATCTATGGCAAAAATTAGATCCATGGTTTCAATGGTAATCAAGGCAAGAAATAGCGGCGTTACCCAGCGCTTTCCATCTTTAATTATAATGAATCTATCGCTTTCGATGTGTGGATAAATATTGAAACGCTCCTTAATAAATTGATAAATATAGAGTTCATTAACATTAAATGAATCATCGTCGATAGTTTGCAGCATCTTAACGCCAGTATATATTAAAATAATGGCGAATATATATAGCACCCATGAGAACTGAGCTAATAAAGCTGCACCTAATCCTATCATAAGTGCACGTAAAACAATAACACCTAAAATCCCCCAAAATAATACTCGGTGCTGGTATTTTTCTGGTACTTTAAAAAACGTGAAAATTGTAGATATTACAAAAATATTATCCACTGACATGGCTTTTTCTAATAAAAAGCCAGTGAAATATTCTTTTGCAGCGATTGAACCCAGTTCATATTGCACAAAAATACCAAATAAGCAGCTCACAGCTACGTAGAATAAGCTTAGAGTCAAGCTTTTACGAAAACTCATGACTTCATTTTTACGGTTAAATAACCCTAGATCAATAATCAATAGGGAGATAATAATAATGAAAAAGAATATCCAAGCCATGTTCATAATAGTATTTTTATTTTATATTTTAAAGGCCTTGGGAGTTTTATACAAATCTAATTACTATATCAAATCTTTAAATAAGCAAAAAGAAATCATTTGTTGGCATTATGTCGCTAACTCTTGCAAAGTAGTTGAAATCATTCATTTTTAAAGTGCTTTTAATATTAGCTCTGCAAAAAATTTGCTAAGCTTAAAATATCAAATATAAAATAATAAAAAAATGAGCAAAGAAGAAAAAGATAAAATTTTTGGTCAAATAATAGAGGTGCTAGAGGTCGCTGCGAATAATCAGGATATTCAGACACGCAAAAAGATCACATCACAAGATCTTCTTGTTGAGACAGCTCAAAACCAGGTAATCAAAGCGTTAACATCCTATGGAAAAATAGATAAGTTTGATATGGTGAAGAGCTCGATGTTACAAGAGGATTTGAGCAAGGTATCACATCAACTTGATAAAGATTTAAAGACTTATTCTACTTTAGATAAAAATAAGCGACATAATCTAGAAACCATAAAATCTATTATTGATAATGGTAATGAGGCTATAGAAAATTTATCAAATGACAAACAAACTCTGGCGCAGGCCAGATTAGATTTAATGAATGAAGGCGCTGATAGTTTTAAAAAGCAGCAGAAGCCTAGCGCTAAAGGAGTTGTGAATAAAGGAAAAAAACAACTGCAAAAAGCTTTATCAAATGCAAAAGGTCAAAAGAAAACCATGGAGACAAAGCCTAATCAACCACTAGAGCAGCATAAAACTGAAGAGCCTGATGTTGTGGATGAATATATGTCTAATGTAAATAGATTAGAAAAGAAAGCTAAAGAGCTAGAGGAGGCTGAAAAGCCAAAACCTAATCAACCACTAGAGCCACAGAATAGTGCAGCGCAAGAGAACGCCCAAGATTATGTAGATCGTTTGGAGGTGCCATATCAACCCAATACGCCTAAGTATGAATTACTAGAGAATTTACAAAAACAGCAGGATAATCTCAAAAATAATATCCTTAAAGGTAAAATGCAAAAAGTGATTGATGAAGTGGAAAAAGTAAAAGGAGGCGACTTCACTCCCGAAGAAAAAGAAAAAATTTCTGCTACCGCTCTTGCGCAGTCATCAAAAAAAGTAGAAGATGTTGTTTTTAAATCAGATGAGTTTAAAAAGCAGCCAAAAGAATATTGGAAAGCTGTGGATCAAATTAATAAATCAGTAGAAAAAATATCTCTTGATAAAGTATCAGTTGAAGTTAATAACTTTAAAAATCAAATGCTGAATTCGTCCCCTGAACTAAAAGAAAGCGATCAATTTAAGAAGGCTTTCGATACCGTGAAGCCAAGCAAAATGAATAAATTTAATCCGGAGCAAAAGCGAGAGGCATTTAAAGATTTTACAACAAAAATAGGTAGTATGAGGTTTGAAAATAAAGATCAAAATTTAGATTCAAAACTAGAACAAGTGCAAGCAGAAGTCAGTAAATTGCAAAATAAGAGTCCAGAAAATATAGTAGGTTCAATGAAAGAACTTAACGACGATTATCCAAAATCTGAAGTGCAACAAGCACAACAGGAGCAGAAACCGCAGAAAAGCTTTGCTCGTCGTACTCTCGATGCTCTTGTTTCAATAGCCAAAGATGCATTTGGTCAAGGGGAGAAACCATCTCCGGTCGATCAAACCAAAGATAAAGATCCTTTGCAAGCTTTGCAAGCACTTAAAAAGGATATAAAAAACCTTGGTAAGGGGGAAATAAAACAACAATTTGATAAGCAGATGAAACCAATCATGGATGATATTGATAAAGAAATGATGAGCAAGCTTGATTCCTCATCAAAACAACATCAGGCCCAGGCGACAAAATCTGAACGCAAACAGTTAGATAAATTACAAAAAGTAGTTAAAGGTGCAAAGTTTAAGGAAGTGAAAAACAGACTCAAAGATAAGGTCCTTGAATCGAAACCAGTAGCAGCTATAAGCAATAAGTTAAAAAGCAAGCCAAAAGGACGTGGTGTTGGCTAATTACAGCAAATTAAAATGAAATACTTCGATTTAATTTACTGCAACTAATAAAAACCATTACTCTAATAGTGGTAGGTGAATATTTTAGGTCCTACCATTAGATAAATTTCAACCGTCAATACTTTCAGTTCCTAAAAGAAAATCTGATGCTTTTAGTCCCTCGTGATTTACTGCGTTTAAAGCTTCTGGGCTCATCTGGCTTATTAAAAAAGTAGGTATTTCTGGGTTTATTTGTTCGGCTGGATTATTTAGTTTTTTGAGCGTCCATAAAAGAGGTGTATCGCCGTTATTATTCCTCTGGTTTAAGTCAGCATTACTCATGACTAAGGCCTGCACTAAGTCTAGATCCGATGATTTTATTGCGCCATATAAAGCCAGCTCTTTTAAAAGATTATCACTCTCTGTTGTGAACTCGGGCTGCTCTGAATTATAATCTTGCCCGTATCCTGTATTGTAGAAGTCATCGATAATATGATTTGGATCAGTTTGAGAAGAAGTGTCTGGGAAATTTGGTTCATAATTATCATTATTATAACTGTAATCATGGTGGTCGAAAAATACGCTTGTTTCCGGCTCGTCAAAAAATATGCTTGTTTCTGGTGTCAGCTGCTCTATTACGTCTGGATCTGCTGTTTCTAGTTTAAACTCTGTTAAATTATAGTCTTTGACCATTTTACGATAATCCCCGTAACTTTTTGTTTCTCGCGCTTCTTTTGCAACCTTATGGTGATCTCTATAACTATTTATTTGTACTGATGGGTTTGTTTTACCAAGATTCTCATTTGGAGTAATTTCTTTATCAATTTTTGTCATTATGTAACAACCCTTATAAAATTTAAATTAATTAACTGTATGAGTTATCACATTTTATAAAAATTCGCAAGAATGAACATTAATATTTTTTATTTATTTCGTTATACTATTTTTAGTTTACTGCAATATATAATTCTGAATTATTCAGGGTGTTAATTAATATAATTGACTGTTACCTTCAAATTCCCATCATGCATTTTAACAGTAAGCTGATCTTGCTTGCTAACCTTCTGCTTATGCGAGATAATTTGATCGTTATGCTCAATCATTGCGTAACCACGCTGCATGACCTTTTTATAATCAAGACTAGAGAGGGTATTCGCGTTAATTTTCAACTGATTTTCGTAGTTATTAAGTAATTTTTCTTTATGTCTTATTAGTGCTTGTTGTGCGTTTTGATATTGGAGATATTTATATTTTATGATTCGAATGGGATTCATTCTTGAAATTGGAAACACATGCAAAGCAGCCGCCTTATGTTTTACCATATTAGGCAAAGAATCTTGAAATCGAAAAGTTAAATCATCAATTTTTTGCTCATAAGACTTAATTATGTTGTGTGTATAATTCAAACTACTAGCACTAGCGATAATTTTTTGTTGATAATATTTTATAAAGTCAGTAAGTCTTGAAGATAAGCGATTTTGCAAGGTGCTGAGCGTGTATTCAAGATCAGAGGCAACTGGCATTGCAAACTCAGCTGCAGCAGTTGGCGTCGGGGCCCGAAGGTCGGCCACTAGGTCAAGTAATGTATAATCCGTTTCATGTCCAATGGCTGAAATTAAAGGTATGTTTGATGCAAATGCAGCGCGAATAACAATCTCTTCATTAAATGACCATAAATCTTCAATTGACCCTCCGCCGCGCGCTATTATTAATAGATCTGGCTTTTCGTTTTCGTTCATTTTATTAAAACCATTAATCGCATCGGTGACTTCTTGTGCTGATGTTGCCCCTTGCACGCTTACTGGCCAAATGATGATGTGTGTATGACAGCGGTCACTAATACGGTGAATAATATCTTTAATTACTGCGCCAGAAATTGATGTTACTATGCCAATTTTTTTAGGTAAGAATGGTATTTTTTGTTTCTTTTCTTTTGCAAATAGACCTTCTTGCTGAAATTTCACCTTTCGTTCTGATAAAATTTTCATAAAAGCGCCGATTCCGCTTGGTTGTATTGATTCAACAGATATCTGGTATTTAGATTGACCAGCATAAGCAGTGATCTTGCCTTGAACAATAACTTCCATTCCTTCGCTAAGTTTAAAGCTGGATTTTGCTAAAGTACCACGCCAACAAATTGCTGATATAACAGACTTTTCATCTTTTAAAGAAAAATACCCATGTCCAGAAGCGGCAATTTTTAATCCTGATATTTCGCCTTTGATACGCACTGAATTAAAGCTACTTTCTAGCAGCTGTTTTATTTTAGATGAAACCTCAGAAACAGAGAATTCTTGCTGTTGCAGGTCGTGATTTATGGTCTCATGCATATTATTATTACCAAAAAAATAATCTATTATTTGTTATGATCAAAAAAATACATATAATGATCTAGAAACTACTTATCAACTAACTATAAATAAATGCATATTTTTTATCAATTAATTTTACTAATTATCTGCTTGGTTAGCCATATTTCCTTAGCAGAAAAAGAATTAGATAGTAGTCTCTTAAAAGCTGATAAGGTTTATTATGATGCTGAAGAGTCAACATTTAAAGCAGAAAAAAACGTTGAAATATACGTAGGAGAGTATTTGCTAGAAGCAGAGAAACTTCAATATAATATAAAAAGCGGCACGATCACAGCAAGTGATGGCGTTAAAATTACTGATAAATTAGGGCGAATAATTCATGGAGAAAGGGTAGTATTAAAAGATAAGCTTCGACAAGGTGTCATCGATCAGTTCACAGCTATATTAAAGCATGATATGGTATTTGCAGCAAAGCGCGCAGAACGTTTATCAAAAGATGAATTCGTTTTAGAGAAATCTATTTTCACTCCTTGTAAAATATATTGTAATGCTCCAGCTTTATGGCAAATTAAATCTTCGCAAACTAATATTAATCAGTCAGATCAGATGGTAACTTATAAAAATGCTTTATTTGAAGTATATGGAGTTCCAATTGCCTACATACCTTATCTAAAATATCCTATGCCAGACTCTGATTCAAAATCAGGTCTTCTTATTCCAACGGTGAAGAAGAGTGGCTTGTCAGTACCTATTTATTTAAGTCTGCAATCAAATATGGATCTGACGTTAACACCAAGAATTGCAAAAAACTATGTTATATTTGGCACGCAATTTCGACATAAAACACTATACGGCGATTATGAATTAAATGCTAGTTTTGGTAACCCGCAAGATGAAAAGCTTAAAAAAACAAGTAGTTTTCCATCTGAGGCGACTCAGATTAATAAAAACAGACGTTTTCATCTTTTTCCTAAGGGAAATTTTATTTTTGATAAATATTCTTGGGGTTTTGACTTAAATGTAGCGTCGGATAAATCTTATTTAACAAACTATCATGATATTTATGATCCCTATTTAACTTCTGTATTATATGGAAATTATGTTATGCAGCGCAATTATGTTTCTGTTGAGGCGTTAGGTTTCCAGGAGCTAAGAGACGAAAATAGAGTTAATATATCTTTTGTTTCACCTTTAATAAACACTCACCATACTTTTGAATTAAATAAAGATAGTAGTTTATTATTTAATACTGATAGTAATTCATTTATATATATTGATGAAGATAATCTAAGCATTGGCAAATCATCATGGAATTTTGAATTAGCATATAACCATCTTTTTCATAATGGACAAGTTATAGATTATCATAT
>JBMGNO010000028.1:0-14280 GCA_049739405.1 Rickettsiaceae bacterium
TTTTATTGGTACTGGTTATGTAGGTCTAGTTTCAGGCGTTGTGATGGGGCATTTGGGGCATAATGTTACTTGTACAGATGTAGATTCTAGCAAAATAAAAATGCTGCAAAATAAGCAGCCACCCATTTACGAAGCAGAGCTAGAAGAATATTTAATTAAATATGCAAATACTGATAGATTAAATTTTACCGATCAATTTGATGGTAGTTTGGCTAAAGCGCAATGTGTATTTATTACCGTAGGGACCCCTCCTTTAGCGGATGGAAGTGCTGATTTAAGTATTGTTTTTAAAGTGATTGAAGCTATTTGCCCATATGTAAATACAAAATGTGTATTTGTTTTAAAATCAACTGTGCCACCAGGAACTTGCGATAAGGTACAAGAATTTATTAACACCCAGGGTTATAGCAATTCTGTTGCATCTAATCCAGAGTTTTTACGTGAAGGTTCAGCAATTTCTGACTTTATTAAGCCTGACCGTATAGTAATTGGTGCTAATGATCAAAGCACATTTGAAGTAATGCGTGATGTCTATAAGCCATTAACGGATCAAAATATCCCATTACTTGAGACTGATCTGTGCACTTCAGAGCTAATTAAATACGCTTCAAATACATTCTTAGCAAACAAAATTGCATTTATTAATGAATTATCTGACCTATGCGAAATAGTAGGCGCTGATGTTAATAAGCTATCAGAAGGTATAGGACTTGATCAACGAATAGGTAGAAAATTTCTTAATCCTGGGCCGGGATTTGGTGGATCATGTTTTCCTAAAGATATATTAGCGCTGCAAAACCTTGTTAAAAAGGTTGATTCAGACTTTTTGATACTTGATGCGATTATTAATTCCAATTCAGCTCGTCCTCAAAAAATGGTGAAGAATATTGTCGCCAAGATGGGTGGTGATGTTGCGGATAAGAAAATTACTATATTAGGCCTTACTTATAAAGCCAATACTGACGATCTAAGGGCTAGTCCGGCTATAAAAATCATTAATGAGTTAGAGTATTATGGAGCTAAGATAGTAGCATATGATCCAGAAGGTATGAAAAATAGTAAAAACTATTTTTCTGATTTGGAATGCGCCAACAGCCTCTTAGAGGCTGTTAAAGACAGTGATGCTATTATTATAGTTACCGAATGGTCAGAGTTTAAAAATTTTGATTATAGTAAAATATACACACAAATGAAGACACCGATGATTTTTGACTTGCGTAATATATTATCAGGACCTAAACTAAAAAAGTTAGGGTTTTTATATCACTCAATTGGAAAAAAATCATAAATTAGGCAAAGTTATGAGTAATAGATTCGTCCATTTTAGGGTTCAAAGCTCATACTCAATGCTTGAAAGCTCGCTTAAAGTTGATCAAATAGTTGATTTAGCGAAAAATAACAAGATGAGTGCTGTGTGTCTTACAGATAAGGGTAACCTATTTGCTTCGCTCGAATTTTCTTTAGGGGCATCTAAGAAAAATATACAGCCAATTCATGGGTCTTTATTAAATATTCAATATCAAGATAATCAAGAGGCAAAGTTTGCTGAAATTTTGTTAATTGCTAAAAATCAGCAAGGCTATGAGAATTTATTAAAATTAGTAAGTCTTACATTTACGCAAAACGATCGTTCCACGTGTAACCATATCACCATACAAGATCTAAAAAAGCATCATGCGGGTTTAATAGTTGGTTCTGGATATTTAAACGGTATTATTGGGCAGCTTATTTTAAATAATAATGTTCAGCAAGCTCAAAAATATACCTCTTATTTTCAGCAATTATTTGGTAACAGATTTTATTTTGAGGTGATGCGTCATGGTTATAAAGATGAGGTTGCAATTGAAGGGGCGTACTTAAAAATAGCGATTGAATATAAAATTCCATTGTTGGCAACGAATCAAGTTTTATTTAGTGATGTTAGCAAGCATGAAGCCCATGATGTGCTGCTTTGCATTTCAGCGGGAGTAGTACAAGAAGAACAAAATCGAAAAAGAGTAAGCAACCAGTGCTATTTTAAAAGTGATGCCGAAATGGTTGAGTTATTCAAAGACTTGCCAGAAGCGGTTGAAAACACTGTGCATTTAGCTAAGCGTTGTTTTGTTAAAGCGGAAACTAGTCCTCCTGGATTACCAAATTTTTCTGATGGGTCGCATTCAGAGGCGGAATTACTTACTATTAATGCTAAAAATGGTTTAGAGAAAAGGTTCAAACAAAGAGAAGATAAGGGAGAATTATCGCTTCTTACAGAAAAGCAAAAAAAAGAATATTATGATCGCTTAGATTATGAGTTAGGAATTATTTGCAAGATGAATTTTTCTGGGTATTTTTTAATAGTATCAGATTTTATTAAATGGAGTAAGGATAATGGGATTGCAGTAGGCCCAGGAAGGGGATCAGGTGCTGGTTCTATTATTGCCTGGACTTTAGAAATTACTGATCTTGACCCAATCGAGTTTGGCTTGTTGTTTGAAAGGTTTTTGAATCCGGAAAGGGTGTCTATGCCCGATTTTGATATTGACTTTTGCCAGGAGAGGCGGGAAGAGGTTATATCTTATGTACGTGGTAAGTATGGTGATGATCGCGTTGCGCAAATTATTACTTTTGGTAAAATGCAAGCAAAGGCAGTGATTAAGGATGTTTCTAGAGTTTTGGGCTTAAAATATATTTTTGCTGATTACTTAACTGAGCTTGTTCCATTTAATGCTATTAATCCAGTGACGCTTAGTCAGGCATTCATTGATGTTACAGAACTTCGACAAGCTCACAAAGGAAAGGGTGTATATAATTTAGAGGGTGAAGAGAAGCTTATTAAACAGGTGTTAGAAACGGCCTTAATTCTTGAAGGGCTACATCGCCATGCGTCGACTCATGCGGCTGGTATTGTCATTGCAAACCAAAGCCTTGTGAATACTATTCCAGTTTATCGCGATGTTAGTGCTGAGATGCTAGTTGTGCAATATTCAATGAAATATGCTGAAATGGCTGGTTTAGTTAAGTTTGATTTCTTGGGGCTTCAAACGTTGACGGTTATCACTAAAACTATTCATTTGATTAGCCAGACAGGGAAGAAAATTGATATAAATTTAATCCCATTTGATGATAGTAAAACTTTTAAGATGTTGTCAGATGGTTTAAGCACAGGTGTATTTCAGTTTGAAAGTGTTGGCATGAAAAATGCATTGCGTAAATTGGTTCCTGATAATGTTGATGATATTATTGCATTAGGTGCACTTTACAGGCCAGGACCAATGGATAATATTCCAACATACATTGCCTGCAAACACGGAAAGCAAGAGGCGGATTACTTGCATCCAACACTAGAGCCAATTTTAAAAGCTACTTATGGAGTTATTATTTACCAGGAGCAGGTAATGGAAATAGCGAGAAAGCTTTCAGGTTATAGTTTGGGAGCAGCGGATTTATTACGACGAGCTATGGGCAAAAAAGTTAAAAGTGAGATGGATGCTCAGCAAGAAATTTTTGTTTCTGGTGCAATTGCAAATCGGGTAGATAAAAAGCAAGCACAATCTATTTTTGACACAGTTGCTAAGTTTGCTGGATATGGTTTTAATAAATCTCACGCTTCTGCGTATGGAGTTATTTCATATCAAACGGCTTACTTAAAAGCTAATTACTCTTTGGAGTTTTTAATAGCTTGTTTAAATTTAGATATTGATAATAGCGATAAAATTAATGTCTTTTTACAAGATGCTAAGCATTTTAATATCACCATAGTTGCTCCTGATATAAATTTATCATCAGGGCTATTCAAACCACTATATGATGGGGATAAAAAGTCGATTATTTTTGCTATAGGTGCCATTAAAAATGTTACTAATAACTTTGGGCGTGAGATAGAAAATATTAGGCAAAACTCTCCCTTCAAATCAATTATTGATTTTGCCGAACGTGTTACGCCTAAATTACTTAATCGTCGCTTGCTTGAAAATATCATTAAAGCAGGTTGTTTTGATTCTCTTCATTCAAATCGCAATAGTTTATTAAAAAGTGTTCCAAAAATTTTGGCTTACACTGCCTCCTACCATGCTGAGCAAAAATCAAATCAGTTTAGTTTAATATCTGTAAATTCTGTTAGCCCTAATATTTTACTTTCAGCTCCTGATCTGAGTGAAAAAATGATGGCAGAAATGGAATTTGATGTGTTGGGGTTGTTTTTAACGAATCACCCACTTGCTAGCAGACAAAAATCGTTAGTTAAATGTGGTGTAAAAACATCTTATTATCTTAAGAATGAATTACCTCGAGGGAGTAGTAAAATAAAATTATTTGGTGTTATCAGTAAAAAAGATGCGCGAATGTCTGGTAGGGGACGTTTCGTTACGTTATTGGTTTCTGACCCTCAAGGTAACTTTGAAGTTACAGTCTTTAATGAGGAAGTTTTAAAAGATTATGCTCATCTGTTAAATGTAAAGTCTGAGGTTGTAATTCATTGTGATGTTTTTAAAGATAAAGGTGGATTACGCATTACAGCCACCAAGTTTATAAGTATTGAGGAAGAGATTGAGTTGATCACTCACACTTTAAGTTTAATGGCTAAGAGCTCTCAAGATGTTGAAGATATTCTGGTAATATTAAAAAAGGCTGTTGATCAAAAAAAGTCTAACAGCGACATTACCATTTCTTGGCTTGTAGAAGACAAGTTTTTAGCAAAAGTAAAATTACCTAAGAACATTAATTTAGACGAAGAATCTGTGTTGGCTTTAGAAAAATACTGTTAATCTGTAATTATATTAGCTTTATTCTAAAATAGAATCAGAATATAAAATATTGACATTAGTTGATTATTTTGTTAATTTACTAGTTATAGTAAGAATTTTTAATCTCTATTCAAACTCCATATTTCAAGATTTTTTATTTCGTCTTAAGGAACTTATATATACTCAATTTGTTGGGTAATATGTAAAATTCAGGACATTTCATTAACTCGCAATTACATAGTTACAATATTTCATGACATCAGAAACACAAGAAACAAAAAAAAGACCACTTAAAATTATCAAAAAAGTTAAAGTAAAAACTGAAGAGGCTTCTCATAAAGCACGAGAAGATACCATACAAAATTCACAACAGACAGAAGAAACTCAGGCTCAAGAGAGTGCCCCTCAAGACAAAGTAGCTGAAAAACCGAAGAAAAATAGAGACCGTAAACCTCAAAAAGACAAAAGATCAGCGAAAGAAACAGTGAATGTTCCAGATAATGGTGTGAGAGTTTATCTTAAAGAGTTAAAAAGTAAAAATCCAGAAGATTTAAAAGAAGAGGCAGAGTCTTTAGGTATTGAAAACAGTAACTCATTATTAAAACATGAATTAATTTTTGGTATTTTAACGGCTACTGTAAAGCAAGGCGGACAAATTTTTGCAGAAGGAGTTTTGGAAATATTACCCGACGGGTTTGGTTTTTTGAGGTCTCCTGAGGCAAATTATTCGGCTGGAGCAGATGATATTTATGTCTCACCTAATCAAATACGTCGATTTGGTCTTAAAAAGGGTGATACTGTTGAAGGTCAAATAAGAGCACCAAAATCAGGAGAGCGTTATTTTGCTTTGTTAAAAGTACAGAAAGTAAATTTTCAAGAGCAGGAAAAATCTTATCACCGAGTGCATTTTGATAATTTAACACCAATTCACCCTGATGATAAGCTTAACCTAGAAATAGAACAAAAAGAAGGTAGAAAGAAGGATTTTAGTACTCGTACAATCGAGATGTTTGCCCCTATGGGTAAAGGGCAAAGGGCATTGATTGTAGCCCCGCCGAGAACGGGTAAAACAGTGTTGTTACAAAACATTGCTGATGCAATTGCTACTAATCATCCAGAAGTACATTTAATGGCCTTGTTAATTGATGAGAGGCCAGAAGAAATGACAGAAATGAAACGCTCAATTCGCGGGGAAGTGGTTGGATCAACTTTTGATGAGCCAGCATCAAGGCACGTGCAATTAGCGGAGATGGTGATTGAAAAGGCGAAAAGATTAGTTGAAAATAAGAAGGATGTTGTGGTATTATTAGACTCTATAACTCGTTTAGCTAGAGCTTATAATACAGTTGTGCCATCATCGGGTAAAGTTTTAACAGGTGGTGTTGATGCTAATGCATTGCAAAGACCAAAGCGAATATTAGGTGCGGCAAGAAATATAGAGCATGGTGGCTCTTTAACTATTGTTGGCACAGCGTTGATTGAAACTGGCTCCAGGATGGACGAAGTTATATTTGAAGAATTCAAAGGTACTGGTAACTCTGAAATAGTGCTTGACCGGAAAATTGCTGACAGAAGGATTTACCCAGCAATTGATATTACAAAATCTGGTACTAGGAAGGAAGATTTATTACTTGAGCGCTCTGTATTGTCTAAATTATGGGTACTTAGAAGGATCATTAATCCAATGGGTACAGTTGATGCAATTGAATTTTTACTAGGAAAGTTAAAAGAAACAAAAACAAATGCAGATTTTTTTGAAGTTATGAATTCATCAAAATAAAACAATATTAAATTTAAGGGGAATAAAATAATGATTAAAAGACCAAAAATTGCCTTAATAGGCGGCGGAAATATTGGTGGAACATTAACTCATTTAATCGCTAAGGAAGCGATTGGTGATGTTGTTTTATTTGACTTGTCTGAGGGTAAAGCCAAAGGTAAAGCTTTGGATGTGTCACAAGGTGCCACTATTGAAAATTCAGATGTTAAAGTGTCTGGCACTAATCAATATAAAGATATTGCAGATTCAGATGTAATTATTATTACAGCTGGAGTAGCAAGAAAGCCCGGAATGAGTCGCGATGACCTTATAGCCACTAATACTAATGTGATGAAAACAGTTGCCGAAGGAATAAAAACTTATGCACCAGAGGCTTTTGTAATAGTTATAACCAATCCTCTTGATGCTATGGTGTATGTGTTACAGAGAGAAAGCGGCTTGCCAGCGCAGAAAGTTGTTGGAATGGCTGGTGTGCTTGATTCTGCAAGATTTAATCATTTTTTAGCAGAAGAATTTAAAGTTTCTGTTGAGAATGTAACAAGTTTTGTTCTTGGCGGGCATGGCGATACTATGGTGCCGCTGACAAGATATTCTACCATTGGTGGTGTGCCAGTGCCTGATATGATTAAGATGGGCTGGACTACACAGGAAAGAATTGATTCAATAGTTAAAAGAACAAGAACTGGTGGAGGCGAGATAGTATCATTATTAAAAACTGGTTCAGCATTCTACGCTCCGGCAACATCAGCTGTTGAAATGGCAAAAAGTTATTTATATGATAAAAGAAAAATAATGCCTTGTGCTGCTCAGTTAAATGGCGAGTATGGTCAAAATGGTATATATGTTGGTGTGCCAGCAGTAATTGGCAAAAATGGCGTAGAAAAAGTTGTGGAAATAGAGCTGAATAAGGAAGAAAAAGAATCTTTTGAAAACTCGGTTGCCGCTGTTAAGGATCTTATAAAAGCTACAGAGTAGCATAACATCAAATTAACCCGCCAAAAAGTTACACATGCTGCGCATAAGTACTTGTTGCCGAAGTTATTTTACCTACCTCTCAAAAAAATGTGGTTTTTAGGGAGGTAGAAATATTATCTATAACTGACTAAATTTACTATTCTTTTTCTCTATAATTTCATATTTGCGTTGTGCGATTTTATCAATAAAATGTGTTTTACCAGATAAACCATCAAAAGTTAAATCAGAATTAATTTTATTTATAAAGTTGTTACGATTATAGTTTTTGCCAACATATGAGCTAATCATCATTCCCACATCATAAGATAAATAATGCATAAAAGAAATGTTATGAATTTTTGCTTGTTTAGCAGTGTTAAAAAAGTTTTTGCGTATTAAGTTCATTGAACCTGTATAAACTACATCAACATTATTGTGCTCGTTGAAATTAAGTCGATTATCACTTACTAGGACTGCTTTTTTATCAAGCTGATAAGATTTAACTACATTTAGTAATTTATCCAAATTTTCATTATCATCAGATAGAATAATAACCGGCTTATGATCATTATCAGGGTTTTCATTTAATTCATCAACCTTGTGTGAAACTTGCTCTATTTTAGAATTTATATCAGTTAGGCTATTATCTAAATAGTATTGAGACATAACCATGTTTTTACCTTTATTTTTCACTAAGTTTGTAATGATGGTATTAGTACGCTCTGACCATTTTCCTTCTGGTAGTAATGTGATATAGTTATCATAATCATTTTCTAAGCTATAGCGCAATAGTTCCTGTAGCTGACGCATTGGGGCATGTCCAAATACATATGTTTGTTCATTGGCTAAAGATGGGTTATTAGATAAGGAAAAAGCAATAATTCCCGTTCCTTGAATTTTCTGCGCTACTATCTTTGTTGGTTGAGTATACATTGGACCAATGATAATGTCAGTCCCTCGCTGTACGATTTCGTTTAAAGAGTTATCTAGAGTTGTTGGACTTGCTGAATCATAGGTAGTTATGCGTATGGGAATTTTTGCACCATCTTGCAAGCCACGCTTGATCATTGCTATATACTCTATGCCTTTAATTGCATCTGGGCCGGTAGTTGGTAATAATATTGCTACGTTAACATTATTTGCCTTCTGGTTTGCCATAATGCCTAAATTACTGGCATCACATGCAGCTAGAATAAAGCTTATGAACAGTAAAGCAGTGTTTCTAATAATTTTCATAAACAATAAAACCATAATTTTATTAAAAATAATATAACCAGAATAGCAAAACAAATGGTGAATTACTAGCAATAATTAATTAATGAAGGATAATTATGTTTTATGGTTGCTCTTGTTAACTTTCAACACAGTCATCGTTACCTTCAAAACTTTTGCATCCAGACATGAGTGTATAGTCAGGCTCTTCTTGATTAAAATTATGTAGTGGACTATAATTTTTAGGTAAGTGAGTTTTTTGCAAGATAATGTCATTTTGCTCAAACAATTTACAAAAAGGTTTTGCAGGTAAATTTGATTGTATAAATATACCATATTCTGAGTAAGTTTCCTTGCAGCTTTGCTGCGCAGGCTTCTCGGATAGTCTCATATATATGAAATCACCATCTTTGTTAGTCATTCGATACTCTGCAAAATTTAAAAAGCTATAATCTTTAGCTAAGTCGATTTTATTATATGGTTTACCCTTGTTTAATATACTATGACTAGCAGAAAGCACTTGTTTTATTGAGTATTTCTGGCTAATATGCCAAGATTTTTGTACAATTCTTCTCATATATTTTCCTTCTATTTAATAATTATTATTATCACCGGCTATTTCTGATGTATGCTCTTCATTATCCTGGTAACTTGCAACATAGCCAATATATTTTTGCATATCTTCTTCAATATGATTTGAATCGTTACTTTTTATCTTATTTTCACTGTTAAAGAAGTTTTTCTGCTGATTAGGTAAAAGATCATGATTAGTTGGGTTTAATAAAACATATTTTGCACCTTCTTTTAGGCTTATATTATTATGTAAGCCTTTACGTAAGCTTAATAAAAAAACTGAACATTTCATAACAAACTACTTTTTATATTTAGTTGAAAATAATATAGAACTATATCATAAAAAATACAATGAAATTTAGATTAGTTTGCTATATGATGGATTGAATAATTTTCAAACAACATAGTAATTAATATTAATATGGAACCAGGTTTATACATCGTTTCTACTCCTATTGGCAACCTTGAAGACATTACTATGCGATCTTTAAAAACTCTTCAAAAAGTTGACTTGATATTATGCGAAGATACTAGAGTAACAAATAAGTTATTAACGAAATATGATATTAAAGCTCCCCTAAAGCCTTATAATGATAATAGCGACGAAAAACTGCGCGAATTTATTAAGCAGCAAATAATTGCCGGTAAAGCTATAGCCTTAGTTTCTGATGCTGGCACTCCTTTGATTTCAGATCCGGGATATAAATTAGTACGTGATTTAAAAAAAGAGGAATTGCACGTTGATGTAATACCTGGTCCTTGTGCAGCAATTGCTGCTCTGACTATGTCTGGACTTGCTACTGATAAATTTTATTTTCATGGTTTCTTGCCAAAGACAGCTAAAGCTAAAGAACAAATATTCAAATCTTTGGAAAAAATGCAAGCTACTATTATTTTTTATGAATCTCCTGCTCGGATCGTAGATTCATTGCAAGCAGCCTTGGTGTCTTTGGGCGACCGCAAAGCAAACATCGCGCGGGAAATCACCAAGTTATACCAAGAGTCTAGAACTCATAACATATCAGAATTAATCGAATATTATAAGCAAAAGCCACCAAGAGGCGAGATTGTTTTTAGCCTGGAAGGCTATGTGAGTAATCTAACCCTAACTGATCTTAAGCCAGAAATAATGCAAATGTTTAGGCAAGGCTTAACCGCGCGAACCATAACAGATGAATTGTTTGCAAAGCATCAAGAGCATTTTACTCGTAGTAAAATCTATAAGCTAGTAAATGAAGTTGGTAAAGAATAAGTTGTTGCGCTAATCATGCATAGGCCTTAATAAAATGGTTGTAGTTATATCATTTTATTAAGACTAACTTGCCATATGGTGCTATAATTTATATTAATATATTCAACTTAGATGATAAATATAATTATGCCAGATGAACAAATTTCCAAATGGGCTATCTCATTTTCGGATGCTACCATACAAGATAAAATTAATGAATTAAAAAAATATAAGGGCGTTTTAAGCGAAGAAACCAAACAGATTCTTAGTGCTTTAGAGAAAGACCTTGCTAATACGAGCGAAAGGACTCGAAATAATGTAAGCATTATTATACCGCAAGGTTTTGCTGAAGAAGATATACATCAATATGAAGATTATCCATTTGATAGTATGTCTAAAGAGCAGTCAAAAAATATTAAGCAATGTGTGTTTGGTCAAAATATTACTAATCAATATAATAAAGTATTTCAATCTATTAAACAAAATACAAAAAATACATTACTTGAAATTAAAAATGAAAAAAATGAATTAAAACAAAAAAGTTATATTAGACAATTATTTGCTTATTTAAAAAGCTTTATTATTGATACTAATAAAACAAAGAAACACAAAGCATTAAAAAATATATTGGTTAATGTTGAAAGAGGTGTGTCACGTCATAGTGGTTCTAGTTTTAAAAAAAAGCCATTAAAAGCTATTCAACCAAGTAAGCAACTTTCATCTCCTGAAATAATATTAGCATCTGCAAAAAGGAATACGGAAAAAGTAGAAGAACTACTTAAGAAAGGTGTAAACGTTAATACGCAAGATAAAGCGGGTAGTACAGCTCTGCATTTTGCGGTAATGAATGATGATAAGAAATTAGTAAAGTTGTTACTGGATCATAACGCTGACCCTAACATAAAAAGTCAACAAGGTTATATTGCATCAGATTTGACAAGACAAAAACAAATTTTAACATTACTGGGAGCTGAAAGTCAAAAAGAAGCACAGAAATTGTCAAAAAAGCAAAAAGAAGTTAAACAAGTAGGAAAAAACTCCGATAATAAACTTAATGTCCAAAATCAAAAGGATGCTAAAAAAACCTCTTTAATTAAAGCTATTGTGAATCATCAGGAATTATCACAAATAAAAAGTTTATTAGAAAATGAATTTCAAGATTTAAATGAGCAAGATCCTAAAACAGGACATACCCCTTTACATGCGGCTGTTTTAATAGACGATATTGATCTAGTAAAAACATTATTGGATTATGGTGTGGATGTAACGATCAGAGATAACCATGGCTATGGAGCCGCTGACTATGATGATTCGAAAGGAGAGATTTATAATATAATAGGCACGCATTTTATGAATAACTGTAGAATAGGGTCTGCTTCTTTCACTAAAGAAGATGATGTTATAGATCAGAAAGATCAAAAAGAGCCTACAGATTTATTATCATCAAAGTTAGAAAGCAAACCGCGGGTTAGTAGCAAAAAAGAACAAGAAGAGCCTACAGATTTATTATCATCAAAGTTAGAAAGCAAACCGCGGGTTAGTAGCAAAAAAGAACAAGAAGAGCCAATTACAGAAAAAGATAATGCGATATTACCACCGCCTCCTCCACTTAATAACCTAACAGAAAAAGACAATAAGCCAAAAGTTATCAAAAAGAAGGGTGAAGAACCGCCTCAAGCACCAAAGAGTAGCATGTTGCAGCAATTACAACAACAAAACAAGCAACTGAGAAAAATATCTCGGGAAGATTTACAGCGCGTTAAAAAAGATGATGAAAATAAGAGTTTAAAAGATATGGCTGATAAGTTTCAAAATAGCCCTCAAATGCATCATATAGAAGAAATAGACCAAAAGAAACAAGAACAAGATCAAAAAGCGAGAGAGGAGGATGGAGTAGATGAGAATGCATGGTTAAATGACTCGATTGTTGAAGGAATGCCAAGATATGGTAGAGATGATGAAAGCAATATAAATAATCAATCACCAGAGCCTAATATAGGGGGTAATAGTACACCGGAACAAAAATCTAGTTTAACAGATAAAGAAAATAATCAATTAGGGGAACAAGATAATCATAATCCTAAACCATATGGTATGAGTAATAGCTTGATAAGAAAAATAAGTAAGCGCAACCAAGCTTTAAACAACCAAGATGATTCGAAGGATGATTGGAGTAGTGATGAAGAAGTAGAGGAGCAAGAGCAAGAAACAACAGTTGAAGATAATTTAGAACAATCTTCACCTAAAAATTTGGATAGTTCATTTAAAAAAAACAAAGAATTATTTGCAGACAAATTTGGACAAATACAAAAAAGAAAAACGGACGAGACTGGAAGAAAAATATAAGTTGTATTTTTATTTCTAAAGCTTTAAAAAATCAGTCATGGAGTATAGGCCATAGGGTTGATTTATAAGCCATTTTCCGGCTTTTAGGGCGCCATCAGCAAAGGCATCACGGTTAATGGCGCTGCAACCAATATTTAGTACCTCATATTCGTTGGCTAAAATCACTTTATTATCACCATATATTCCACCAGCACGTACGGCTGAGAAGCCAATTTCTCCTTCTTGGCGCATAGATTCACCATGTCTGCCATAAACTGCATTTTGGTCAAAATCAAGGCCTCTAGCTTTAGCAATCTTTTGTCCGATCATAATAGCAGTGCCAGAAGGAGCATCTTTTTTGTGACGATGATGTGATTCAATGATCTCAGCGTCAAAATCGTGTAATATGCGCGCCGCCTTTGAAGATAGCTCAGCTACTAGATTTGCGGTAATGCTGGTATTTGGGGCATACATAATTATATTATTTTTAGAACAATCACCTATCATCTTATATTGCTTTTGATCAAGGCCTGTCGTTCCAGTGAGTAGTGCGCATCCTGTTATGTTAGACATAGCTTGCAGCAGACTGTTAAATCCTTCTGGTGTAGAGAAATCAATAATTAAGTCACTATCTTTGCATAACTTAGTCTTTTGTGCTTGGGTAGATTCACTAGTTAGCAAACCTATTAACTCAAATTGGTTTGTATATTTTGTAATTAAGGTTTGTAGTTTTAGTCCCATGCGGCCCGAAGCGCCATGCAGCACAATTTTAATCTTCTTGCTCATGTTAGTTCTCGATATTTTTTGCCATAATAGACTAAGGGGTGCTTCGTATTATCCACCTTCACTTTTTGTACCTGACCAACAAACAAAACATGGTCACCACAATCCATATGGTTGTATTTTTCACATTCTAAAGCGCTAATGCTACCATCGAGCAAAGGCGTATCATGCTCATTTAATTGATAGCTAATACCTTGAAATTTATCTTTTAGGCTGCGCGCAAAATGGTTTGAAATATCCGTCTGGTCATTTGATAGTATATTTACTGTAAAATAATCAGCTTGATAAAAGGCTTGCAGGCTATAAGATTTTTTATCCAAATAAAATGATATTAAGGCGGGTTCTAGCGAAACTGAAACAAAAGAATTAGCCGTAAAGCCAAATAGTTGGTCTTGGTAGTTGGTTGCAATAACGCAAACACCAGTTGGAAACTTACCAACAGCTTGTTTAAAATCATCAATATTCACTATATTTATATACCCCACTTTGCTTCTAAAGACTTAATTACTCCGGTGGATTTTAGGTCTTTTATGGCCTTATTAACATCATCTTTTAATTTAGAGCCTTTGGGCATTGCAATAGAGAAGGCTGAATCGTATTCTTGAATTTTAAATAAAGTAAAGTTAGGGTTTTTAGTAATAAATCTTTTAACCTGCGACTCTTCCATAATAACAGAATCTAAACGCTCAAGTTTCATTTCT
>JBMGNO010000029.1:0-13938 GCA_049739405.1 Rickettsiaceae bacterium
TTCATTATGGATATTAGCAATGAGTTCTTGAGCGCGGGCATGTTCGCATGAAGCATAAATGCTTAAAATACCACTATCACTAAATGAGTTTTGCCAGCTACCAACACTATATGCTAAGCCTAATTCTTCACGTATTTTTTGAAATAGCCTTGACGATAAGCCGCCACCAAAAATAATAGATAATATTTGTGCGTGATAAAAATTTTCCAACTTTTGATAAGATGGTGCTTCAAAACCCATAGCAATATTTGTTTGTTCAAGTTTTTTTTCAATAAAAAACTCACCACCAACATAATTTGATTGCTCATATATTGGTTTTGTTTTAGTTGAAGAGCTCAATTCTGCAAATAGTTGCTCGATCATTAAAGTAGCAGCTTTATGCTGAACATTACCAGCAATAGAAATAACAATATTTTCAGGTGTATAGTGCTTAGCGATATAATTTTTGAAGTCAACATCAGTAAATTTCTTGATATTCTCAAATGTGCCTAAAATAGATCTACCTAAAGACTGATCTGGATAAGCTATTTGATAAAATTTCTCATAAACTAAATCATCTGGGCTATCCTGTACTTCGGCTATTTCCTGCTTAATGACTTCTAATTCCCGTTTAATTTCTTGTCGGTCAAAAATTGAGTTTTGTAAGATATCTGCTAGCATTTCCAGAGCTTTCTGACAATGTTGATGCAATACTTTAGTAAAATATACAGTATTTTCACGGCTGGTATAGGCGTTAAAATGCCCACCAATTGCATCAAATTCTTTAGCAATCTCTAAAGCAGAGTGATTTTTTGTACCTTTAAAAGCCATATGCTCAAGGAAATGAGAAATTCCAGACTCAGTTTTAGATTCATATCGACTACCAACTTTAGTAATTATATTGATAGAAACGGAATTAACGTGTGGCATTTCATATGTCACTACGTCAATACCAGATGATGTTTTACTATGGCTAAAGCTCATTTATTTTTCTCATTATATTAGATAAGCGCTCACTTGCAGTTTCTAGAGAATATTTATTTTTAACATCTTTATAAGCAATTTTACTGATATTTTGAGCTTCTAAAGGGTTTTTGATAAGGTAAAGTATTTTTTCTGCTAAATCATTAGGGTTCTTGCTTTCTGCTAGCAAACCATTGTGTTTATCAGTAATTATTTCTTGCGGTCCGTCAATTTTTGTAGCAATTATTGGTTTTGAGTGATGCATAGCTTCAAGCAAGACAATGCCAAATGCTTCAGAGTGAGAAGGAAGGCAAAAGATATCAATTTTTTGAAAAAATAACTCTTTATCATCAACCCAGCCAACTAAAATTACATCTTCTTGAAGACCTAGCTCAGTGATTTGGTCTTTAAGATTTTCCATCTCCTTACCATCGCCACCAATTATTAATTTTATAGGAGCTTCTTGCTTTTTAAGCAAATATATTGCTGCGATTAAATCATGGAAACCTTTTCCCTTGATAAGACGCCCAAAGGCGCCAATTGTAATTATATTTTTGTTAGCATAGTTTGGCACGCAGTAATCTTTCTGTATACGTATTATGTTGCTGTAAGGAAAAGTTTTATCTAGAGAGTATCCCTTATTGCTCAGATGTTTACGCAAATCTTCTGTTAAAGTTATGATATAATCACATTTAAGCAGGGATTTATAATTATAGTTATGCGAAACTCCAACTCGTTTTATACCTAGTAGTTTGGCAAAAATGCATAATTGGATAGCTCGGTTGCCATGACAAATTACTACTTTAGGACGATAATATAAGAATAATATCAGGAAATATAGTTTTGATATAAAACACCAACTACCAAGGTTTAATATTCTATGATTTGGTGTCAATGCATTATTAATCTCTGCTCTACAGCTAACAATATTTATAACATCATGCTTTGAGTTAGAGACTAAGGCATCATTGTAATCAACATAAGATTGTTGTATTCCCCCAAGATCGCGTGATAACATAACATTAAAAACACGCATAGTCATTACTCCTTAATTATTTGTAATAGTTGATCAATAGACTCCTTTTTTTCTTGTTTTGTGTCAAGGTTTTTAAGTGTATAAAGACCAGATTCTATTTCATCTTTACCTATGAAAATAACGTATTTAGCATTACTATTTACAGCAGATTGTAGGCGCTTAGTTACCTTACCATCAATGGATAAAATAGTGGCAATTTTTGTTTGTCTTAGTTTGTTCACTAATTTAATACTTGCTGGTAACTCTTCTTGTCCAAAAGGTAATATACAAACTGGTCGGTTTTTTTGTGTAATGAAATTTTTCATCAACATTATGCGCTCATAACCAGCTGCAAATCCAATAGCTGGAATATCGCCACCACCCATTAATTTTGCTAAGCCATCATAGCGACCACCGGCTAAGACAGTGCTTTGGGCGCCTAATTTTGTAGTTGTATATTCAAATATAGTATCGCTATAGTAATCAAGTCCACGTACTAAGCGTGCATTTTCTTCATATTTAATCCCCAATGAATCAAGAGTGCTTTTTACATCTGTAAAGTATTGACGCGCCTCGTCGGTATAAAAATCAGTAATGACAGGAGCATTCTCAGATATTATAATGTCAGCTTTATCTTTTGAATCAAGAATACGTAATGGATTTTTTTCAAGACGTTTTTTGCTATCCTCAGATAATCTATCAGTATACTGACTGAAATATTCTATTAATGCATTTTGATAGTTTTTTCTTGATTCAAAACACCCTAACGAGTTTATTTCTAATGTTAAATCTTGAGCAACACCTAAATCTTCCAATAAATGTTGTGCAAGTGTAATTATTTCAGCATCAATATGTGCACCGCGCTTTCCAATAGACTCAAAATTAAGTTGATGAAACTGTCGCTGCCGACCTTCTTGTGGGCGGTCATAACGAAATAAAGGTCCACTAGAGAAAAATTTAATAGGTAAATGCTGTTGCAAACCGTTTGATAAAACAGCGCGCATTACACTAGCTGTAAATTCAGGTCTCATGGCAACATCACGGCCTTTCTTATCTTGAAAATGATATATTTCTTTGCTCACTACATCAGAAGTTTCGCCTAATGTGCGATCAAAAACATTTATAGACTCCAAAATTGGCGTCTGCAAACCTTGAAAACCATATATTTTTGACAGATTATAGGAGGTATTTTCAATATGCTTAAAGATTTCATATTCCTCAAAATATAAATCCTTCATCCCCCGCAATGGTGCAATATTATTCGCCATAAACTCTATTAATTAAAATTCAATATCATGCTTTAATTTCAAGATACCACAGATATTTAAAAGCGCAAGTAAACCGCTAAGCAAGCTCATAACAATGATGGCATGTGTTTGTGATACGTTGCAGAAAATAATAAATGCTAATATTGCATACGTGAAATATAGTTTTTTACCATATGTTGGACTCATAAATGTTGCGCATTTTATTCCAGCTGCAAGGTAAGCGATAATAGTGGTATATCCGGCAAAAAATAGCAGTAATGTCATGAATATATCACTATGCATGATATAGTTTGATAGTAATTCAGCAACAATATCAGAAGGCTGCAAGTCATTTAGTGTATACCAAGCCCCTGTTACTCCAACCATCACGGTAGTTAATAAGCAAATAAATGCATCAGTAACTAACGCATAAATTGATAAGGTAGCTTGCATTTTGGGATCAACGATTTTCGTTTCACTTTGCATAATTGAATCGTAACCAATTCCAATATCACCTGAATAAACAGTTTTTGAGATGCCTAAATATGCAGCTATTACCATTGTGCTACCAACAAAACCACCGATTGGTGCACTTCCCGTGAAAGCAGAAGTTATAACAACTTGAAAAAAGTTAGGTAATAACTGGTAATTACAGCTAATAACGTATAAAGCAAATACAATATATCCAATCATAAAAAATGGCATAATTACAGAGCATATATTGGCTAAACGACTCACTCCACCAATTGAAGAGTAAATTACTACTAGTAAAAAAACAAAAATAACCAAAGACCTATTTAATTCAAAACTATGTTCAATACGGTCAACAATTATTACAAAGTTGGATATTTCAACACCGTAAAGACATAATAATACGGCAAATCCATAGGCAAAACATTTTGGTTTAAAGGCTTTTTGCAGGAAGTACATTGGTCCTCCATCGAAACCACCATTTTCATTCTGCACACGGTATTTAACACCAAGGTAAATTTCAGAATATTTCAAAAGCATACCACTGAAAGAGGCAATCAATATCCAAAAAATGGCTCCTGGTCCGCCAATCATTACTGCGGTACTAATTGTGACGATATTACCAAGACCGACCATGCCACCAACGGAGGCAAAATACAGTTTAAACGGATGGATGCCATCTTGTTTTGTATTTGCATGAGAGTAAATATTGATAATATTTTCCTTAAAGTTAGCGATAGCTCGAAACTGCAACCCATTTGAAATATAAGTCAAATAAATGCCTGAAGCTACGATCAGCGTCCAGCCGATGTAGCTCCAGTAGAAATCCTCTAATAAACTAATATGATTAAAAAATGTATCCATGATTTCATTTAGCTCTTTGTAACTTTATTAAAAGCTAGCTTTGCACTATACACAGCAAGTGCTGCACCCAACCAATATAAGTAAATTCTACCTGTATAAAATAATGAGCCATCTTCGGCAATTATCTGTTTACTAAGTAAGTAAGCCGAAGCCATTAATGCTATTGGTGCAATTAAATATATAGCAGGGCATTTAAAAGGCCTTCTGATATTTGGCTGATATATACGGAATGCTAAAACTGCTAGTGATACTACGATGTAGTCAGTTAATGCTCCCATACTTGAAAGCTGAGCTAAAGTTTGGAACGAAATTAAAGATCCAGACAAAGCTACCAATAATGTGAAGATAATTATTGAGACATATGGGCTATCATATTTTGGGTGAATGTTAGTTAATGCTTTTGGTAACAAGCCATCACGAGATACCACATAAAATATTCTAGATTGGCCATAAATATTAACCATAATAACAGTAGTCATACCGGCAATACCACCAACTGCTACTAATATTGAGCCAAAGCTATTACCATTTTGTTGTAAGGCGTACGCTAATGGTTGTGCGTTATTTAGTTCACTAAAGTGAGTAACGCCAGTTAATACACCTGCTACTAATACGTAAACAACCGTTGCTAATACCAATGAGCCAATGATACCTATTGTTAGGTCTTTTTCAGGGTTTTTACACTCCTCAGCTGTGCTGGCTAACACGCCAAACCCAGTAAATGCAAAAAACAAAATTGAAGAACCATAAACAACTTGGTCAAAGCCCTTTGGCATAAAGTTTTCCCATTTATCAATATCAAAATGAGGAGCAGCAAAAACAACAAAAAGTAAGATAGCTGCCATTTTGACAAATACTAATATATTATTCAATGTTTTGCTTTCTTTTGTACCTAAGAAAAGCATAATCCCAACTGATATAACTACTAAAAATGCTGGTAAGTCAATATAACCACCTTCAGAAGGGCAATGCGCTATGGCTGTTGGTAAAGGGCAGCCCGCAGCATCCATTATACCTTGCACGTAAGCAGACCATCCTCCGGCAACCGCAGCAGCGCCAAAAGCCATTTCAACAATCAACATGCTTCCAATCAACCAAGCAAAAACCTCACCAAATGCAACATAAGAATATGTGTATACACTACCTGAAGTAGGCATCATTGATGCAAGCTCAGTATATACCAGAGCTATGAATATACAAGTTAGTCCAGCAATACCGTAAGATAGTGTAACTGCTGGCCCTGCATGTTCGGCTGCAATAACGCCAGTTAGAGTGAAGACGCCTGTGCCAACAATTCCACCAAGACCTAATAGTATGAGGTCAAATACACCTAAAGATTTAACAAGCCCACCAGACTTGCCAGTATCGATCACTGATTGCAGCGATTGTCTTTTAAAAAAACTCATTGATTTTTACCTAAATTATTTTTTAAATTATTATTCTATCTCTCTTGTAATCCAGCCACCACCAAGCAACCTAGCCCCTTGATAAAACACACAAGCTTGACCAGGTGTGATAGCCTTTTCTTCTTCCAGCAAGGTGACAACGAAACTATTTTGTTCATTGTGGGATAGAATGGCATTTACCCCTGCTGTTGTTGATCTGATTTTAACCTCTACTCTAGCTTCATTAGGAGCTAGATCATCAGCTAACCAATTTACATTTTTTAAAGTAAATTTAGTTTTGACTAGATCAGATTCAGGACCAACATAAACTTTATTTTCCTCTGGGTCAATTTTTATTACATATAAAGGAGAGCCAAATGAAATACCCAAGCCTTTCCTTTGCCCAACGGTGTAATTAATTATACCTTTATGATCACCTATTTCATAGCCATCTATATGAATAAACTTACCAGCTTTATCGCTTCCTGGTCGTAATTTAGTAATTATATCGCGATAATTTCCATTTGGTACAAAGCAAATATCTTGACTATCGGGTTTATTCGCCACTTCAAGGTTATATTTTTCTGCTAAAGCTCGCGTTTCTTCCTTTGTTTGACCACCGAGTGGAAACATTAAATAATCAAGTTGCTCTTTAGTGGTTGCAAATAGAAAATAGCTTTGATCCTTATTCTCATCAAAACCTTTATGCATTTCAGCCCTATTGCCATTTATAATTTTTTGAATATAGTGGCCAGTCGCTAAAGCATCTGCCTTTAATTCTTTTGCAGCTTTTAACAGGTCGTGAAATTTTACCGATTGATTGCATTTAACGCATGGAAGTGGAGTTTCACCATTTAAGTAACTATCTGCAAAATCATCAATAACTTCTTGTTTAAACTTACTTTCATAATCAAAGACGTAATGTGGTATACCAAGGCGATCAGCAACCATCTTTGCATCATATATATCCTGACCAGCACAGCACGCGCCTTTCTTTTGCAAAGCCATGCCGTGATCATATAATTGCAGAGTGATGCCAATAACATCATGACCTTGCTCATGCAGCATCGCAGCAACAACGGAGCTGTCAACTCCACCAGACATGGCAACAACTATGGTCTTTCTTTCAAACGTCATGAAAATTACAAAATCAAATTAACAAATTTAGGAATTATAACAAATTTTTCTTAATTAATCAAGAAAGGATACTTCCATCATAATTCATCTTAGTCTAGCTTTAGCTTTTTGATTAGCTATATATATTAATTTACGTTAAGCTATAAAGCCTTTAGAGCCGCGCAAATAACAACAAACTTTAACTAATACAAATAAAATATTAAATTCTATTAAAGAAAAGGCTTGACATTACCTTGATATAGTATTAATTTATTTTAACAATAAAAACACAAATTAAATTAAGGGAAAGTAAGAAATGGCGCAAGAACAAGCAATAAATACTACGGGTTTCAATTCAGAATCTTATCGAGAAGAGTACGAAACACAAAACCCAGTGGCAGTAGATTTACTGCCATATTTTGATTCAGTATCAGCTTTTAATTCAGTAGAATCCTCAATGTTCGTAGAAGACACAAGCAGTATGAAGGGGGCTGAGTGTATAATAACATTTGGAAAGCGTAGTCGTGATGATGCTGGTTTGCCGGATGACTCAGAGCAGAGTTTTTTAGATAATCCTGCATATAAGCAAGAATTTGCTGAAATTATAGAATTTTCATTAAACCCAGAAGATTCTAGTAGCGAACTGGGCTACTCAAGTGATGAATATTACGATAATTTTTTTGCAGAAGAGCAAAGTAATGATGATACATTATTAGGAAATTATTCTGATATTTCAGAATAATAAAACTATTTTGAGAATCTATTAAAGAATAAAAATAGGCCAAGCTCGGTAGATTATAACAATTTACCAATGAGTTTGGCCTATATTATATTCTGATATCTGGTTTTACCAAATTAAAAAAACTTTAGATTTAATTGCAAATAAGTTTAGTGCTATCTCTGCTTGATTGTTTATTTTTTTTAATTAATATGGTGGCCTTATTTCAAACAACTATAACAATAATTGAATTATGCAAGATTCTTTCGACCTATTTAAAATATTAGAAGATTATTTCAACGGCGATATTACTTTCAAGAAGTGCAAGAAAACTTTATTAGATCTGCATGAAGATCGGAGCATAAATTTTAATTGCACAAACGCCGAAGGAGAATCGCTACTAACTTATGCTATAACTCACCCTAATAGTCAGAAAGCAAATGCTATAGTTAGTTTTTTAGCAGGGTTTTCTAATATTAATATGAGTTATTATAATCCTAATAATAATGTTAAGGATTCAATACTGCATTTAGCCATTAAGCATAATCTCACGCAAGCTGCTATAGATTTAATAAGATATAATCAAATACCCTCAAAACAGACAAAAATAAATATTAATGCTACTAATTTACAAGGCAAAACACCACTACATTATGCTATATCTTTAGGTTCGAACTTAAAGATAATTGACAAATTAATTAGCGCTAATTGTAATGTTAACACTTATAGTTCTAGTGGTGAAACGCCATTAATTACTGCTGCGAAGTTAAATAAAACAAAAATTGTTGAATCTTTATTGAGACACCCTCAAATTAAGGTAAATAGTCCCTCCATTGTGCATTATGATTTTATATTAAGTGATGACCCTTTGTCTAAAGTTGGCTGCACATCGTCTGTATATGCAATGAAGAATAATAATAAAGAGATGTTGAAAAAATTATTGCTTCAGGGGGGAAATATTTTATGTTTAGGAAGAGAAGCAAGAGATGGATATGTAGACCTTGTCTTATCAGCTAAGAAGCATCCTGGCTTACATGAATTTATTTCTTTGATCGGACAAAATATAATTTGCTTTGCAAATGAGAGTAACCTAACACCTTTGCAAAACTCTATTATGCTATATTTAAATGAAACCGATACGAAATTAAAAAAAGATAAATACGAGTTTGTTCAATTTTTAATAAAGCAAGGCAGAGTTAATATTAATGAATATACAAAAAATACCGTCTCACCTATTCGTATGGCTGTAGAAGGGGGTGACATTAAATTAGTAAATTCTTTAATTGATTATGGGGCTATATTACAAGATATTTATAAACTACCGCATCCTAGCGACAAATCTGGTGTTACTTGGGCTAGTTTAATTGATATTGCGGCAGGAAATAATAATTTTGAACTGTTTAAGCTGCTATTTGAAAATTCTCTAAAGCAAAATTATAATCCTCATTTTTCAGTAGCTGTTTCTCGTTGTATTCAAACAATATTAATCAACTCAGTCTCAAGCGATCCAAATAAATATAATCCCACTGGCGCCATAAAATCATACACTTTTGATCATTTAGATTTAATAGTTGAAAAATATCCTAAATTAAAACCTCTAATAGAAGAGCAGAAGATTAAATACAGCACAATGCGCAAGAATCTTTATACTCGAGAAGAGATAATAAAAAAGATTGAAAGCAATAAGAGCCTAGTTGATTACACAGGAGATGGTCGAGATACTCCTTTGCATCAAGCGGTGCAGCATCATAATAGTAAAAACAACTGTGAAGATTTAGTACTAAAGCTGCTAACAATGGGAGCTGATCCGATGAAATTAAACAATCAAGGACAGTCAGTTCTGACTATGTCAGCTCTTAAATACAATATTGAGCAAGAAGAAAGTGATTTAAGTCTATTTAAAATTATTACTTCATATTATTTTACTCATAACCCAACAATATTACATGAATGTTTGCAAAATAATATTGATCAAAACACAGTAGATTTTTTAATAGAATCTAATTTATTTTTAGACGTACAGGATGCAAATGGAAATACACCGATCCACATAATTCTTCACGGGTCCAATACTCACTATCAATCAAAAATATTGCGTAAGATCAGTGAACTTCCCAATCCTGAAGATTATTTAAATGTATCAAATAAAGATGGGATCACTCCTTTAGATATAATTTTACAGACTCCTAGTTTCATTGAAGCAACTAAACAAAAATATTTAGATATTTACAAATTATGTCAAGCTAAAATAGCTAACGATCAAGCTACAAAGCAAAAGAAAGTTTCTCAAGTGCACAAAAAACAAGAACAACAGAAACAAGATACTATTAAAAAACAAGAGAGTAAAATATTGCCAGTCACATCACAAAATGAGGTGACGTTAAAATTTATTGCTAGCAGAAAAAGCAAGGTAGCAAATGTCGCAGAACTTAAACAAATTATTACACAGCATCATATTAAAGATGGTGTAGTTGATGTTGAGATACTTAATAATATATTATCTAGTAAAAAAACAGGCTTTATTAAATTACTGATCAATGAATTTAAATTATCTCTAGAACAAGAGCAGTTATTTTTAATAGTTGGTACTCATTGCCCTGGAATTATTGATATGTTTTTAAAGTTTGAAAATAATAAATATCAGCAAGATATAGTAAATACTATAGTAGAGTCTAATAAAACTAAGCTGATTGCCTCTTTAAATAAAAAAGGCTGGCAAATTGAAAGTCACGAGACAGCAGAAAATAAGTTTTCTGATTCAGATAGCGAAAATTCTGCTGAACATAATAATAATATTCTTGAGATGGATGTTGATAATCAGCCTTTAGACAACCCACCTAGTAACGCAGAGGATGAAGAGAATGTTGTGCATAGTCAACAGCAAGATGAACCTCTGCAAAATAAACATGATAATCAAGTATTATTATCATTACTGAACCACCCTCTACCTAATGCTTATTCTTTAATTCATCAAAAGTTAGCATCTGGTGAAATGCAGCCTGATGGCTATGAGGGTTTTCCAACTCCTTTAATGTATATATTACGTGATGTTAATTTAAGTCATAGTAATACTTGGATTGATTTATTTCTTTATCATGGCGCTAATCCTTTCATAGAATATGATGGAATGAATGCACTTTCTGTGACAGTGAATCAAGAAGATTTACATAGTATAAAAAAGTTTTTATGTACTGATTTTCAAAACTATCATTTTCATATATTCAACGGAATGCATTTAAGTGTGCACAGCAAGATAGAAGAGCTTTATGATAGTATTATACAAAAAATGCCTATAGATGCTTCATGCGTCAAATTTTCAAAAGATTTAAATAGTACGATCAAACTATGTATGACCACTTATCAAGAAACATATAGTTTATTTAAAAATGTTGTAGAGCATAGTAGTATGTCAACAGAACAAAAGAAGTCTATGCTTATTAATGCCAGGGCAAATTCAGAGTTAATGGAAAGTGCGGATCTGAAAAAGCTAGCTTTGCAAAACCCATATTTTGAAAATAAATATCTTAAAAACCAACTATATAAAGAGGAAAAGTTTTTCGATGAGTTTAAGATATCGACGCTACGCACTATACGTAATTTTTATGAAGACTCCGATTTACCAAAATGCGATGGCGAATTCATGAAAAGCCTAACAAGGTCTGTAGTTGAGAATGTTAATCACGACAGCACACCTTATATTTATAGTGGCCCTTCTCTTTCCGTTAATTATAAAAACTTAGAAGAGCAATTAATTGGAGGGCAAAATCATATTTTTGACAGTGGTGAGGAGTGATAGTAAATCAAGATGAGTATGTGTTCACGTGAGTGGTTTAAAAATAAAAATATTAAAAAAGTGTGTTATGCCAAACAATTTCAGGGTAACAAAAGTGACCTGTTTCGAGCTATTTTGTTAAAATTGAAACCACTCACATGAACGGACATCCGTTCTAACTAATATTTGACAATAATCTTTATTTATGTTAACTTACATAAAGATATGGTTAATTTTAATTAAAACAATAAGAAGGGTCTGATGAATAGAGAAGAAATATTGCAGCAAGCTGAAGAAGCTTATACTTTTTTGTGTGAAGAGAATGTAAAACTTTATAATAATATGGTGCATAGTATTATTGCTGAGCGCGAAGAAAGTCAATCTGATTCGTTGGGTGATTGTATAAATTTATATATTGATGCTGCTGAGGATTTTAAGGAATATTTGAATGAGCAAAATGAGCCAATGTCAATAGATAGTAGTGAGATTGTATTTGAAAAACATATACAATCTTTGGAATCTTTGTCGCACTCTATAGCTGCAATTAGTTATGTGTTATCTAGGGGTATGATAACTATAGAGGAGTGGCACAAAAGCGAAAATCTGATAAACACTATAGATCAGATAGTTCCTGCGCTCAAACATGCATGTACCCTAGAATCTTTTGTGTTCTCCAAAGAGCCGAAGCAAGTTGAAGAAGATCAGGATTTAGCAGGAGTGACATTCTTTTCTCCAGAAGAAGAATCTGTTGGAAACTAGACTAGATTTTTCGAAGTAAAAAAATAAAAGAATGAGGAGGTTAATTTATCAGCCTCCTCATTTTTTATAGTGATATTAAATTGAATTACCTGCTTTTTGTATCCGTTCAGTCAATGGCGTCAACTTAAGGATATTTCAAAAAATTTAGATATACCTTAAGGCTATTTTTGTGTGGCATTTTCTTATTTTAGGAGTGTTCATATGAAAAGAAGCCAGGATGTAATAAAACAAAGCAAAACCCTGATACATAGTCTAGAATTTCAATTATTTCATCTTCATTTTTATTAAAGCATTATTCTTGAAATAATATAGCTATGCAGTACTAAACCTTTACTAGTTAGTTTGAAGCGCCCTAAACTTAGGTCTACTAGGCCAAGTTTTTGGTAGTCATGGATTATGCTCATATTAAAAACTTGATCTAATGTTTTGCCAGTTACTTTTTGTAGATCTGATTCTAGGAAGCCAGAAGCCAAGCGACTTGCCATCATCACATATTCTAGCGTAATATCCTCATCAGATAAACGAATATTTTTCTGTATCCCATTACCTGTTTTCTGAACTGAGGATAACCATTTTTGTGGTGAGTGCAAGGTCATGATGGAACTAATATTATTTTGTGTATGAATACGGCTATGTGCTCCAGGGCCAATGCCAATATATTCTTGATAGTTCCAATATACTAAGTTGTGCAGACACTCACTACCTGGTTTTGCATAATTCGATATTTCATAGCGCTGATAGTCTTTTGACTGTAAATACTGATTTGTCCATTCGTACATATCTGCCGCTACTTCATCACTAGGTAGTATAAATTTTTTATCACTATAGAGTTTGTAAAATGGTGTACCTTTTTCGATAGTAAGCTGATATAATGAAATATGGTCATTTGAGAAATTTATTCCCTGTTTAAGTTCACTTGTCCAATCTGATAAAGTTTGGTTTGGCAAGGAATATATCAGATCATATGAGTATCGGTCGAATATTTGAGCAGCACTGGTAATAGCATATAAAGCATCTTTAGCACTATGTTTTCTACCAAGAAATTGCAAGTTATTATCGTCAAATGATTGAACTCCTATTGATACTCGATTGATCCCTGCGGATTTAAAAGAGCGAAATTTATCAGCTTCGTAAGACGTAGGGTTTGCTTCTAAGGTAATTTCAGTTGATTGATCTATGGTTCCTAAATCAGATAAATAGTTAATAATAGCTTCAACTATTTTAGGATTCATTAAAGAGGGTGTTCCCCCACCAAAAAATACTGACTTAACGTAACGTTTCTCGATATGATGTTTAAAAAAATCAATTTCGCTTTTATAAGCATCAATCCATTGCTGATCATTAACATCGCCAGCTATATGAGAATTAAAATCACAATAAGGGCAAAGAGATAAGCAAAATGGCCAATGAATATAAATTGAAACTGGCTTCATTATTTACATTTATAGGTAAGGTTAGTTTTTACACCTTTAACATCAATAATATCAGCAATTGCTTTTTCAATTATAGTTGAATCATTCTTTTCAGTAATATTACCAAATATATGAACTATAGCATTTGTTGTTTCAATGTGAATTTCATATCCAGGTTTGATTTGACTGCTGAGCTCTAGGTATTTAATTTTACCTCTGGCTTTAGCTGTGATATAG
>JBMGNO010000030.1:0-13903 GCA_049739405.1 Rickettsiaceae bacterium
GCTAATATCAAAGCGTAATTTTGAAGGCAGAACTAGTGACCCTTTCTGCGTCACATGTTTGCCCAAAATTTTCTGCAAAGCAGCATGAAGAATATGAGTCGCTGTGTGATGTATTCGTAAGTTATTACGATTTTTTGCATCAATTTGCAAAGATACTTGGTCATTTAATAACGCCGCACCTTTCTTCAATTTACAACTATGCGCAATTATTTTTCCCAAGAATTTTAGGGTGTTAACAACTTCAATTTGACAAGTATCATTTTCAATCAAACCAATGTCACCAACCTGCCCGCCTGACTCGCCATAAAATGGTGTTTGACTAGTAATAAGCATAAACTCTTCGTCAGAGTCTATTTTGTCTACTTGCTTACCATCTTTGATCAGGGCGATAATTTTACCTTCGCCATGGTTTGCATTATATCCAAGAAATTCCGTAGCTCCAAATTCACTGACTATATCAAACCAAACATTATCTGTTTTACTCGCCCCAGACCCCGACCAAACTTTGCGTGCACGCTCTTTTTGCTCTTGCATCTGAGTATCAAAACCCTTTTTATCAACTGAAATTTTTTGTTTCTTTAAAATATCTTCCGTTAAATCTAGTGGAAATCCATAGGTATCGTATAATTTAAAAGCAGTTTCACCAGATAACTTACCACCTACGGAAATAGACGAACTCTCATCTTGCAGCAGCTTTAACCCTCTGCCTAAAGTTACCTTAAAGCGCTCTTCTTCTTGTAATAAAACACTACTGATGAATTCCTGAGCTCTAGATAACTCTGGATATGACTGACCAAATAAATCTACTAATTTCGGCAATAATTTATACATCAAAGGTTCTTTAGCTCCTAGTTGATGCGCATGTCGCATTGCCCTTCTCATGATTCTGCGCAACACATACCCTCGCCCTTCATTCGAAGGCATAACTCCATCAGCAATAAGGAAAGAACTTGAGCGTAAATGATCAGCTATAACGCGATAAGAAAATAAAGCATCACCTTGCGCTTTAACTCCAAGCAAATTTTCAGCGACACTAATCAACTCTTTAAATGAATCAATCTCATAATTATTATGCACATTTTGTAAAATAGCAGAAATTCTCTCAAGTCCCATGCCAGTATCAACTGATTGTTTTGGTAAATTAATTCTACTACCATCACTCATTTGCTGGTATTGCATGAATACTAAATTCCAAATCTCAATAAAACGATCGCCATTTTCATGCTCTGTGCCTGGCAACCCACCAAAAACATTCTCTCCATGGTCATAAAATATTTCAGTGCATGGACCACATGGACCAGTATTCCCCATAGACCAAAAATTATCATTACTATTAATCTTAATGATACGATCATCTGCAAAGCCAGTTATTTTTTTCCATATATTAAACGCTTCCTGGTCTTCATGATACACTGTTACGTAAAGCTTTTCTTTTGGTATTTTATAGCCATCGGTAAGTAGATTCCATGCATAATATATCGCCTCTTCTTTAAAGTAATCCCCAAAAGAAAAATTACCCAACATCTCAAAAAACGTGTGGTGCCTTGCTGTGTAGCCAACATTATCTAGATCATTATGCTTTCCACCAGCGCGTACACATTTTTGTGAAGTTACTACTTTATTATGCTCCCGCTCCTGTTGCCCAGTAAAAATATCTTTAAACTGCACCATTCCAGCATTCACAAACATTAAACTCGGATCATTATGTGGGATTAAAGAGCTTGAATTCACATGCTCATGGTCATGTTTTTTAAAAAAGTCGGTAAAAGTAGAACGGATTTGTTGAGATGTTTTATAAGACATATGAATATATTATTACATTATGTTGCATTAATTTTGTGCTTATCATACATCACCTTTCCGTAGAAAGAAAATATTTTTTTGACAATACCTTTATTTAAGATATATTTTTGCTAAGGTTAAACGATAAACATCAACTACTATTAAAGGTATAATTATGACTGATCAAACAATTACTATTTATAAAGAAGGTTCTGAAGTAAAAATTCAACGTCAATTGATAGGAAAGATAGTCTGCACTATAGTTGAAGATGGCAAAACAATAGAGTACCGTGGGGAAAAAGAATTAAATAACAAATATGGCGACTATTTAAAAGCCTTAAACGTTTTTATTCCCAATAATGACGAAGAGCCTACCGAAAGCACAGAACATATCGAAGAAGATAGTGAAGAATCTAGCGTTGATAATACAGACCAGCAGCCAAATAATTTTTCTATGGAAGATGTTGATCACTTTTTCAAACATCCTGATCCATCTCCTCATGTTAATAATAGTGAGACAGCCCGATTTTGCATAGGAAATAATTATCATTCTGATAATGGTGATGAGTAAAATCAACTCACTTATGGCAAGTTAAATGCATATCCCGACCCCTTTTCTACCAAGCCTGCATCTTATCTAACTTTCAACAGATAAGATGCAGATAATATTTTTTAATTATTATTTGACAATTGTAAGATCTTGCTTATGATGAATTAGTTAATTTATTTTAACTAAAATTATATATTTAATAATCTTGTATTCTTACTAGTTTTTTACAAATAGTCGTGAATACTAATAAAAATGCTTGTAACAAAGGGGAAAGACATGATCAAAAAACCATCGCTAAAAAGATTATCGCCAAGCAAATTAAAAGAGCGTAGTGACAAATTAAAAGAGAAAAGTGAAGAAAAAGAGCGGGAACAAAACGAACAAGAAGTTATGCAACAAGAAAGAGACGAAAGAATTGAAAAGTTTTTTACTAATTACTTTGATCAAAACCCTCTTTCCAAGCAAGATAAAATAAATGAAGCCGAAGAAGAAATGCTATTAGGAGAAGAGTCAAGCTCATTAGATCCCATTGATAATTGAGATTAACTTAAGACTAGATGCAAACATCTTCAAGGATTAATTGCACAGTTTCATTCCCCTGCCAACTATTAATTTTTAATTTTCCAAAAACGTCTAGCTTCAATGGCTTTTTTGAAAATATAACATCTGAAATAGGTGTATCCACTGCATTAAAAATTATAGCTGGTAGGGTTTTTTTGCCATAAGACATACGGTCTGGGGCAAATAATATCTTTATATGCTTTAAACCCACAATATCCGCTTTTAACACATATAGTCCAGAAAAACGAAAGATGGGAGCTGGATTACCCACACCATAAGGCTCAAGCGCAGATATTTCTTTGACTAAGCCGACTGAGGCAGCGCTTGTTGTAATGTCAATATCATAATACGATGTTAAATGAGCATCAGAGACAGCGAGTTGCCTGGCACATTGCTCTTCTAAAAACTCATGCAACTTCTCCATTTCACTCTCATCAACAGTAAAACCAGCAGCCATTGCATGACCACCTCCAGCAATTAGCAAACCTCTTTGCTTTGCCTCAATAATTTTACAGCCAAAATCCACCCCCTTCACCGACCTGCAAGAAGCTTTTCCAACCCCTTCATTAACAGCTATGATTGCCGTTGGTTTATTGTACTTTTCTTTTAATCTTCCTGCTACGATACCAATCACCCCAGGGTGCCAACCTTCTCCTGCGATAAATAATATGGCAGAATCTTTTTGCTTTTCGGCTATAGCGGAAGCCTCTTCAAGCATTGCAAACTCAATCGCCTTTCTTTCTTCATTATATATATCAAGTTCTTTAGCAATTCTAGTGGCAATATCAGGGCTTTTTGTCGATAGTAAAGTAGCGCCAAGATCAGACTTACCAACACGCCCTCCTGCATTTATTCTAGGCCCTAAAATAAAACCAAGATGGTAGCAATCTGGGGCAGATTCAATAGAAGCCACATCGCATAATGCTCGATAACCAATATTACCACGCTGCTTTGCCACCTTTAAGCCTTGCATCACAAAAGCACGGTTCAAACCAGTGATTTGCATCACGTCACAAACAGTGCCAAGCGCCACCAAATCAAGATAAGACATTAGGTTTGGCGCATGCTTATTTTCAAAAAAATTTAGCTCTTTGAGGGATTTTAGCAAAGCTACAAGAAATAAAAAAGACACACCAACGGCCGCTAAATTTTTACAATCACTATCCTCATCAAGACGATTAGGATTAATGAGCGCAACTGCTTTTGGCAACTCATCTAGACTCAAATGATGGTCAATGACTATAACCTCTAAGCCAATGTCAACTGCATGTTCAATAGCCTCAAATGCAACAGAACCACAATCAACTGTGATAATTAAAGAAGCCCCCCTGTTCTTAATTCTCTGCATAGCCTCAGCATTAGGGCCATAACCTTCTGCAATCCTATCAGGCACATAAATAAAAGAGCTAACAGTAATATCATCAAAAAAATTCTTTAATATTGCCGAAGATGTTGCTCCGTCCACATCGTAATCAGCAAATATACATATAGTTTCTTTATTATTGATCGCTTGAATAACACGCTCCACCCCTTGCTTCATATCTTTTAAATGAAATGGATCAGGTAGTAGAGATTTGATCTTAGGATAAAGAAAATTTTCGGCTTCATCAATTGAATTAACATTTCTTGCAACCAGCCTAGCTAACACATCACTAATTTGAAAAGAACGAGTAACATTAAATGCAAATTCTTCATTAATTGGCTGTTTTTTCCAATTTTTACCTAACACTGATTTCATATAAATTTTCTATTATGATTCAATCTCATAATATTCAGAAAAGTTGTTAAATTCAATGGTTATTATCTTATTGGAAAATCTGCATGATAGTTTACCTCTCCAGGTAAAGTTTCTTGATGTTTTTCTAAGGGAAATTGAGGACAAGAAAATTCAATCACGTGAGAAGACAGTAAACGATAAAATTCAACATGTACACTTGGCGCTGGCGGGTTTACACTTATTGCAGAAGGAGGCAAAGGCGTTAATTCATCTAGATTCTCAAAATTATTATCCATATTACAACGCCCTATTGTTTTGTATCATAAGTTACCGTTTAACTTAGAAAATCACTGTTAATTAATAACCAGATGAAAAATAGACGAAGATGCGCGAAATGTCAATAAAAATTAAATAAGATTACAGTAGAATTATAATTAATCACATAGGAAGACGCAATATTTCATTTTGATTTACTATAATGCACATGACTATAATTAATACTACGAATACCATAAAAATAGCAGTTTGCTGATTATGAAATAAATTAAAAAACCTTCCTAACTGGAACTCTAAATTTTCAAACATTGGCTCTTTACTTTGAGTCTGTTTTTCCCTTTCGTCCTGACGGCGATGAAAATAAAATATCCAACTACCGATCGGTTCAATTAAATTTAACGGGTGAGTACGAAATCTCTTATATTTGAAAAAACAAGCCGCTATAATTGATATAGTTAGGATTAATATTTGCTTAACTGAGCCTTCAGGAAAGAGCGTAAATTCTTTATTTAATAATATTACTTGCCCAAATATCATAAAAAATATTGTAGTTGATAGGGTTATTAATAATGCATATTTGCTACACTTATTTAGCTTCGTTTCTATCTTGTTATTACTACAAAAAAACTCCCTCCAAGGTAATGCAAAGCTTATAGAGAACGACATGACTATGAGCGCAACATACGTTAACAGATTATCATAAAAATTATGCGTAATTATTCCTTTAAGAGTAAAAACAAAATTACTTGGCACAGCAATCATAGCTATAACAGAGACAACAAGGCTAAATTTAATTATTTTACTATCGTGATTAAACAACGCATCAAAACTATAGCTACTCAAATTACTACAGGCCAGGCAAAGAGTAAGCTTATATAAAATATGCATAAATAAATAACACACTACCGCATCGACAACCTCAACGGAGCCATCTGAAATACCCATCAACATTAACCCCATTGAAATAATTGATAAATGGCACAGCATATTTTGCACATGCTTTTCAAAAATAACTTGTGTGCATGAGTTTATAATCATAATGACCGCAGCGTATTTTAATGCATCAAATCCAGCAAATAGCTTTACAATTAACATAACCGACAATTTAGTAGTAAACATCATTAAATAAACAAAACCTGTCGAAGTTGCTTTGGGATAATAGTTAACCATCCAGCCAGTAAATGGAAATGAAGCCACATTAATTAGCAAACCTACAAACATAATAGATAACATAAAATTCGAGTAATCTGCATGATATACTAACTCACCAACATTTTGAATTTCTACTGAACCACTGATAGAGTATAGGTGTATAACGCCAATAATAATCATATTCCCACTCATTAAATGAGTAATAAAATATTTTTTTGCCGCTCTTAAACTAGCTTTTTGCTCGCCTATAAAAATAATAATTGCTGAAGTAATAGCCATCAATTCAAGGCTAATGAATAAGGATAAAAAATCACCTGCTAATAAACAAAATAAAGTAAAGGCAGCATACAAGTTTCCTAATATTATCTCTATATATCGCTTTTTATTGATAGTGTTTAAGTTTGCCGCCAAAATTGCTAGTAAAAATGCAAAACCTATTAACTTATTGTGCCACGAACCAATATAGGATAATTTTACAACTTGAGAAACAGACAAGATATTTTTTTCTTCTAAACCGCTTAAAGCAACCATACAAATTAATGGTGTAATAATCGAGATAGCCTTAAATGCGTAATGCCTATCCTTTAAAAAAGTCATGCCAACAATCGATAGCAAGATAATGAGCGAAGGGTGCTGGTAATATTGAGCTAAAAACATAATTTTTAATATTATATAAACAGTAGGAATTGATTAATAATGCGCTGTATGAACACAAACCCTACAACGCCACAAACGCATAAAGCAATACTCAAAATCATAAATTTTGGTAATTTTTTTTCAGCCTTATATTTTGAACTAATAATTCTTTTTGAATTACGGCTTTCACGAGGCTCATTAAAATAAGGCTTTAACTTTAAGTGCAGAATAAAATCATCACTTGTCGGGCGATAAACAAAAATCAGCATTTTTATAACATATAAGGCCGAAAATAAGGAGCTTGCCATTAAAGTGCAAATAACTAGTAAATTATGCTCTTCAACTGCTGCAAGCAAAATATATAGCTTACTAATAAATCCTGCAAATGGAGGCACGCCAATTAAAGATAGACCTGAAATCAGTAAAATAAAACTTGTTCTTGGCATAGTTGTTTTAATTCCAATCAACTCACTAATTCGGTAAGAAGTTTTTACGCTGTATATATTACCAGCAGTATAAAATATACAAATTTTAGTAAAGGAGTGCGAAACCATGTGAAAAATTGCAGCGTTGATTCCCTTAGGAGTCAGCAAAAAAGCGCTGAGTAGCGCTATGCTAAGTTGATTAATTGTCGAGTAGGCGAGCATTGCTTTTACATCTGTATAGCGAACCGCCTGGAACGAACTATAAATAATCGTAATAATTGGTAGTAAAACAAGCCAATTATTTTCACCAAACAGAGAATATAAATACTCGACTCCAAAGACGTAAATAATAATTTTATATATACAAAATAATCCCGTCTTAACAACCACTACTGCGTGCAGAATAGCACTAACGGGGTATGTAGCGACCATTGCAGCTGGCAACCATGTATGAAACGGGTATATTGCTGCTTTTGCACATCCAAAAATAATCATTAAAAATAATATCATTGCCTGAGTGTCAGTGACATGATCTGCGATAAAACCATTTGGCGTAAAATTTCCATGCCCTGCACAAGAATATATGATTAAAATTGCCGGTAAGAATAATACCATGCTACTAAATATAAGAATCTTAAGGTACTTGTACAGACCAACAAAACAGCGCTCATTTGGAAAGTGAGCAATCAACGGGATAGTACAAACAGTTAAGAGTTCATAGCCAACAAATAACGTAAATAGATTAGAAGACAACGCAATAAAGCTACCAATAATTATGCAGCCATTCATAAAAAATAAAAATCTATCGCTTCCAGGCATGTCATTAATAGCTAAGAACTTGATAGTATATAGCAAAGCGCATATCCATAGGGAGGCTAGTAATGTTAAAAACACCATTCCCAGGGCCTCGAGATGGAATGATAAGCTATATTTTCCTATCGAAAACAATGTCAAATCATAACCATAGCCATTTAAAAATAAATAATCTAATATTATAACATTCAACAAAAACAAACCGCTAATAGACAACAAAAATGCACTGCGCGTATTTGTATCTTCTTTACTTATGAAAGGTGTCAACAAATTAAGTATTCCTACTATAATAGGTGATAATAAAATTAAATTTGTTCCAAAATATTCCATACTTAATACATAAACTCAAAATTATTGGCAATATTACTAATGTAAAATAATGATATAAACTGTAGAGCAACTATAAATACTAGACCAGAAAGATCCTCATTAATTTCAATAGTATTTTCAGATTTCTTTGTTAAAAACAACATTTTTGTAATTTTCAAGTGATATAAAATAGATAGTAAAGATGAAGCTATAGTCACAACAAAACCTACATATAGAGAATTACTTAATAATGTTTGCAAAATACTGATCTTCACAAAAAACATGCTAGTAAATGGCAAACCAACAGAAGAAAGTAAAGCAAAGGCTGTTAAAGTTTTAAATAACACGCTATGATTAAGACCAACAAAATTATCTACAGACAAGTCATTTGTCTTGGACTCAAGATGAGCAATAATCGTAAATAAAGCTATTTTATTTGCAGCATCGATAATAAGTAAGAAAAATAATACCATCTTGGCATCAATTATTGTAACTAATAAAAATATATAGCCAATTTGTGCCGTCGTCGAATATACAACTATTTCTTTTAAATGTTTTGACCGCACAGCCAAGAACGAGCCCAGTATCATCACAAAAAAGGCAGCCGGACGAATAACTCTTTCTAACATAAAAGTTAAATGATCAATATCAATAACGAAATATAAAAATCTCATCAAAATACATATACAAAAAATACTGCCAATCGCAGCAAAATAAGTTAACAAAATCGAACTAGTATGCATATACGCCCTGCGCATCCAAAAATGCATCGGTAAAAACGCTATTTTCAACATAACCCCTACTAATATAAAAGCTATAGATGTGTGCAAAACCTTATTATATTCATTCAAAGAAATAATCGACGCAACTTGCGAAATATTCAAACCGCCAGTGTAAGCTAAAATAAAACCAATACCTATCAAAATTAACGTTGCCCCAATTGTGCCTATAACCAAATAATCAAATGCACCGATTAACGATGATCTTTTAGCTGAAATGGACATCAGAACATAAGTTGCTAAAGAAGATATTTCGACAAATACATAGATATTGAATAAGTCATTAGTACTAACTACCCCCAAATACCCTGAATGGGCAAATAATAATAATGCAAAAAATAAGTGCCTATATTCATCATTAATATTTTTCAAGATTGATGAATTGATTAACGATTTACCAAATAGTAATAAAAATAACAATGCTGCATTAATAAATATAATAATTAATTGATTAAAACCATCTAGTCGATACTCAATAGCATACTCAGGCTGCCAACCACCCATCGTATAGGAGGCCGCACCAATAGACACAAATTGATAGGAATAAACAGATAGCGCAAACGCACTTGCAGCAAACAGCAATGATATAAAATAAGCGCGGCGGCCGTTAAAGCTTAAAGCGCTGAGTATGCCAGCAACAAGTGGTAGTAATATCTGAAGAACAGGAAAATGAGTTGATATTTGCATATTATTTCACCCCATCTCTATCCCAAATTTTTTCAGCTATTTCTTGTTCCGAGATCGTTCCATACTCTTTTTTAATTTGTACGATTAGTGCAAACCCCACCGCCATCGTTGCAAAACCAACTACAATAGCAGTAAGCATTAAAACATGTGGCAACGGGCTAGAAAAGTTATGAGCACATTGCTGAGCACCTTGACAAATATCAATTGGCACTACCCCAGCATTTACCTTGCCAAGAGCAATATAAAAAATTAGCACAGATGCCTGAAAAACACTTAGCCCTATAATTTTCCTGATATAATTATCACTAGTAATCATAATAAATAAACCGCTTGTTAGAACCAAAATAGCTAAAATAAAGATTATATTATGCATATTCCTCCGATAATTTTATGTAAATTAAACACATTACAGAAGATACTGTCAGGCCCACACCAACCTCAATCAGGAAGATACCCAAATGCTGACCCAATATTGGGCTAGAAGCCAAAAGCGAATAATCTAAATACTGCCCTCCCTGAATTAGAGATAAAATTCCGGTTAAAGTATAGAGGGCTACGCCCGAAATTGCGATGTACGTTAATTGCTTTATTGAAAAAATTTGCACTAATTTTTCAATCCCGAAAATCAAACTATAAGCAATTAAGCCGCTTGCAAAAATCACACCAGCTTGAAAACCTCCACCAGGCGAAACTTCACCATTTAATTGAATATAAAAAGCATATAGTACTATATATGGAATGATAAACTGCAAAACTGTTTTTATAACTAAAAAATCTTTAAGCATTTTTTCTCCTTTTTGCAGCTGAAATAAGAAGCACGGAAAGACCGGCTATTAGAACTACTAAGGTTTCACCCAAAGTATCAAACCCACGATAACTGGCAAGTATTGCCGCTACAAAAGATGGTATTTTTATTTGCACGTGAGTGTTACTAATATAATATTGTGTAGTATTAGTTTGTAATGCGTTATTGCTTTCTCCAAATTCTGGCAAGTCAAAACATACGTAAGATAGAACTAAAATAAATGTTATACATAATATTATCGCTAAAGTCAGACGTCTATATTCTATTTTTTTACATTCATCGCCCGTAATGTTAAGCACGTTTAGTAACACACATGTTGATAAGGAGCTGCCCAAAGCAACCTCAGTCATAGTAACATCTGGAGCATCCATGAATAAGTAACATAACCCTATTAGCAAGCTAAATACCGATAATAAAATCACCGATTCTAGCAGTTTTTTACTAAACATTATTTTATAACACACGCCCGCTAGAAACAAACCAATGATAAGCAGCAAAAGCTGATCTAAAATAAATTCAGTTTGGAATGGTGGGGTCAGGATATATTCTATCATTTTATCCTTCCCTCTTTGTCAATTTTATACATAACTGATGCTCTTGCTAAAGCAAATGTTGATACTGGGTTTAATAAAAGAATTAAAATTATTATAAAAATAATCTTAAAAAATGACATGTATGAATCTTGCATTAATGATAATCCAAATAAACATAGAGGTATACCGCAACACTCTATAACACTTGCAGCATGAAGTTTAGTATAGAAATCAGGAAAGCGGTATAGGCCCACTACTCCAGATATTATAAAAAACATTCCTAAAAATATTATTGGCCAAGCGAAATAAATCATCAAAAAACATTAAACATAAGTTACTATAACGTAGATCAAATATCAAATTATAACAGTTAGCAGCTTAGCGCAACAATTAAATGGTATATAAAGCTTAATTATCTAACTTAAATAATCAAGAGAGGGTATTTTGCATAAAGGCTACGCTAGTCCAGAATTTATTATTAAGTCAGATGGTAAGTCGCATTCTATTATCAGTGGCTATGCCAGCGTTTTTAATACTGTTGATAATCATAATGATTGCATCGAAAAAGGCGCATTTCTCTCCTCGCAGAGTAATCACGTGAAGCTTCTTTGGCAACATGATACAACAAAACCTATTGGAATTATTCGTATGATGGATGAGGATTCATATGGTTTAAAAGTAGAGGCAGAGATAAACACCAAGACTAAAGACGGCTTTGACGCAAGCGAATTAATTAAGCAAGGCGCTGTATGTGGATTGAGCATAGGGTTTAACATAAATTCTGCCGACTATAACTCGAATGGTAACCGAGTGATTCATGATTTAAACCTCATAGAAATTAGCGTGGTTACATTCCCCGCTAATGAAATGGCGCAAATAAATCAAATTAAGCAGAAATACGTTAAGCAATGTAAGGATACAGCGGTTAAAAAATTAGCTGAATTAATCAAACAGTTAAGAAAATTATAAGGAGAGAATCAAAATGGATACTAAAGAAATTGAAGAATTATCTGGAGAAGTAAAAAAATTTATCAATCAAGAAACTAATAGCAGCAAAAAAATCAGTAATTTAGAAAATATAGTAGGTAAAATGAAAAGCAATATCGAAGAAATACAAATCCATAATTGCCCTAGCAAAGAAACAAAATCCGCTTTTAATAATTTTGTAAGAAGCGGCGTGGCTAATGAGTTAATTACCAAATCATTAAGTGGTGATAATGGGGAGGCTGGAGTAGCAATAACCCCTACACTTAGCAAAAAAATAATAGACTCAGTTTACTCCAAATCTATCATGAGAAATATCGCCTCCGTTGAAACTATTTCATCAAGAGCTCTTGATATATTATCTGAAGATGGGAAGTTTGCTTCTGGGTGGGTCGCAGAAACAGCGGCTCGAGCAGAAACGGATACATCCAAATTAGAGAAAAAAACAATTTTTGCACACGAGATATACGCGCAACCAAAAGCCACGCAAACCTTATTAAATGATGCTGAAATTAACATTGAAAGGTGGCTAGTTGAGAGATTATCAGACAGCTTTACTCGCCTTGAAAACCAAGCTTTTATTAATGGAGATGGTAACAATAAGCCCACTGGTTTATTGCGAAATAATAAAGTAGGAGTCATTGATGCTGGCACAGAGGTAACAACTGAAATGCTATTAGAAATGATTAATGCCGTTAAAGAAAATTATCGTGAAAATATTAGTTTTTTAATGAATAGAAATACTTTATCTAAAATACAATCTTTAAAAGATGACACTGGTAGATTTATTTGGCAGCAATCACTGTCCGATTCGTTAAATCAAACTATTTTTGGCGTGCCCGTACATGTATGCGCTGAAATGCCAAATATTGGCGCAGATAGCTTATCTATTGCTATTGGTGATTTTAAGGCTGCTTATAAAATAGTCGATAGAGCTGGAATAAACATTTTAAGGGACCCTTATACTGACAAACCTTTTGTTAGGTTTTATGCCGTTAAAAGAGTTGGCGGAGATGTGGTGGATTCAAAAGCTATTAAATTTGCAAAGTTTTCTGTGTAATTTAAGAATTCCACAAAAATTAAACGACTACAAATACCGGGGCAGATTTTAACTGCTTCGGTAACAACATATTATTACCAACTAAATAATATTTATTATGAAAATAACCTACTCTATTGCTAGTCAGAATCATAGTTTCTATAACTTAAAAGAAATAAAAAATTATTTACGGATTTCACATAAGCACGATGATGAGCTTTTAAAAAATCTTTTAAAAAGTGCTATTGATTATGCAGAACAAATATTATCTAATAAGATATCAGAACATGAAGTACTAGCTGAAATTAAATTAACCACCAAAAATATAAAGCTAAAATACGGAAAAATAAATCATATCTCGTCCGTTACTTTATTTGACGAACTTGGCAGTAGGGATATTTCTAATGATTTTGGATCTTTAAATAATCATAGAAATCAACTTATCTTAAACAACCAGTATATTGAAAAAAACCTGCGCATAAAATACATGGTAGGCTACACGCCAGGCAATATACCTCAGAATATCCGTCACGGCCTGCTTACTCATGTGGCAAAAATGTATGAGCAATCAGAACATGTTGGCTTGGTGAATGATCAGATTAAATCTATTTACACTCCCCACAGAACTATCAAAATATAAATATATATATCATGAAAATCAAGCATAAAATCAATATCTTACAAAACAAAGCTAACTCAGAAATAGCCCCAGAGAAATGGAATAAAATATCAGAGACTCTATGTTGCTTGCAGGGCCTATATGGACTTTTTTTACTAATTTTTGCAACTTTATATCGCCCTTTAAAGAGCGATATATCTCCTTTTGAAAATCGTTAACTATTTTTACTTGCATAA
>JBMGNO010000031.1:0-13385 GCA_049739405.1 Rickettsiaceae bacterium
CGATAAGATAAAAAAATCACTAGAAGAAGTGACTAATGATAGTTCAAAAAAAGCTAATGATACTGAAAACATTGAGTCTGTAACAACAATTGTTGTAGAATAATGAACAATGGATAAATTTACTTTTAAGGAACATTTTATTGCTTTGAAATATTGTTTATTAAAAGTATTTTTATCCTATATTTTTGGCTTTATAGTTTGTTATTATTTGAGTGAGACTATATTACACATAGCTCTCAAACCTCTATTAGATATTATCCACTCAAATCAAGTAATAATCTACACCGACTTAACAGAAGCCTTTATGGCTTATATTAAAATAGCATCATATGCTAGCTTAATTTTAATACACCCTTTTTTCTATTACCAAATTTACAGCTTTATTTCTCCAGGCTTATATGCACAGGAGCAAAAGATACTAAAGATAATATTATTTTCTTCCAGCTTGTTATTTTTGTGTGGTAGCCTATTCTTATATTACATAATTATTCCGAATGCTTGGCTATTTTTAACTAGCTTTGGAAATAATAATGCTATACCACTAATATTAAATGCAAAAATCAGTGAGTATCTGAGTTTATTCTTAAATTTGTTATTTGTTTTTGCTACATCTTTCCAGTTACCCGTTATTTTATCGATATTATCACTACTTGGCTTAGTAAGATCAGAACAGTTACGACAGAAAAGACGATTTATTATAGTAATTATTTTTATAATTTCAGCTATATTCACACCACCAGACATATTTAGTCAGATTGCTCTTGCAATACCACTAATTTTGTTATATGAAATTTCAATAGCCATTGGCCAATTAATAGAACGTAAGGTTAAAGAATAATGTTAGACATCAAATGGATCAAAGATAATACTGAAGAGTTTAATGCACAAATGCAAAAACGTGGAGCAAAAGTGGATTCTAACGAGTTACTTGAATTGGCTGATGAAAAGAGACAAATCACTACTTTAATGCAACAATTTCAACAGGCAAAGAACAATAAATCAAAACGCCTAGGCGCTATAAAATCTAGTAGTCCAAAAGAATTTAACGACCTTAAAGCTGATGTTGAGCATATCAATGAAAAATTATCTGAACTAAATGAGCAGCTTAAAAACGACAATAGATTAAAAAATATATTAGATAATATCCCAAATGTCCCGGATTCTGATATTCCTTATGGTACTGATGAAACAATGAACAAACTAATCAGAACTCATAATAAACCAACAAAAATTGATAATGCCAAAGAACATTTTGCTTTAGGCGTTGATTTAGGAATGATGGATTTTGAAAAAACTGCAAAAATTTGCGGTAGTAGATTTGTAAGCTTGAAAGGGCCGCTAGCAAGATTAGAACGAGCTTTGATTAGTTTTATGATCGATTCACACATTGAATCTGGTTACGAAGAGGTTTCTATGCCCAGCCTAGTCAGGCCAGAAGCAATGTATAATGTTGGGCAGTTGCCAAAATTTAAGTTTGACTCTTATGCCACCACTGATGAAAAATATCGCTTGATACCAACAGGTGAAGTGCCAATTACTAATCTTGTTGCTGGCGAAATTCTAAAACAAGAAGATCTACCAATTAGACATGTTGGCTACACTGAATGTTTTCGTTCTGAAGCAGGAAGTGCAGGGAAAGACACACGTGGCATGATTCGAAATCATCAATTTGGTAAGGTTGAGCTAGTTGCTGTGACATCACCTGATGAATCTGAAGCAGAGCATCAGAAAATGCTTGCCACATCTGAAAATATTTTAAAAAAATTAGATATTCCTTATCGAGTCATGCTTTTATGTAGTGGTGATATGGGTTTTTCAGCACAAAAAACATACGATATTGAAGTGTGGCTACCGGGACAAGATTGCTATCGTGAGATTGCTAGCATCTCTAATTGCGGTAATTTTCAGGCGCGCCGTATGAAAGCAAGGTATAAAGAACATGGTGCAAAAGAAACCACGCTCCTGCACACATTAAACGGATCTGGCCTAGCAGTAGGCAGAACGATAGTAGCCATATTAGAGAACTATCAAAACGAAGATGGTTCGATTAACATACCAGACGCGCTTCAACCCTATATGGGAGGAATGGAAGTTATTGCAAAATAAGTTCAGTATTATAGCGAGATATAGGAATTACTCTTGATTAATGCTCAGGTCAGATGCAAAAGTCTGAAACATATCTATTAAATCTTGATCATTAATTTCATGCAGTAAATCATAAACAGTTGCATCTGTGTTGAATTGGTCCGTTATCATAGCAATAAAGAATGTGGGATCTTGTTGAAAAAAATATTTCATAGTGCTTTGTATATCCAGTTTATTATACTCATTATTCTCATAATATAGTTTAATCAAAGACATTAATAAGGCGCACGACCCTTTACTCATCAAAATGCTTAACTTATGACGTATTAAAGGAGGAATCTCATTTTCTTCACCAGAGTCAAAGCTAATATTGTTAGATATCACTTCATATTCAAGAGTTTTTCGTAATTTTTCTTCATGAGTGTTGTGTGCAAACAATGCTAATAGTAATGTAGAATCACAATCAACAATTTTACTATATTCTGCATTCTCTATGGCGGTATTTTGCCGGATTAGATCGCCTGCATTTTTGGGCAATTCAATGCCCTTTTGCAATAATTCATAAGCTAATACTAGATCATTATTTAGTAGTGCTAATTCTATACTCATATAACTTTTCCCCAAATAAAAAATATCATAATCACTTATTTACTAATAACTGCAAATCATTGAGATACATTACCCCCAGTAATTAAGATCAAGATGCTCTTACTAGGGTTGTCAATAGACCATTTTGCGGCAGCAGCAAATCCAATTGTCGCAGAGGCCTCTGCCTTTCTGGATAATGATTGATTGACATCGTCATTGCATTGTGCAATCTCATTTTCATCAATTAAGATAATATCGTCTAGTTTTTGCAGATATCTAAAAGTTCTAGGTGAAATGCTCAGTGCTCTGAGTCCGTCTGCTGAGGTTTGTGGACTTTGTAAAAATTTGAAAATTGATTTATTAGCCACCGATTGGTATGCATCATTTGCCTTTAGTGGCTCAACCCCATATATCTTTGACTGCGGTGAGAGTGATTCTTTAGCTAAATAGCTACCAGCTAAAAGACCACCACCTCCGCAAGGGGCAAAAATTGCATCTGGCGCAACTCCCTGTTCTTTTAATTGCATTAAAGCTTCCAGGCACATTGTTCCTGCGCCTGCAATAACATCATCGTCATCTGAGGGGTGCAGCAAGTTAAATCCATTATCTGAATCCTTAAGAGCCATTGCTTCAGCTTCAGTTCTGCTATCAACCTCTATAATTTCTGCACCGTATAATTTGGCCATATCCTTTTTAAATGGCAGGGTATATTTAGGTAAGTATACTCTTGCTTGTATATTGAGCATTTGCGCTGCATAAGACATGGCTATTGCGTGATTGCCAGTACTATAAGCGACAATCTTTGATGGTAATTTTCCTTCTTGTTGTTTCTTTAGTAAGAAGTTTAATACACCTCGTATTTTGAAAGCTCCGGTTACTTGCAATGAATCAAGTTTTAAAAACACTTTACTGCCGATCTCTTCACTCAATTCTTTTGAATAAATTAAGGGAGTATTTTTAATATGTTTTTTAATCAAATTGTGAGCTTTTACCACTACATCATTTGTTGACATTGCGTAATTCATTGTATTTTATATAAATTTGAGGAAATTTTAACATAATTTTATTATACTGAAAATAAGTTTTATGATTTTATTAGTAATATTTATATGGCTTGAAAAAAAATATATAATTACTATATAACTTATGAACAACTTAATATATAAAAATTTCATCTGGATTTTAAAATAATGGCAACACATATAACAACGCTACCCCTTCTTGCTCTACGTGACGTGGCTATCCTTCCGGGAACAATAGCACCAATATTTATTGGGCGTAAAAAATCACTTAATGCTTTGAATGCATCCAAAAACATTGGCAATGGTGATAAAATATTACTAACTGCACAAAAGAAACAAGAAATAGAGGACCCAAAAGAGTCAGATCTCTATAAAGTTGGCGTTATTGCCAAAATAATTCAAACAGTAAAATTACCCAACGATAACGCTAAAATTTTGGTTGAAGCCACGCAAAGAGTAAAGCTAAGCAATATTAAGGGTGAAGATTTTTTTGAAGCATCATATACAGCAAATTCTGATGCAAAGATTAAAGATGAGGCAGCCGTAAATAGCCTAGTTGACTCAATAATTGAAGCCTTTAAAGATTATGCCCGTACAAATAAGAAAATTAATCTTGAAATATTAAATGTTTTAAGTAAACAAAATAACCCTAGCTATATAACAAACATTATTGCTTCGCACTTAACCTCCGTTTTAGAAATAAAACAAAAAATCTTAGAAGAAACCGACATCCACACACGTGCTGAAATGCTTTTAGATATAATAGTTGCGGAAAATACACAAGTAGATGCAGACCAGCAAGTACAGCAAAGGGTAAAAAAACAAATTGAAAAAACGCAAAGAGAGTTTTACCTTAACGAACAAATGAAAGCTATTCAACATGAAATAGATGGGGGGGAAGCTAAATCTGAATTTACTGAGCTAGAGAAAAAAATAAAGAAGCTAAAATTATCTAAAGAAGCTAAAGAAAAAGTTGAATCTGAACTAAAAAAGCTCAAAATGATGAATCCAATGTCATCTGAATCCTCAGTAGTTCGAAACTATTTAGAAACTATAATTTCTCTTCCTTGGGGTAAAAAAAGTACTCATCAAATGGAAATAAATAAGGCAGAAGAAATTCTAGATCGCGATCACTATGGACTTAAAAAAGTAAAAGAGCGTATGGTAGAATATTTATCCGTCCTAAAACGCTCAAAAAAAATCAAAGGTCCTATTTTGTGCTTAATTGGCCCTCCAGGTGTTGGTAAAACTTCCTTAGTTAAATCTATCGCAGAAGCAATGGGTCGTAAATATACTAAATTTGCGCTTGGAGGTGTTCGAGATGAAGCAGAAATACGTGGACATAGAAAAACTTATCTAGGTTCCATGCCAGGAAAGATAATGAACTCAGTTAAGAAGTCTAAGGTTGATAATCCTGTAATGCTTCTGGATGAGATTGATAAAATGAGTGCAGATTTTAGGGGAGACCCAGCTTCAGCTTTATTAGAAGTATTAGATCCAGAGCAAAATTCTCAGTTCGTTGATCACTATCTTGAAATTGAGTATGATCTATCTGATGTTATCTTCATCGCTACATCCAACTCTTATAATATACCAAGAGCCTTGATTGACCGTATGGAAATTATCAATATTGCTGGATATATTGAAGAGGAAAAACTTGAGATAGCTAAAAGACATTTAGTATCTAAACAGCTAGAGCTTCACGGTCTTAAAGGCAAAGAACTTATTATTCCAGATGACACTATAATTGAACTAATTCGCTACTATACAAAAGAGTCAGGAGTAAGGTCACTGGAACGCGAGATTGGTGCGCTGGCACGAAAAGTACTAACAAAAATACTAAAAGACAAAAAAATCAAGTCTGTGACTGTAAATCCTAAAGATATTGAAGAATATTTAGGGGTAAAAAAATATCGCTTTGGACTTGCTGAAGATACTGATCAAATAGGTGTAACTACTGGTCTTGCTTATACTGAAGTAGGTGGTGATTTACTAAGTATAGAGGCTTCATGCTTTAAAAATAAAGGTGGAATTAAATCAACTGGAAAGCTTGGCGATGTGATGAAGGAATCAGTCGAGGCGGCTTATAGCTGCTTTTTAACTAGGACGGAAAAATTAGGGCTAAAACAAAGTGAGTATAAAGAGTTTGATATTCACCTACACGTCCCAGAGGGAGCAACACCAAAAGACGGGCCATCAGCTGGTATAGCAATTTGCACTACAATAGTTTCGTTAATGACTAAAACACCTGTTAGTAAAGATGTTGCGATGACTGGAGAAATAACTCTTCGCGGCAAAGTATTACCAATTGGTGGGCTTAAGGAAAAACTCCTTGCTGCAAGCAGGGGAGGAATTAAAAAAGTTTTGATTCCTGAAGATAACATCAAAGATTTAAAAGATATTCCCGATAACATTAAAGATAAACTAAAAATTATACCTGTATCATGCATAGAGCAAGTTTTAAAGCATGCTTTGGTAAAAAAGGCATAATTTTTAATTTATGTTGAATTTAATTTAATATACAAACTAAATTTACTATCCAAAAATTAATTCTAGAGTCATACTTATACTAAATATATAACATGATTCTAGGATTACATGCCAAATTATTTATCAGGCTCCATCAGCATTATTGGGAATTTTATTTATCAGCAATGTATAAAATATTCTTGGTATAACATAGATTGGCTTAGTAATGAAACCATAGAGAAAAAATTTCTTCGACCTATTGATCAAGATTCAAACAACATATTTTTTAAAAAGCATCTAAATAACAAAATATTACTGCACGCTGTAATCACTAATAATTTTGACCTAACCCAAAGAGCTTTGACTTATACTAAAAATATTAAAGATTTAGCAGAAAAACCAGGGGTTAATTACGATCTCAGAATCATTCATAAACACAAAGTTAACGGTACTAACTATCATAAATATCAGGATTTATATAATTCATCAGACCCTGCCACTTCAAGGTATACTATTGAAATAAACGGAAAGTCAAAGTCCTTGTTAATTCAAAACCATGAAAAGTACTTAGACCAAAATATACAAGATATAGCTTTATCTCAAAATATTGAGATAGCCTATTTATTACAAGAACATATAGAACAATCAAACCCTATCTTAGGAAGGGAATACTCATCTGAAAATATAGCAATAAATTATTTATGACTGACGAAGAATTAAAATCATTACAAGAAGAAATTGCTATGCTCATTGAAAATGAAGAGCTGGATGAAAATCTCGGCAAACTAATTGATGAAGTATTCGAGCAATCCATCACCGTTGAAGAACTGCAAAAATCATTAATTAAAACTATTAGTGCGTATTTGATTAATAAAAACCGCTCTAAAACAAAGAAAAAAGAGAAAGAGGAAGAGCTTGAAATTTTTGAAGATATTGAAAAATTTGTTGATGATATTTTAGAAAAAAATGGCATTGATAAAACAAAGCATAAAATGAAACTAGACCAAATTAAAGCGCGTAAAAATCTTAAAATGATTATTAAAAACTTTGCTATTTATCAAATTTATAAAGTAATGAATCCAAAACGCATTGCTGGAGAAACAAAAAAAATGAACTATATGCATAACTTAGCAAAACATGGTAAAAAAACTGCTGCAAAATACGAAGGAGGCCGGCCACAGGATCTAGCAAAATACGGTAAAGCTGAGGTAAAAAACATTCATAAAGCAGCAAAATCTGCCAAAAAATCATTATCTAGATAGTCAACCAAAACTAAGAAGTAGACACTCCAAAAGCCTTCTAACTCTTTAAATATAGTGTATTAAATTCGGCAAAAAGTATTTCTATAATAAATCAAAATGAAGTGCCTTCAGTTTAATTTACTATACACAGCATGTGCAGCTTGTTTGTCGGTGTGCCTAAGAATCTTCTACAAGGCTAGCAATTTCTTCAATAATTGGTAAATTAATATTTAATTTTGTAATTAATTTTTTTAATAACCTTGCCGACTGCACCCCTTCAACTAGGGTGGGGTAATTTTGTAGAAAATCTTTGGAATAGTTGTTCTGATGAAACTCGTAGCCAAATTTAGTATTACGCGAAGTTTTTGAATAGCAAGTTAATACTAAATCCCCTACAACGGCCGCTAAAGACAAAGAGCTAGCATTACCACCAAATTTGTTAGATAAGATCTGTATTTCATGAAGAGCCTGACTAATTAATGATGCTCTTAAATTTTCACCATCGCCACTAGATTGCATAATTCCACTTTTTATTGCAAAAATATTCTTAGTCATACTTGCAATCTGCACAGTCATAATATCAGATGTTGACTCTGCTTCAATTTGTTTTGACTTTATTTGATGAATAATATCCTTACAGATAGATTCATCTTCACAGGATACCGTAATTGTGGCACGCTCACCTATCGCCACTTCTCTAGCAAAATTAGGCCCATGAATAAAGGCAAAATTATTTTTTAATTTTGAGTTAATTGTAGAAGAAAAAAGTTGCAATGGCTGAGAGGACATACCTTTCGAAGCAATCAGTAATACTGCATTAGATGTTAACTGGCATTTTTGTAATTTATCTATAATGCCATCAAAAGCATAAGAAGGCACAGCAATTACAATAAATTCATATTCAAGAACGTCATCAAAATTTGCTGTTGCTGTTACGTCGCTGGGCAAATTAGTATTAGGTAAATACTTACTATTTGTATGATGGTTGTTAATTTCATCAGCTAACCTAGCTTCCTTAGTATATATTAGTGCAGCCCCTGCAGCACGTGATAGCATGCACGCTAAGGCAGTGCCCCAACTACCACTGCCAATAATAGCAAATTTTTTCCCAACCATTTATATAATTTCAGCCTCCATATATTTCTCTCCAGCAGCAATGAGTTTTGCTCTTACTAAAGATCCAGAATCCATATCACTATTAAATTTCACTGGTATAAAATTTTCCGCATGTGCAATATTATTCTTTTCTACCAGCAATTCTACATTTATACCAATATTTTTTTCAAAAAACTTTAATAATTCGCGCTGACCAGCTTCTCTCAAAATAGAGGCGCGCTGCTTACGAATACTAACTGGAACTTGCGGCATACGAGCCGCTGGTGTTCCTTCACGCTCAGAGTAAGGAAATACGTGTAAATACTGAATTTGTGCTTCAGATATTAATTTATGTGTATTTTCAAACATCTCGTCTGTTTCAGTTGGAAATCCTGCAATAATGTCCGCACCATATGAAACGTCTGGCCGTAATGCTCGTAATTTATGACAAAAATCAAGAACCTGCTGCCTGTGATGTCTTCTTTTCATACGCTTTAATATCATATTATCACCTGACTGTAGACTAATGTGAAAATGTGGCATTAAGCGCTTTTCATAAGCCATTAAATTAAATAACTCATCATCAATTTCTGCTACATCTATTGATGATAGCCTTAAACGTTTCAGTTCTGGTATCTGTGATAAAACACGACGAATCATCTGCGCAAAGCTAGGAGAACCTGGTAAATCAGAACCATATGAAGTAACGTCTACTCCAGTGAAAACAATTTCCTGAAAATCTTCTTGAAGTAATTTATTTATTTGCTTAACAATCATACCAATGGGTACTGAGCGGCTATTACCACGACCAAAAGGAATCATACAAAATGTGCATCGATGGTCACAACCATTTTGCACCTGAATGAACGCTCTTGCTCTGCCTTCAAAACTACTCACTAAATGATTTGCAGTTTCTTTAACCGACATAATGTCATTTACTATGACTCTTTCTGTGTCAAAATTATAATATTTTGCTGATAATTTTTCTTCATTACCGATAACTTTATCCACTTCACTCATATTAGTGAATATTTCTGGCGTATTCTGTGCAGCACAACCAGTTACTATGATTTTTTGTTCTGGAGAAGTTTTTTTTAATTTTCTAATTGCCTGGCGAGCTTGTTTTTCCGCCTCTTTAGTAACTGCACATGTATTAAATACTGTGACGTTATTATCTTTAGATTTAGCTAAGTTTTCTTTAATAATCTCGCTTTCATAGATGTTTAAACGGCATCCAAAAGTAATAACATCTTTTTTACCCTTCATAGATAAAATCTCCACTAAATGAATATGTAGCCGGGCCACTCATAATAATTGAGTCATTTTTCTTATGCATTAATAGCTCACCATATTCAAATTTCACTTTTGCTTTATCTTGAACAAAGGCTAGTTTATTTGCCGCAGCAAAGGTAGCAATTGCCCCGCTGCCACAAGCATGCGTAAAACCAGCCCCACGTTCCCAAACCTTTAATTTGATATCATCTCCTTGTATTTTGGCAAAACTCACATTAACACCATCTGGGAATAACTCACTATTTTGGAAGTTTTTGCCAACAGTTTTTTGAAACTTTTTTGAAAGCTCGCTAAATATTACTAAATGTGGGTTTGCAACATCAACACAGAGCATTTCTTTTGGCTCAATCATATATTTTTCAGCAATTGACCATAATTGTTCTTGCTTTGGCATCCAAGATTTCTCGAAACTAAACTCACCCATATCAACAGCGATTGACTCTGATGTATGATATTTGCATATTACTTCTCTATCATTGATATTAAGTATCGTCTTTGTTTTCCCAGTTTTATCAAAAAGTAACCTTGCAATACATCTTGAGGCATTACCGCATGCCATAGCTCTTGAACCATCATTATTATAAATTTCCATTTTTATCTTTACACTCATTGGTTGATATATAATAAATTGGTCGCAACCTATTCCTAAATGTCGATCAGAAATGATAATAGCCAGTTGTTTCGAACTAACATGCTCAGGTACATCTTTTTGCTCTATAATAACAAAATCGTTGCCTAAACCGTGCATTTTAATAAAAGGTATTTTAATCATGCAAAAAAGGTTGTATTAATATTTTATAAAACATTATTATACACATTTTTTACCAAATTTAAACATAGATTTTAATTATGAATAAAATTTTAAACATTCTTTCAGAATTGATAGCTTTTCAATCAGTTACACCAAAGGGCAAAAATGCTTTACAATTCATTGCTAATTTTTTAAAAGATCTTGGCTTTAGATGCGAAATAAAAGACTTTGGACCCACTGGAGAAGTGTCTAATTTATATGCTGTCTTCGGAGAAAAAAAACCCAACATTTGCTTTGCTGGGCACGTTGATGTTGTGCCTCCATTAAATGAAAAATTATGGAAATTTAATCCTTATACTATGACAATTGATAATAATTATGTTTACGGACGCGGGGTTGTTGACATGAAAGGCGGAGTTGCTTGCGCCCTATCTGCTGTTGAACATATTATTAAATCTACAAAACAAATTAATGGATCGATTAGCTTCTTACTAACTACAGATGAAGAAGGACCAGGAACCTACGGAACAGTAAAGATGTTAGAATATATTAAAGATCGATACCCACCTATTGATTTATGCATTTTAGGCGAACCTACCTCTCAGAAAGAAATCGGCGATACTATTAAAATTGGCCGCAGAGGCAGTATTAATTTTGACTTAACTGTGAACGGAAAACAAGGTCATGTAGCATACCCAAACGAAGCCCAAAACCCTGCTCCTGCGTTTATTAGTATTTTATATGAACTGAATCAGCTAGTGCTGGATCAAGGAACTGATTTTTTTCAACCTTCAAATCTTGAGATTACTTCAATTGAATCTGGTAGCAAGGTGAGTAATATCATCCCACAAGCTGCATCATCTAAGTTTAATATCCGCTTCAATCATTTGCACACGGCAGAAGAACTTAACTCAATGATAAATAAGCTTATTGCAAAGCATAGCGACAATTATTCGCTAAGCTATAGCTGTTCATCACTGCCATTTATGCAGGAAATTTCTGATGAGCTTCAAAAATGTCTTAAGGTAGTGCAAAGCACATTAAATATTGAGAGTAAATTTGACACTAATGGGGGGACTTCTGACTCTAGATTTATTCAAAAATATACTAAAGTTATCGAACTAGGGCTAAAACACGATCAAGCCCATAAAATTAATGAGCATTGTCATGTATCTGATTTACAAAAGCTTTACGATGTGTATATTATGCTATTAAAGGGGTGTGTATTTTAATTAATAGTTAATTGGGAAAGGATGATATGTTTAATAGCGCGGCATTAGCAATTTTTGAATTTGATTTGATAAATGAATTTTTAAACCAAATGAGTGGCAATAGCTCAACCCCGACAGATTTTTACCAAACTTATGAAGACATATGGAGCAACATATAACATAATTATGTGATATTTTTATATAAAAATCACATCTATTAGTAGATATAGTTTATATTTTTTATGTTTTAAGTTGTTTTGACATACTAATACAATTTATAATGAAGTTAATGTGGGTAAGAAAATAGGCGAGGCAGTATGTTTAAATTAGAAGAAGATTTTGATATACCCGATCAAAATGATACTACACCAGAGCATAGCGACAATGATGAATTTTCTGAAGACTCAGATGTTGAAAATAATAATAGAAAATTTTCTAACCCTATAAATATCACCTATACAAAAACAAATGCTCCAGAGGATATAGAGGATACAGAAAATAATGCTTTGATAGGCTCACCACTTGAAAGAAAATTTAGTATATCTCAAATATATAGAAATGAATTACGAGCGTCGCAAGAAGATGTATATCTTTCCGGAGATCAAGACTATTCTACTGATCAATAAAATAAGGGAGTAAGAAAATGACTGATGACATCTCAAAAGAATCTAATGTTAACCCAACTGATATTAGATATATTGCACAAAAACATCAACTTAACTCATAATTCTCTTCTACAAAAATATTAGCTACACAAGCAGAAGATGAAATTAAACAATATTTTAACACTAAAAAAAGAATGGATGAAAGCCAAAAGCAATATGACGAAGAAAAATTATTAGGAGGTGAGTCTAACTTTACTGAAAATACTACTGGGGATGCTGCCCCGTTTGAATAATCAGGGCGGCCATTTGAATATAGTCTTCAACCCTTAAATCTTCTGCCCTTACTGCTGAGGATATATTAAGCTTCAAAAATATGTCATCAATATTTGGAATGATTTTTTTTAAACTAGATCGCAACATTTTACGACGATTATTAAAACCGTGTAATGTTATTTTCTCTACTATTTTTGATATTTCTTTGGAAGGAAGATCTGTCTTCGGCTTGAGGTGAATTATAGCGGAAGTAACCTTCGGCTCTGGATAAAATGCTTTTGGACTTACGTCAAAACACTTACTCACATCACATAACATTTGACAGAAAATTGATAAACGGCCATAGGCCTTACTGTTAGGCTTAGCCACCATTCGGTCGACCACTTCCTTTTGTAGCATCACAGTTATGGTTTCAACTGTTTCGATCTCTTCTAACCAATTTGTAATAAGTTTGCAGCCAATATTATACGGCAAGTTTGCAATTATTTTAAGCTTAATATCGCCTTTCGACAACTCTTTTAACCTAATCTTTAAAGCATCGTTATTGATAATCTGTAGGTTTGGGTACACCTGTCTTATCTCTTCTAGCAATGGCATGCAACGTTCGTCTGTCTCGATAACTGTTAAGTTACGTGGCTTTGCTTTTAGTATAGAGCGGGTTAAACCAGCAGGTCCTGGACCAATTTCTAATATATTAAAATCATTTACATCACCCGAATTTCGTACAATCTTATCGCATAATGTTTCATCAT
>JBMGNO010000032.1:0-13330 GCA_049739405.1 Rickettsiaceae bacterium
TGGCAATAAGCTATCTGATCTTCGGGTGCAATCCTCAGCTTATGGTGAAACTATATCCAAACTCTATGGTTCAATGCGTTTGTCTGGCAATGTGATTTGGGCAAATGATATTACAGAAAAAAAACCTGGTGGTGGCGATTATCAATATAGCATTACTATGGCGATTGCAATTTGCGAGGGGCCTGTGGATGAGGTGAGCAAGATCTGGGCTGATGGCAAGCTGGTGCCAGCATCGGTGCTATCGCAAGATACGGGTGACGGTAAAAGTAGCGGTAAGAGTCCGAATAAAGGCAATCTGAACATTCATTTAGGTGATGAGGAACAAATGCCGGACTCAATCATTGCCAAGATTAAGGGCCATGAGAATTTTCCGGCATATCGGGGGTTGTGTTATGTGGTGATTCGGGACTTTTCTTTGGCGCCATATGGTAACCGCATTCCCAACTTTAGTTTTGAGGTAAAACGTGTGGTGCGTTGCCCGCCGGAGGTAGAGGATAAGATCAAGGAGGTTATTCTTATTCCTGGTAGTGGTGAGTTTGTTTATGGCACTAAAATTTGTTACAAGCAGTATTTAAAAAAGTCAGGCCATTCTATTCTTGTGGATAGGGTCGAGGCCATGAATACGCATAATGTGCAAGGTAAAGCCAATGTCTTGGTCGCTCTTGATCAGATGCAGCAAACTTTACCTAATCTGCAGTGGGTGGGATTGGTGGTTACCTGGTTTGCCACTTCTTCTAGAGTAAAGGGCTGCCGCATTGTGCCAAAAGTGGAGTTCGAATTTAGTAAAAAAATACGTATGGTACCAAATGATTGGTCAGTAGCTGGCATTAATCGTAAGTGTGCTGAACAGGTACTGTATTTTAGTGATAATAAGCCAACTTATGGCGGCACACCAAGTGATAAGACCATCACCGACTTATGTCAAGAGCTTCGAGCTCGTGGCATGAAGATCATGCTCTATCCGATGGTCTTTGTTGATGAGATTGAACCATCACCGAAGATATGGCGCGGCCGCATTCGCCCAGAAGGAGGAGTTGGTGGCGCTGCGGAGGTCAGTAAATGGTTCAATAAAGATGATGGATATAATAGATTCATCAAACACTATGCCACTTTGACTCGTGGGCTGGTTGCTGCTTTTATCATTGGCTCAGAGATGATTGGCATGACTAGCTATAAACATAATGATGGGAGCTTTCCAGCCGTTGATGAATTTGTTAAGCTAGCTGCTACGGTAAAAAGTATAGTCAGTAGTAACTGCCTGGTGAGTTATGCTGCTGACTGGTCCGAATATCATCACACGAAAGGTGGTTGGTATAATCTGGATCCATTATGGTCTTCACGGAATATAGATTTTGTTGGAATTGATGCATATTTTCCTTTGACTGAGGACTTAAACCCAGATGAGATTACTGATGACTTAATCTATAATGGCTGGGAAAGTGGTGAAGGCTGGGATTATTACTGCGAGGGCGAAGAACGTAAGCACGTTAATTTTAATGGTTATGATTATGCTTGGAAGAATGTTGAATATTGGTGGAGTCATCAACATACTAACCCAGATGGCAACCTTACTGCTTGGCGCCCAAAGATGAAGCCTATCTGGTTTACAGAGTTTGGTTTTCCATCGGTTGATGGTGCTTCAAACCAGCCAAATGTTTTTTATGACCCAACATCCAGTGAATCATTCTTTCCAAGATGTTCGAAGGGTAAAGTAGATTTCTTTGCGCAGCGCCAGGCTTTAAATGCATCACTGAATTATCTAGAAGATCGCTGCCAGAAACAAGGAAAATCTGAGCTGGTACCACGGCGTTTCGTGTGGACTTGGGATGCGCGTCCGTTTCCTACTTGGCCTGATTATCAGCAAGTATGGTGCGATGCCCCATTATGGAAGACGGGACACTGGATTAATGGCAAGATTGGTCAATCATTGCTATCTAGTATCGTTGCTGAGCTACTTGATGCTACGGGCATAGCTAAGAACTGTTATGACACAAGCAGGCTAAGAAACATAGTCAGCGGCTATGTAATCTCCGAACATATGAGTGTGCGTGAGGCAATTGAGCAGTTGCAAGCAGCATATTTCTTTGATGTTGTGGAGAGTGATGGTGTATTAAAGTTCATGCCCATTTTGGGTAAGATGACTACTGCTAAAATCAGCAGTGAAGAATTGATTCCGGCAAACTCTGACTCAGCTCTTGAAACTATCGAGATTAACTTGCATCAGGAATTAGAATTACCACAAAAGCTCAGCATTAGCCACATCAACCAGAGCCGCAATTATGATAACTCCATCACTAGCGCATATCGCCAAACGGTCAATAGCAAGGAACAGCTAAATCTATCGCTTCCGATAATATTAAGCTCAAAGGAAGCTCAGAATATGGCCGAGCTCATGCTATATAATATCTGGCAAGAACGTATGAGTTATCAATTAACTCTGCCATTTAGATATGCGTACTTACAGCCCACTGATGTTATTGAGATTATAGATAAGGCTCAAGGCTTTACCCATCAAATGCATATCACCAAAATGGATATGTACCGTGCCTCGCAAGTGAAAATATCGGCCAAACGTTATAGCTCCAAGATATTTGGTGAGTCTATTGATGAGCAGCAATATCTCCTGACTGAAGATGAGGATATCTTTAGCTATGAATATTATTTGCAGCAGATAGAATGCGCGCCATTATTTAAATCAATATTGGGTAAATTATATAGCATAGTCACTGATTATCTATCTAGTAGCAACACAGAACATAATGCGCAAGACATTTTATCAAACATGCCTAATTTACAGATTAACACGCATTTAGAGATAATTAATGCCCCGACACTTGAAGCGTATGGCATCATGGTAGATGATAAATCGCATCATAATCCAATAATTTATTTAGCTGCCATTAGTGAAAAGCCAGTAATTGGTTCAGAAGTAGTTGATAGTTGGTCAGGAGCGCAGATATATTACAGCATGGCAGATAGTGAGGTTGATAGCCAAGATATAACTAACCACAATATCAACCTTGATGAAAGTTATCAGCTCTTGGCCAATATAGAAAAACAAGCCACGATGGGTTATGCGCTAGATAAATTACCAGCAGCCCCATCAACTATAATTGATCGAAACAGCAGCATTAGAGTGCAGTTACTGCATGGTAGTTTAAATAGTATCACTGATTCTGCTTTTTTCTCTGGTGGTAATATGGCGATGCTAGCTAATGAATTAATACAGTTCCAAAAAGCAGAGCTGATTAATAAAAAGGAGAATATCTATCAATTATCAATATTAGCGCGTGGCCTGCATGGTAGCGAGCATGCTATCAGTCAGCATCAGGATAATGATCGCTTTGTATTACTTGATGAAAGTTTGGTGGCTGTGCAGCTAGATCAAAGCTTTATTGACCATCTGATGTCATTCAAGGCCGTATCATCGGGCAGTAATTTAGCATCCAGCAATAAAATAACCGCTAAATGCACTGCAGAGAATTTAAAACCACTCTCGCCGGTGCATCTTAAAGCAAATAAAGTCATCAAAGATAATGCCAAAACCCCAAATGATCCTGACATTTTTTATACTTTAACATGGATCAGAAGAGGTCGCTATAATGCTGGTTGGCGCAGTAATATAGAAGCCCCGCTAGGCGAGGAAACAGAATTATATCATCTTGAAATCAAACGCCACGGCAAAATAATTGCAAAGTTTGAAACCTCTAAGCCAGAGAAAATATTCAAGCTTAAGCAATCAATCTCTGATGATTTAACTGTGACCATATACCAAGTCTCTGCAATAGTAGGACGAGGTTATAAAGCAGTGATTAAACCATAACAACAAATAACCTAACATAAAACAAAATGAGGTAAAGACATATGTTACAGCATACAGAAAGACTAGGTTTACCATTATTAAACGTAAACCAGTCAATGAAAGAGATTATTCATAATGAATCTCTGAATTTATTAGATATTTTAGTGCACCCAATCATTGAGAAGATGTTCGTCACTAAACCACCAGCAAATGCCAAGACCGGTCAGCTATATGTTATTGCTAAAAATCCAGAATCAATATTTAAGGATCACCCCTTTGAACTGGCCTTAAAAAGGCATCGTGGTTGGCATTTTACCAAGCCGCTAAAATGGATGCATGTCTCAATGAATGAAGATGGCAAGCAATATATTTGGTCGGGACATCATTGGTATGAGTCTGAGGAACGATTAATTGCAGTAAACGATAATACCATTATTGCTGGTAATTTGCCAAAAGATGTAACTTCCCGAGATATTACACCAAGAACTAGTGAAACAAAGGCAGAATCTGTACAAGCAACGAGACAGGAAAGAGCAAATACTGACGATTATGTCGAGCGCTCCAAAGAATTCCTCAAACAAGGCGTAGAGTTCAGGGAAGCCGTAAAGCGAGTATCTCTAACTGAAACTGACGGTAAAATCATTGAAGAAAACAGCGGAGAATATTTCCAGATTGCACGTCTTGAGGAATGCGTGTCTCTTGAAGGAAACAGAGTTTCCACAAATATTGCCATCCCAACTCATAGCATGATATTAGCAGTAAATATCAGAGTTAAGGAGAAAATTAAGGCCACTGGCTTTAATGTTGGGGTGTCAGATGATCTAAAAAGATATGGCCAAAATCTCAAAGCAGCTGTCGATACCACCAATGTTGGTCTGACAAACCACCCAACAACTTATTGGCAAAGAACTCACATAATATTAACGCCGAGAGGTAGTACTCCTTTTAAAGGCGGTAAGGTCATCGTAAATGTCCATTATATGAAATCTCATGGTCCTTGGGATTGGGATTAAAAACACACGATATCGAGATAATTACCATACAACATCAACAAATCAACACATAATCAAAATAACAAACACAGGAAAACTCTATGAAATTAGTAAATTGTATCAAAACATTAGTATTTAACGTAGTAGCCACTATATCAGCTTGGTCAGCTACCACCTACGGCATTGACGTATCGGACGAGCATCAAATGGCCATTGCTACTACTGTAATGGCTGTATCGAATATCGTCATTAACTCAACATTATTTAGCAAAGATGATAAAAACTATGATGCTCAAAACCAAGATGATGATAACGATTCTGAAAATAATCAGGGTTAACAGCAATTATCAGATTAAATCTAACTGCTATAAATGCTTTTATTCATGGGCATTATGTTAAGTTTAGCATCATTGCTATGTAAGTTAGTAATTTAGCTCTATCAGGTGTCATTACCGTGAAAACGGTAATCTAGATATTTAGTCGACCCGTCAAAAGTCTTCTAACCTTATTCATATAAGGTTTTTATAATAAATTTTAAGGGTTTCAATTTTAAAAATGGAGTATGCATCTAAAATTCGGCAAAAAGTACTCATGCGTAGCATGTGCAACTTTTTGACGGGGAACTATTTATATTAAATGCAATGAACGACACCCTATATCCTTACTTCAAAACCCAGGAGCTAGTTTGCAAAAGCAGCGGATTACTCTGCCTAGCTCCTGGCTTTGACGAGCAGTTACTTATACTAAGAAAGGCATTCAATGCGGCGATGATCGTCACCAGCTGCTGCCGATCAAAAAAATATAACCAACAAATCGGCGGTAACCCAAGATCTTTCCACATCTGCGACCAGCCTTATTATCACACTAAGGGAGCTTGCGCAATCGACATCAAAATAACAGATAGCCACCAGCGCTACAAACTCATTCATACAGCCCTAGGTTTAGGATGGTCAGTCGGCATCTACAGAACCTTCCTCCACCTCGACCGACGAACCAACTATACTAACCTCAGGCAGGTCGTGTTCATTGGATAAAAAATCACTAAAATTTTATATAACTTAAGGTTCAAAAATTTTATTTTATTATTTTTATTTTTGTAAAAAGTATGATAGTCTTGGATTTAAATTGATCGTTATTATAATCAATTACGTTTTTAAAATTTTTATATCTTAAAGGTTAAAATGTATGGAAAGTCCTATTATAAGTAATCATTCCGAATTTGGTAAATTTGAATGCTCTTATCCAGGTGAATTAGAGCAATTAAAAGAAAAAGAAAAAGAGCTTGGAAAAAATGCAGAACCCATGATGTTGGGATATAATCACCTTAAAGAACTAGCAAAAAATGAAAATTATAAAATCACTACAACATTACTATCAGAGTATTTTTGTGATTTATATATACGAGTTATATGTACAATATATTTTGATATTTTAGAAAATGATGATGAAAACGACATAGAAACAAAAGAAACTCTAATAGGTTCGAACAAATTAGTCGGAGCACAAGAAAAGACGCTTAAAGAAGCTGAAGATGCTGTAAAAAAAATAACACATAATATTTATGCAGAATTAACAAAAAAAGATTTAGATTATTTCAAAAGCAATGGTTTAAATGAAACTCCACCGAAAAAACTACTTGAAAAATCTAAAGGTCTTGTGATGGACGAGAATTACAAAGAAGAAATACGTTTAACTGAAGAATATTCTTTGCCGGCAATTTTGTGTTTCATGTCTTTTTACACAGAGGAAGAGTTTCTCAAAACAATTAAAGATAACGAACTCAAAAAACTTATTGATCCAGATCTTAAAAATGAGACCTTATTTGAGGATGAAGTTAAAAGAACACTATTACATCGAGTTGCTTACAAAAATAAAACAAAACTAATCGACAAATTTTTAACTTTACTTCAAGAAGAAAATAAAGAGCAAAAACTTTTAGAAATGCAAGACCGTAATGGTAGAACAGCAATGTATTGTGCTGCATCAGTAGGGCAAAAAGAAGCTTTATACAAACTGATGGAGTGGGATTATTATGATGAAATAATAAAAGTTCCTAATTGCAAAGGCAGAACCATACTTCATGCAGCTGCTTATGGTAATTATTTGGATATAATAAAATATTTTGTTTACAACGAATCAAAAGAGTTTGTTGAACAAAGAGATGATTTTGGAAGAAATTTATTATATTCTGCTAGTTGTAAAGGAGATACAAAAGTATTAGAATTTTTTATCAAAAAAAATGAATATCATAGTTTATTAAGTAATCTTGATAAACACAAAAAAAAGAAAAAAAACCTCTTTGAATTATCTTTAAAAGTTCATTACGAAGCAAAATATTATGACTTAAGTAACGTAATTAGGATTTTAATAGATAATTACGAGTTGATAAATCAGGATGAAACACCATTACATACTCTTTCAAAATATGATGATTATAATGATTATGATATGTTTGATGATGTTTTACGTTATAGTAAGAAACACAATTATATTAACCGTAAAGAAACAACGTTTGGAAATACACCTCTCCATAACGCTGTATTTTACGGTAAATCCTTAGATTACATAGATTTGCTTATTGAGCATAAAGCAGATGTTAGTACCAAAAATACCGACGAAAGAATACCTTTGTCGTTGTTATTTTTAACTAATTGTAAAAATAACAATAAACCATCAACAGCTTTAAAATTATTGAATTACAACTATGATTTTTACATTAACAAAGTTAAGGTAAAAAAAGAAAAAAAAGATAAATTAGGTTTTAGCACGGTTCAGAAACAAAAGATAGAACAATTTGGTAAAAAATCGTATGAAAATTTAAATCTTAAAAATTATGATACAGTTTTATTAGGCTTCTTCAACAAAATTGTATCCTTTTTAAAAAAACAAAATACTATAGAACCGTTGAAATCTACCAACACAGAACATATTCCTATTATCAATCAAGCGGTTCGGGCTTCAAACGATCAATTAGTAAAAGCGATAATCAATGATACTAATTTATCAAGCCTATTACATTTATCAAATAAACATTTGATTGATCTAAATAAATTAATCGTTAAGAGCAAATGTGAACCTGAATTAATTAAAAAATTAAAACAAAAAATAATCGAAATCAGATTAGATGAATTAACTAATAAAATAAAGAAACATTTATCATCACGACTGAAACATCAAATAAAAAAAGAATCACCAGAAGAATATAAAAAACTATTAATAAAACTTAAAGAGACAGAACTAGCAGAGGATAAATTTTATGAAGAAAAAGAGAGACTCAACAAAGAAGTTAAGAAAAAACTAGACAAACTGTTAAGAGATTGGCGCAAAGATTTAACGAAACAAAACCTAACCAAAAAATCAACATTGTCCGAATCAAAGTATAAAAATCTTATAATAAAAAAAATATTAGATCACTTAGACTGCAAAGATATTAGCATCAATATTCATTATATAGAGGTAATGAATATGCTGATGGAAAAAAGCTTTTTTAATCAATTTGAAACAATATTTGATACTTACAGTGAAGTATTACCAATAACCAGAATAGGATTTAGATATGATAATTTATTACATTTTGCTCAAACAAAACAACATGTAGATTTTTTAACAAAACAAGGGTTTTCAATTGATACTCAAAACAAGTTAGGTGAAACATTGTTTCATAAATTATGTTTAAAAGAAAACGACAATGTAGTAACCAAAATAATAAGCGAATATTGGAACACCAAAAATGATAAAATAAAAAGCATAATAGAATATAAAGATTGTATAGGAAATTCACTTTTACATACAGCTGTTTTTAATAAAAAAGAAAACTTAGTGAAAGCACTATTAACGCATAAAGCAGATTCAAATTCAAAAGGGGTACATGATATCACGCCTTTACATGTTGCAGCTAAGAATGGTAGTACAGATATTTTGAAAGCATTAATCGTACATAATGGAGACATAACAATTACTGATCAAAATCAGTCTAATTTATTACATAGTGCCTGTCATGGTATAGTTGAAAAAAATGATTGCTGGGAGGTAATAAGATATTTATTAGAAGAAGCCAACGAAAAAATAGATTATGCCTTTGAAAAAGATAAATTTAGTCAAGAACCAATAGATATATTAGAAAATTATTATCAACCATATGCCGAGAAATATGAAGATTTTCTTATTGAATTTGAATATGTAGAATAGAGGAGCATAATTTTGTATGGCCAAGAAACAACCTAAAAATGGGCAAAAAAGATCAAGGAGAGGTTATAAACAAGAGACACAAAGTTGTTCTAAGGAATCTACTAAACTAACAGATAGTTTGGAAAAAGCTATAGAGGATCTTTTTAATTCAAAAAAGGCATCTAGCTTAAATAAAGGTAATATAATATATAAAAAATCTTTATCTAAACAGGAAATAAGCGAAATAAATGAAGAGCACAAAGATAAGTTAAGTTTTCTTAATGAACTAGCTATTATTTTGACTGGTCTAGATAAATGTGCCGCTGTCTTTTATGACAATCAAAAAAAAGAATTGTTGATTGCTAGTAATGACAGAGCTAGTTATGCAAAAGAACATTGGAATGACTTAAAAGAAAGTATTAAAAAGCCGTTTGTTTTATTGTATAAATTGTATGACAAACACTTGAATAATGCAATAAATAGAAGCGTTCCTTTCGTGGAAAATATACAAGACATTCAAACTTCAGAAGATCATAATGAATTTATTAAGACAAACATAAGTAGCATTAATGATTTATTAAAGTATTTTAAAAGCAATTCTCCTGCTAATCAAGATGAAAATGATAAATTACACAGTAAATTATACAAGATTAAAAGACTGCATAGTGCTTTTAAAATATTTTCGCATAAAGTTTTAACCCTGGGCTCAGATATATCGAAAAATATTATAAAGCTAATCATATTGGACAAAAAACAGTTTTTGAACAGAAAAATACATGCGGAAATGCAGATTCTTGATAAAATTTATAATGAAAGCAGCGAAAAGGTTCTTGGTATAAGTAAATTAACTTGCTTTTTTTGTAACGAAGTTTTTAAATTATTTAATCAAGAATGTGACAAACAAGAAAGTATAGGAAAGTTTATTTATAGTGGTACTCACGGTACAGCGTATGAAAAATGGAAAATTCCTGACTATTTGCGCAATAACGAAAATATAAGACAGCAATTTAAACAAATAATTCAAAAATACTCAGATCATAATCATGATAATGACAAAATAGCCCCTGAAAATATAACAATTCCAGACATAAATGAAAAAGACTTAAGCATAACTGATCTTAGAATTCTTAACGAAATTAATTCTATTGAAGATTTACGGTCTAAGATAAAAGAAATGGAAACCTTAATTAACTCAAGAGATTCGCATGAAAAAAAGTTAAAAGAAATCAAGAAATTGCAGCAAGGACAACAACGTATTCTTTTAGAAAACGAAAAAAAAGCAAAAATAAAGAAAGAACGTACCGATCAAATGGAGAAGTTACAAAAATTTAAAGATTGTAATAAGGCATTATCTTATATGAGCAAAATTAAATATAGTATGGTAAACAAAATTAAGAACAATTCAGATGATGATGAAAAATTGAAAATAATAGGTCTGGTGAGAATATTTAAAAATGAATACAAGGAAGATTTAAACCCAGAATACCCTATAGAAACAAAAAACTGCAAGCAGAAATTAAGCTGCTACCAAGAAAAAATAATAAGCCTTACAAGTCAAATTAGTCAAGCTACAGAAAATTCATCAATGATTAATTTATATACAACAATAGAAGAGAACTGGAGTAAATATGAAAAATTTACACAAGATTTATTAGGAGAACAAGAAACTCTTGAAGTCATCTCACAATAAGCCAGAATAAATCATAATAGATCGGTCTCTCGTGCTGGCTTATTCCTGGCTCGGGGGGATTTGGGGTGGTTTTTGTTGGTTAAAATAAGAGATATATTTGGTGATATTTTTAAGCGTACCTAACCCTTGAATAGCTGATTAATACTGGGGTTTAGGCGTCTTTTCCTTAGAACAACTTTAGCGATAATTTAACCGTCTCATTAAATCATAGCGTCTAGGCTCATAACCTGGAGGTCGTTGGTTCAAATCCAGCTCCCGCAACCAGCCACAACCGGGTATATACTGAAGAGATAGGTAACAGTTTATTCTGATCACATGGGCAACAGTTTTACCCCAAAAGGATTAGATGTAGGTTCCAATCTACAAGTATCCGTATCAAAATATCCTACATCATAATTCATAAATTGTACAAGCCAAATTTTATCATCAACTTGGGTAATACCAACTTTTTGCCCTGAAAGCACCGTACTTACATTGATTTTTTTATTCTCGATACATATTCTACCGCATTTTGTAATGGTAAGGATTTTGTCAGCAAAGGGGTAGTCTACGTCCATTAAACCTTGATATTGCCTAACAGAAGGTGTGTACAGTTCATCCGGATATTTATTTGCAATACCTTGATGCGGGCGTTCTAAATTGTATACTTTTTGGAATTGATCAAATTTTTCTTGCTGCTGTAAAAAGCTAAAAGCAGGAGGTTTTGCAGTTTCCTGCTTTAGAACCCTATGCATACGCTCATGCCGACCGTTTTGTTGGGGATTGCCCGGTTTTATTCTTTCTATTTTTATCCCCAGTCTAAGCCACCAAACAAACAATTTACTTAAACCATGCAATGCATTAGGAGAAGCAAAGGGTAAACCATTATCGCTACGAATAGCATCTGGCAAACCAAATTCTTTAAATATAGCCTCAAAAACAGAAAATGCGCCAGCTTCTTTAGTAGACTCCAGGCCTTCGCAGGCTAATAAATAACGAGAATAAGAGTCGGTGATTGTTAATGGATAACAATATTGTTTATTTCCTAACATGAACTCTCCTTTATAATCACAACACCATAATTGATTAGCTTTTTTAGGTGTTGACAGAGTTGTTCCTTCGGCTTTGTACAGACGTTGTTTACGTTTTTTTACTAGATTATTCCGGTCTAAAACAGCATGTACTGTGCTTATTGCGGGTGCGTGAATATCTGGAAACATTCGAATTAATTTTTCACGGATTTTTGGTGCTCCCCAGCTAGTATATTCTTTTTTGATGCCTAATATTGCCCGTTCAACCTGATAAGGCAATTGGTTTGCTTGTCTGTATGGCCGGCGACTCCGGTCTTGAAGGCCTTCAAGACCGGAGTCCTTATAACGATTATATATTTTATGTCCGGTTTTTCTTGAAATCCCAAATTCTCTACACAATGGGGCTATCTTTTCTCCTTCTAAGACTCTTGCTATAAATTTTAGTTTTTCGTCCATAATATCACTCTTTTTCCATGTCATTTGAATACTCCTCAAATGATAAAAGTGTAACCTATGTGATCGGAATTGTCTGTTACCTATGTCTCGGGAAGTACACCGGCTAGAACATCAGGTTTTGTCTTCTATACAAGCTTTTTTCAACATTTATATTTTTTCTGACCCATATCACAATATATCAGTCTAAATCATAGTATATCATTCTATATATTTCTTAATTTTACGGCATGGATTACTGTTATCTTCACGATATTCCCACTCTTCACAAAGGTTTAGTATTTTTGAAATAATCTCTAAACAACGATTACCAGTATGTTTTTTCTCATGCATATTACAGTGGAATTTACTGATATCTTTACGGTTAATTGCAGTGATTTTCATCTTACCGAAATAAATTCACTTCCTCACGCCCTCTGTGCAACAGAATTTACACTTCATAAAGCCTGGTAAAACTCTGTATTATAAAAAATCTTTACAATTTATTTAAAAAAATATAAATATAATGTGTAAGTTAATTCATCCAAAGGTTTGATACATATGACCAAAACAACTAGTTTAAAAGAAATATTAGATAATCCAAGCACTGATTGGACCGAAATAAATTTGACTAACCAAATAGGAAATGAAGGAGTAATAGCGTTAGCAGAGGCGCTAAAAACCAACTCGTCTCTTACTTCTTTGGATCTATGGGGTAACCAAATAGGAGCCGAAGGAGGAATAGTGTTAGCAGAAACGCTAAAAACCAACTCTTCTCTTACTTCTCTGAATCTACGGAGTAACCAAATAGGAGAGGCAGGAGGAGTAGCGTTAGCAGAAACGCTAAAAACCAACTCTTCTCTTACTTCTCTGAATCTACGGAGTAACCAAATAGGAGAGGCAGGAGGAGTAGCGTTAGCAGAGGCGCTAAAAACCAACTCTTCTCTTACTTCTTTGGATCTATGGGGTAACCAAATAGGAGCTGCAGGAGGAGTAGCGTTAGCAGAGGCGTTAAAAACCAACTTTTCTCTTACTTCTCTAGATCTATGGGGTAACCAAATAGGAGCTGAAGGAGGAACAGCGTTAGCAGAGGCGCTAAAAACCAACTCTTCTCTTACTTCTTTGAAACTACGGAGTAACCAAATAGGAGAGGCAGGAGGAACAGCGTTAGCAGAGGCGCTAAAAACCAACTCTTCTCTTACTTCTCTGAATCTACGGAGTAACCAAATAGGAGAGG
>JBMGNO010000033.1:0-12948 GCA_049739405.1 Rickettsiaceae bacterium
AACATACAAATTTCAAACTAGAGAAAAGCCCCTTTTTTACGGCGGGTCAACCGCATTGGATCAAGAGTTTCTACACTCCAGAGCTTTCAACGTTTGTTAAAAACTCCGAGATTGATTCTACCGCTAGTTTTTATCAAAGTCAAGTTTATTACTGCTTTTTTCTAGATTACCGCCTTCGCGGTAATGACAGCACAAGATACTGCAAACTGGTTTTTCTAGCCGTTTTAGATCTGGCGAATCAAGCCCGAAGATAACAGATATTAAGTGGCAAATATTTCCCCCGTTGACGTCATTGCCGCGCAGGCGGCAATCTCCAACAAACCTCTATTTTAAGCCAGATATTGCAATTACTGCCGTTGTTTTTGAGTTGCCTCTTTGGCCTTCTCTTCAGCTTCCGCCTTTTCCTTAACTGCCCAAAAAGATTTGGTTGCTGCTTTGAGGAGCTCATCGCGGTAAGCTAGGGTTTCTTTGCCAACTAACTTATACTCATCTTGTTCGTTCTTCAGCCAGAGATTTTCTTCTTCAATTTTACCAAAAGTATGTTTTTCCTTCGCAAACAAAATTGTTGGATTTTGCTGGTCCCCTACTGTTTTTGTTTTTATTTTACACATCGATGATAGCAACTCCAGGACTGCTTCAACAAAGGTTGGTGGGTTTTTTATAACTTTCATTTTTACTGTATTTCTACTGTTTCTTTGCTTTTTTGCAGATTAACTGCCTAGAGTCATGAATATAAATGAATTTTTTTAAAAATCAATCATAAATATATCCAAATCATTACTTTTTGGTAATTTTTTATATAAGACGCTATTTCTTCTGATGTTACTCTGCCTTTTTTGCCTCCTACTTTTTTAGCTAGGTAATTCCCTTCCTTTTTATACCGTTTATACCAGTTTCTTACTGTATTGGGCGATATATCAAACTTTATTGAGGCATTGCGATTAAATTGATTAAGCACTTTAATAACAGAAAGAATCAATTTATATAAATGTAAAAATCAACATTTTTAACTATTAGATTATCTGAATAATCATATGAAATATCTTTTAAGTGAAATGAATTTTAGAGTAATTTTTTGACATGACTACACAATAAGCCAGAATATATCATAATAAGTCATTCTCTCGTGCAGGCTTATTCCTGGCTCAGCCAAAAAACGTATGTAATTCTGCTATGGTTTTTACCTTGAAAAAACGGATTTTGATACCCTTGAATGCCAGGTGTTTATTGATGTTGGAAGAAATTCAAAAGATGGTCGGGGCAGAGAGATTCGAACTCCCGACCCTCTGGTCCCAAACCAGATGCGCTACCAGGCTGCGCTATGCCCCGAATGCTTTTATGTTCGTTACTTATACACTACTAAAATAGAAAAGGCAATAGTAAATATATCTTTTATGCCTACTCAGAACGTAGAGCTGTTAGGCATAATAATTTAATGTGTTTAGGGCAGGTCATTTAAAATATTTTTCACTTGTTTATCCAGTATTTTTCTATGTTCACCCACTATTCCTTGACGATTTAAACATATTGGTAGATTAAAGAGATTATACATTTTATTACTATATATAAGCTCATAAGTTTTTGCATTAATGACTGCAATACTTAGCATTAACTTATCAGAGTATTTTTGTTGATGAGTGTTTGTCCAGTCCGAAGAAATAAGTAAATTAACCATGCTGTCAACAGCAATATTATCACTTAAACCCAATGTTTTATGTGTACTTTTATGTTTTAAAAATACGATATAATCAACTTTGGGATCGCTTCTTAAGAAATTGTTTTTGTAATCTAAAATTTCATGAATATCTAAGGCATCTTCTTTTGCCCACCGTTCTGTTGCATATAACCTATTCATTGATTCGATTACGCTATCAGTAAACCCACTCCACTGCTTAACTATTTTTTGTTCATGAAGATCTTTTCCTGATATAGACTTTGTATTACGATAGCCTTTATTATACAACTCATATTTTACAGTATTAGAAGCTTCTTCATTATCATACTCATCAACGCACTTCATGCCCCCAATCTTGCACTCTTCGTAAAATTCAGATCGAGTTGGCAAAATAATAATCTGAGAATTATGCCGTAATTGATCAATGTTTGTAGACTGCCTAACTGTAGTATTACAAGCGCATGATTCTAGAAATAGACAAAATAAAATAATAAAAAAACTATTATAGCTTTTAGTCATAACTGGAACAGTTTAATTTAAGAGCTTGGAATAATTCTAGTTCTATTTGGTGATATGATCACTACTACTTCTTGGTCATTATGAAAATGTACTGGCGATTTTTTACTATTGGTTTGCACAACAGTAATTAGACCAGTGGCTTTAATAGCTTCGATTGAATTACGCATGGACCTTGAACCTGAATAGTAATCTTTACTCAGCTGTGATTTATCTACTTTTATTATATACTCAGTTGCTTTATGCGTACCAAATCTTGAACCAATGACGCCACCGACTAGCGCGCCTCCTACTGTTGAAATAGCGCGCGTGTTATTGCTTGTTCCATGAGTAATATTGTGACCAAGGACGCCACCTACTAATCCTCCAGCGCCACTAGTAACAGCTGTTTGATCCTTGCTTTTTACTACAACCTGACGTGCTGATAGGACTTTGCCTGATAAAGCGATATTTAATGTTGAATCATTACTATAGGTATCGTGTGCCATGTCACTTGCACAACTGCATAAAATGAATGGTATTAAAATTAATAATAATTTTTTCATAAGTCTCTGTATTTATAATTGAAATTTGAAATTATCGTAATAGACTATAATTGTCAAATATAATATATGGTAATATGAAAATCAAATCTTTACGCATTATCTTAATGGATCAGCTATCCCATACTATTTCTAGTCTGAAGGGGTGCGACAAAGAGCACGATCTTATTTTGATACCAGAATTATTAACTGATTTTACATATGTTAAGCATCACAAAAAAAAGATTATATTACTGCTTTCTGCAATGCGCCATTTTGTTTTCGAGCTAAAAGATAAAGGGTATAAAGTTCGTCATATCAAATTAACAGATAAAAATAATACGCAGACTTTACTAGGTGAAATTGAAAAAATAGAGAAAGAATATCATATTGACAATATAATTGTAAGTTTTCCTGGAGAATATAGAGTTTTAGCGTGTTTGAAAAAGATAAAAAAGAGTATTTCTACTCCGTTAAAACTCATTAAAGATAATCGTTTTTTAATTGATGCTGAAGGTTTTCAAGAATGGGCGGGTAAGAAAAAGCAATTAAGGATGGAATTTTTCTACCGTCATATGAGGCAAAAACATGAAATATTGATGCGCGGGGATAAGCCAGTAGGGGGTAAGTGGAATTATGATTTTGAAAATAGACAAAGTCCCAAGGAGCAGTTAGAAATACCTGATACATATCAATCAAAGCCAAATGAAATTACTCAAGAAGTCATTCACTTGGTAGAAAAAAAATTTGCAGATCACTTTGGAGATACAGAAAATTTTCATTTTGCTATAAACCGTCAACAAGCATTGACTGCACTTGAGCAGTTCATAAAATATAGATTATCTGATTTTGGTAAATATCAAGATGCAATGATTGAGGATGAACCTTGGATGTATCATTCGCATTTAAGTTTTTATTTAAATTGTGGTCTTCTTATGCCACTAGAGTGTATTCATGCGGCCGAAGAAGCCTATTATAAAGATTTAGCTCCGTTAAATTCTGTTGAAGGGTTCATACGTCAAATTTTAGGATGGAGAGAATATGTACGAGGTATTTATTGGTTAAAAATGCCTCAATATGAAGAAGAAAATTTTTTTAATGCTAAAAATAAACTACCAGAATTTTATTGGAACGCTGATACTAAAATGAATTGTATAAAACAATGCGTTATTCAAACAAAAGAAACTGCTTATGCCCATCATATTCAACGATTAATGGTGCTTGGCAATTTTGCACTACTTACAGCCATTGATCCTAAATATGTGAATGAGTGGTATTTAATAGTGTATGCTGACGCATATCAGTGGGTTGAGCTACCCAATGTGTCTGGTATGATTTTATTTGCCGATGGTGGTGATCTCGCAAGTAAGCCCTATGCAGCAGGAGGGTCTTATATTAATAAAATGTCTGATTATTGTAAAAAATGTCATTATAAAGTTACTAAAAAGAATGGAGAAGATGCTTGTCCGTTTAATTACCTATATTGGGATTTTTTAGTGCGAAATCGTGATAAGCTAAATAGTAACCCCAGAATATCTATGATGTATCGTATTTATGATAAAATGAGTAATGAAAAACAACAGGCTATTCTTAATGATAGTAATAAATTTATCAAATCATTACCAAGTTACTTATAGATTTCATTTTATTTCTATCGCTGACTAAAACTGAATATTTTCATCATATTTAAAAGTAATAGTCACTTTTGTACCTCTGTTCTTTTGACTTTCTATATTAAGCTTCCCACCCATTAACTCAACTAGTTTTTTAGTAAGAGGCAAACCAAGACCAGTACCTTCATATTTACGACTTAATCGATTATCAACTTGTCCAAACGAGGATAAAGCTTTTGGTATCTGGCTATCATCCATACCAATACCATTATCTTTAACAGCTATGTGCACAAGTTTTCTTGAGGTGTTTTTAGAAATGCTAAGAGTCACGTTACCTCCTGATTGTGTAAATTTCACTGCATTTGATAGTAGGTTCAGCAAAGCTTGTTTCAAACGTTTTGGATCCGCAACAATTACTATATGGTTTTTTGGTAACTCTTCAATTAATTCTATTTCTGCAGCATCTGCTCTTGGCTTAACAAACCGCATGCTAGAAGAGGCAAGCTTATTTAAGTCTAGCTCTACATTTTCTACTTTAAGTTTATCCGCGGCCGCTTTGGAGAAATCTAAAATATCATTAATAACACTTAAAAGATGTTTTCCTGAGTTGTTTATATCATTTATATAGTCAGTATATTGCTTATTTTCAATTTTACCATAAGTTTCAGAAATTATAATCTCAGAAAAGCCAATAATGGCATTAAGCGGTGTGCGTAGCTCATGACTAACGTTTGCTAAAAACTCAGTTTTTGCAGAACTCTCAGTTTCAGCTCTCGTCTTTGCTTCTTTTAAAGCTCTGTTAGTTTCAAACTGTTTATTAATGATATTTTGTGCGTAATTAGTGTTATACATTACGATACTAAAAAATACTAAGAAAATAATAACAAAAATTATTATAGCGCGTTTTTCAAGATAGGTGATGTCATCCCACTCATTTGTAATATCAGTATTAATCTCTACTATCCCTTCGATTTGGAACTTGCCATCAGTCGCACTAATTAAAGGGATATAGCTTTTAATAAAAGATTTTGTCAGTTCGTGGTGGCTTGAAAAAGAGCGAGCTACCAGAGAATGTGAAGTTTTGCCTTTATAAGCATCATTAATAGGGTCTTTGGGCATATATTTTGTCAGTAGCAGACTATCGAGCTTATGCAATGCGCTGCTATAAAAACTAGCATTTACTTTAACCGACATATACTCTTCCTGATTATTACTATTAGTAATAATTTTATTACCATTTTTATCGTAAATATTGACAACAGAATTGATATTTTGAAAAAATCTGATTGAATCTTGTATATAGTCAATTACATTTTTATTAGTAAATATAGATTCTTCTTCGCTGTTAAATTGATCTACAGCTTCTTGACTTTTGTCCCACACTTCATTTTGATAAGTTTGCACAAGATAGGTGTTATTCTGCGCGGTTTGCTTTAATATCACCTCTTCAATCATAAAATAACGATACATCACAATATTAGCAATAATATTGAGGAAGAGCCCAATAAAAGATAGCCTAATAATATGTTTGTTTTGAATCATTTGATTAGTTGATTTTTTGCACTTACATTATAGAATATCAAACTATTTTCAAACTAACTAGTTAAAAATATAAACAGTAGCAAAATATAAACGTCATAGTGGTATATAGTAACCTTAGTCTTTCCAACGATTATGAAACCAGAACCACTGACTTGGATGCATTCTGATCCATTTTTCAAGCATCTTATTAATTTTTAGCATAACATTATAGCAATCTTTTTCTAAAGAGCCAGTTGCTTCGTATTTTAAAGGTGAATGGATTATTACTTCAAAATTACTAGTTTTGCCTTTGCGTATTATTTGTGCAGGGACTATAGGATAATCATATTTTAGGCTGAATCTAGCGATAGCTGGTGCGGTCATTGCTTTCATGTTAAAGAATGGAACTTCTATACCGTCATTCATTTTTTGATCAATTAGCATTGCAATAGCATGACGTTTTTTGATAACTTTTAGTAAATCTTTTGATCCAGACGTGCCCTTTGGAATTAAGGTAATGTTAGGATCGTTTTGGCGCTCACCTAAAACATCTTTATCAACGTAAGGGTTGTTTGCTTTGCGGTATATTATTCCAAATTTAGGGTAAATGTCAGTAATCCTACGAATTAAAAAATCCCAATTACCCTGATGACCAAGAAATAGCAAAAAAGGTTTATTCTGTTGCTGAAGATGCCTAATATTCTCTAGCCCGGTCATCGTGATTCGTTGGTTGAGCTCTTCCTTACTTAAAGTATTAATGAAAGGAAACTCGCCAACATACCTACCAAAATTATCCCATAAATCAGTAATTGTTAACTCTATATCAATTTCCTGGTCTTTATAAGCTTTTTGTAAGTTGTTTCGGGCGATCTTGGTATAGGGTAAGTAGGGGCCAATTTTACGCGCAATGTACGAACAAATATTTGTTGACTTATTAATGCCTAAACACCGCAGAAAAGTAATAAGTGCTTTAAATATAATATATTCAGTTAGATATCGTAATTTTTTCATAAATAAATTTTATTAGTTCTTTATCATTATCAATTTTTAAGTTAACTGGTAAATATTCAATATTTACCATATTCTGTAATTTTACGTAATCTTTTTCTGTAGTAATTAGATGTAGAGATTTTTGTTTAGCATTATTGAGTAGCGTTTTAATATCTTTTGGTCCATAATTATAATGGTCTGGAAATGATATTGTATGCTTTACTTTGAACGATAAGCTATTAAGCAGGTCAAAAAAACTGTTTGGATTAGCAATACCGCTAAATGCTAAATAGTTTTTTGTAGATTTATAATTCTCTGCTTCTATTTGCGCATTAAAGCATGGGGACTTTGTATTTATTAGTGTGTTTAAGGGTTTATTACCAATTAAAATATTACAATCAATCCTTGCATCCACTGAATGATGAGTTTGCCTTAAGGGGCCAGCTGGAAATATTTTCTGATTACCGAAACCTCTTTCTGTATTGATGGCTAAAATATTCATGTCTTTAATAAAGCCAGGATTCTGCAAACCATCATCAAAAATAACTATTTCGGGCTTTGCTTCTTTTATTAAAGGCAGAGCCTCTTGAGGTGATCTTGCAGCAATGACGTTTGAATAAGATGATAGTAGCTTTGCCTCGTCACCAACATTACTTGCTAAATCTTGTGCGCTTACAATCTTAGCTTGCTTAAGATTGGAACCGTATCCTTTAGTAACAACCAAGATATTATATTTTGGTTGTAAATTTTGACATAACCATTTAACGATTTGAGTCTTGCCGCTTCCACCGACTGTAATATTCCCCACACAAATAACGAAAGCGGGTATTTTAATGGGTTTAGTAACCCATAAACGTATTTTTCCAAACAGTAAATATATCCAACTAGCTGGAGTAAGTAGTAAAGATAGCCAGCTATTTGTTTGCCAAAATTTAGGATAGTTTAATTTTATCATGTGTATATTATAAAAAGCATTTGATATGTTGGATATAATTATGGATTATTTCTTTTTTGTTATTAACATATTTCAGGGAATTTTCTTGATAGACATTATTTTCTGCTAAATTAGTAAAAATATTTTCTAACTTACTGCTTAACTCATCTGCATGCGTAATTTGTAATGCAGCTTTATTTGCAACCATATCTTCAGCGATATTTTGAAAATTACTCATATCTGGGCCAAATAAAATAATGTTATTAAAAAAAGCAGGCTCGGCTACATTATGTCCACCATGATAAAAAGATCCGCCAACAAAAGTTAAAGTTGAGAGGCTATAAAATAAACCTAATTCGGAAAATGTATCAACGATATATAAGTCTTTACTGAATTTAGGCAAGTTAGTCTGTGAGCGTAATTCGTAGCTAAGTCCTAATTTATTACATAAATCTATTATTCTTTGTCTTTTTTCTGGATGACGAAGCACTATTATAGGATAATATAAATTAAGTCCTCGATGTTTTTTAATGATAGGTAAAATAATTTCTTCATCTTCTTTATGAGTGCTTGCAGCAAGAAATATATTTTTATTTAGCAACTGTTTGTGAATTTTTTCTAGTTCAGTATTATCGATATTTAAAGGCATATTAGAAAATTTGATGTTACCTAAATTAATAGGTTTCGTATACCCTAAATTATGAAATTTATCTCGATCTTTTTTGCTTTGGGTTAAGACTAAGCTAAAACGATTGGTAATCGCTTGAAAAAGGGCAGGGTAGTATTGCCAATGACGATATGATTTATCTGATAATCTAGCATTAATTAATAATAAAGGCACCTTTTTTGATGCAGAAGTAATAATACAAGGCCATAACTCAGATTCAATAAAGATACCTAGGTTTGGTTGCCAATATTTTAAGAACCTATTTACCGTAAGCAAAGTATCAACTGGTAAAAACTGGTGTAATATACGAGAAGATAGGTTTTTTTGTATAATTTTTGCAGAAGATAGAGTAATTGTTGTGATTAAAAACTTATGATCAGGGTATTTTTTTACCATATAGTTAATTAATGTCAGGGCAATCACTGATTCTCCAACGCTGGCTGCGTGAATCCAAATTATTTTTCCTTTGGGCCTTATTGAGCTATAAATACCAAATTTTTGTAGTATAGAAGACCCGCTCTCCTTTTGCATAACTAGCCGCACAATGGCAACAATGATGTAAAATGGCAATATTAATAAGTGTAAGACATTATACAAATGTATTAAAAACATTATTTATCTTTTCCTCCATTAAGGTATTGCTCAGACAGATTTGATAGATTCATCATAGTTTGAGTTAAGTGCTGCTTATCTTGGTTTTCATCTCCAGATAAAGTTAATATTTTACCGAATATAACATAAATCTTGCTAAAGGGTTTAGGTAAAATCATTTTATCCCAGCTATCTAACTCAAAATACTTATCAGAGGCGCATGACATAGGAATAATTGGTACATCATATTTATAAGAAATCTTTGTCACAGCGCTGTTTACTTGATAGATAGGCCCTCTTGGCCCATCTGGAGTGATGATTATTTTTCCATTTTCTCTCACGCATTTTAAAATAGATTTAATAGCACCAAGTGGTTTTTTATTAGTTGATCCTTGTATTACCTTATGGCCCATTGCTTGAATTACATTAGTAATAATTTGCCCATCTCGATGTAAAGAGGTAAGGGCTTGTATGTTGCGATAATCACCAAATACATGAAGACCAAATGCCAAACGATTATGCCAAAATGTGATAAGGCTAGGTCCCATATCATTTATTTTTTGTTCAAGATTGTCATCTTGCCAAATGATTTTCCATGTTGAAGTTTTATATACTAATATCAAATAGTAACGTATAATATATGTGGCAATATTTTGTATAAATTGCGTTTTAGCTAATCTTTTAAATGGTTTGTTAAACATAAAAAATAATAAATTCTACTCTACTTTAGTTGACCTATTGCTTGGCGGAGTCTTTCGCAAGCATCTTTTAATAATTCAATAGAAGTAGCGTAGGAAATTCGTAAATGATCATCCATGCCAAAAGCTATTCCTGGAACTACTGCAACATTAGCTTTTTCTAAGAAATAAGTAGCTAAGTCCGTACTGTTATTAATTACATTATCATTTAAATCCTTTTTGCCAAATAAGGCGCTGCATTTTGGAAAGAGATAGAATGCCCCTTTTGGCTCGCGGCATTCAATACCATCTATGCCATTTAATAATTTTACTACTATATCACGTTTTTGCTGAAAGTTGCGTGCGTTAGGAGTTATATAATCCTGCGTGCCTGTTAGAGCCTCCAAGGCTGCTATTTGACTAATGGATGAAGGATTAGAGGTGCTTTGTGATTGAATAACAGACATTGCTTTGATGATATCTCGATGACCTGCGCCATAGCCTATTCTCCACCCAGTCATAGAGTAAGCTTTGGAAACACCATTTATTATAAATATTCTATCTTTTAATTTTTCTGATGCAACAGAAGCTAGGTTATGAAATGCGCAATCATCAAACATAATATGTTCATAAATATCATCAGTCATAACATGCAAATCAGGGTATTTTTCCATTAGTTTAGCAATTTCCTTTAAATCATTAGAGGTATATATTGCTCCAGATGGGTTACTTGGTGAATTAAGAATAAGCCATTTGGTCTTGTTGGTGATAGATTGTTCTATATCGCTGATTTTTGGTTTGAAATCCTGATCCATCGTTGAATCAACAAAGATAGGTTTTCCACCAGATAATAAAACCATATCTGGGTACGATACCCAGTAAGGGGTAGGGATAATCACTTCATCACCATCATTGATGGTTGCCATTAACAAATTATATATAATTTGTTTGCCACCGGTGCCAATAATAACCTCATTAATATCGTAGTTTAGGTTGTTTTCTCTTTGAAACTTATCGCATACTGCTTGCCTTAGCTCATTAGTCCCTGCAACTGGCGTGTATTTTGTTTTGCCTTGTTGAATGCCTTTAATAGCTGCTTGTTTAATATTATCTGGAGTATCAAAGTCTGGCTCTCCTGCAGCAAGTGATATAATATCAATTCCCTTAGCCTTTAGTTCTCTAGCTTTTGAAGTTACAGCAAGAGTTGGTGAAGGTTTTATTTTTTGAATTTTTCGTGCTAGTATTGACATAGTCTTACCTTAAATATTATTTGTTAGACATCATAATACATAATTTATTTGATATTTAGGTAAATTATGCAAAAATATCCGTAATTTATTAAATCTAATATAGATATTATGAGTAATATATTACAAAAATCAAAAAATACTACAAAAAGCTTTTTGCAAAGGGTCAGAATATTATGTTTAACATGCAAAGATAATATAGTCGATTTCTGGCACAATATAAAAAACTTTACTTTCAAAAAAAATAGGTGATATAAAATATTGGCCCGACTCTTGGTGCAGAAGCTTTAAAAGGCATTGTATTCCTTCTTATATAATCAGATATTTTAAAGAGCCGGTGCAACCTAAGGGCGTTAAAATCGTAGTTTTTCATGGTAAGCCTACTATTCCGGAGGCTATTAAAGGTAGCTTTTATGGTAATTTCCTAAAATATGTCCGCTCTACAAAGTGGATTGCTGATAATTGGAAATTATAATTCATAAAAAACATAAGTAGTACGATTAGTTTAGTTGTGATCAAGCTAATCTTCAGTTATAGTAATTATTGACAATTAATAAAATATTAAGTGACTAATTTTGGTGATGATGTTAAAAAAAATTATTGCAATATTTTTGTTTTTCATATGTTGTAGCAATAAAGCTACTGCTGAACAGCTAACTGCAGAGGATGATCAGATCATTGCAGAAGATTATTTGTACTATCAAAAAGCAGAAGTGATTATTCTTAATAAAATTACATCAAAATCGGAAAGAATAACCCTAGAGATTGAGCAACAATATGAATTTGGCACTTTATCAATGATGTTGAATAAATGTATTATTGATACGAGCAAAAATGGTTTTAAAGACGGAATTGCTTTAACCATAATTGATTATGAAGATAAAGAAGATGTAAAAATAGTTTTTGATGGGTGGTTATTTCCACATAATTTATCTATTAACTCTTTCGAGCATTCGGTATTTGAAGTTATTCCAGTAAAGTGTAAGCAGTAAATAAAAAAGGTATATATTATGGATAAAATAGTTCCAATTACAGTGGCATATGGTGATGGCATTGGGCCAGAGATAATGGAAGCAACTCTGCAGATATTAAAAAAAGCCGAAGCTAAGATTCGCATTGAAATGATTGATATTGGTGAGAAATTATATAAAAAGAACTATACATCCGGAATCGCCCCTGAAACATGGGAGTCTATAGAGCGTACTAAAATTTTATTTAAAGCACCAATAACTACGCCACAAGGAGGTGGTTATAAAAGTTTGAACGTTACTTTAAGAAAAGCGCTGAGTTTATATGCAAATATTAGGCCTAGCATTTCCTACCATCCACTAGTACATAGCTTGCACCCTAAATTAAACGTGGTTATTGTGCGTGAAAATGAAGAGGATTTATACGCTGGCATTGAGTATAGGCATACACGAAATATGCGTGAATCAATAAAGCTAATTAGCCGAACTGGTTGTGAGAAAATAATACGTTATGCCTTTGAGTATGCTGTTGCCAATAATCGTAAAAAAGTTACTTGTTTTAGTAAAGATAATATTATGAAATTTTCCGATGGTATATTTCATCAAGTTTTTGACGAAATAGCTAAGGAATATCCGCAAATTGACAATGAGCATTATATTGTTGATATTGGTACAGCAAAACTGGCAACAAAACCAGAAAGTTTTGATGTAGTTGTGACATCGAATTTATTTGGTGACATTATTTCTGATATTACGGCTGAGATTTCAGGTTCAGTTGGTCTAGCTGGTAGTGCAAATATTGGTAAAGAATATGCTATGTTTGAAGCTATTCATGGCTCAGCTCCAGATATTGCAGGTAAAAATATTGCTAACCCTTCAGGGTTAATCAATGCCGCAATCATGATGCTAGTTCATATTGGTCAAGGGGATATTGCTTCCAATATTGAAAATGCTTGGAAAAAAACTTTGGAAGATGGCATACATACAGCTGATATATACAATAAAGAGTCAAAGAAAAAAGTTGGTAC
>JBMGNO010000034.1:0-12533 GCA_049739405.1 Rickettsiaceae bacterium
TATGGCATATTACGGTGTAGGGGCCGGTCCATATATAGTAGTGCCTTTCTTGGGTGGCAGGAATGCTCGTGATGTTATGGATTTGGTGATGTATGATTTTGTATTAAATCCACTATCATATGTATTCCATAGTGATTTTCAATACGGTATTGCAGCTTCAACAATAACTCATGCCAGAGAAAGAAATTTAACATTTACTGATCATGTCTATAAGCACTCAACAGATCCCTATATTGGCATTAGAAATGCTATTTTAGATAATCGTGAGTCAAACATGAACTACCCAGAAAGTTTTGTTTGCCCACAAGTGGTAAAATACTAAAAAATAAGGTTTAAAAAATATGAAAAAATATTTAATTTTATGTTGCGTTGTATTATTTAGTAATATTTCGTTAGTAAACGCAGCAGATAGCGAACAAAAGCAGCTAGAGGTATATGTTGATAATTTAATGCAAAAAACATATGACCTCTTTCAAAAGAAGGGTATGTCAGACCAGGATAGAAAAAAAGCTTCAGCGAAATTGATAGAGTCACATCTACATTTTGACTGGATGGCAAAATATAGTTTAGGCAGGTATAGAAGAAAACTTTCTCGTAGTAAAATTCAAGAGTTTACAAAAGCATATACTCGTTTCATTATCAACTCTTATTCTGAACTAGCACTATCTTATGAAGGTGAAAAAGGTGTTTTAACAAAGGTAAGAAGGCTAGATGAAGACTTATTTATGGTGAATACTAAAATAGTTAATACAAGATCTGGTTCTTCTCTGAGAGTCGATTATTTGATTCATGAGCAAAACCGTGGTGGTAAAAAACTTTTTCTAGTTGGGGATATTATCACTGAAGGTGTTAGTATTTTAAATTCACAACAGTCTGAATTTAAAAGTATTCTATCAACAGAAGGTATCGACGCCCTTATTGAGGATATTCAGGTAAAATAAAACCTTAATGAGCTATAGTCTTTAATCAATATTGGCATCTAAATAGGTATCATCACCGATAATATTTTCCTCTATTATCGGTCTTTTTGTAATTCGTGGATTTGGTATGATAATAGTGTAAACCTCAGTTGAGGTATTATTACCGCTATTAATTGATACTGATCGGTGGTGGTTATCTTCTTTTAGGCAATGCTCAATTTTTTGCGGGGTAAGATAGGTTACTCCTTGGCCCTCTGGGGTTTTACCGATATCAGTTTTAACATTAAAATACTGGCTAAGTAAGGGTGGTAGTTCTTTTAATTCATTTGGTTTTAAATCATTATGGCATAGATTAAGTTGTTTAATTCCTCGATTGCGCGATAGTTCTTTGATTAATTCTAAACAGTCTGATACTGGTATGTTATTGCTAGCTAAATTAAGCTCTTGTAATGTTTGATTTTCTGTAAATAATGTACGGATAATTTTTGCACCTTCTGAATTTAGTTCATTTCCTGATAAGTCTAATTTTTGCATAGGGTGGCCTGATAATGCTGTAATAAATTCTGATAATTGTTCACTAGAAATATCATTTTTCTGTAAGCATAACTTGTTTAGACTGTAATTATTGTTTATGCCCTTCGCAATAATAGATGCATTTTTACCAGATAAACTATTTTCACGTAAATGTAGAATCTCCAATGTATTATTGAATTTAAGCATCTGGCTAATGCTATGGGATATTTTATCTGCAGAGTTTGTTAATGTTTCTTGAAGTTGTTGAATTTCTTGATCATCTCGGTGATAATGCTGGTAAGGGGTTGTATTATTTGATGATAGATCTATCTCTGTTAAGGATGTGTTGTATTGTAAAGCTTTAGCAATAAATTCTATTCCTTCCTCGCATAAATTATTAAAGTGAATTAGCAAAGTTTTTAGGGTTTTATTCTTCTCTAAGGCTTCTCCCAGATAAGCGGCTCCTTTTTTTCCAATATTATTATGATATAAATTTAGATATATTAAAGACTTGTTGAGTGATAATGATTCAGACAATAGCTTCACACCAGCAGCGCCCAAATTAGTTCGAGATAAATCAAGGTGAGTAAGAGAGGAGTTACTTCTTAAAGCCTGAGATAAAAACTTAGCACCCTCTTTTTCTATGGGATTAGACCCTAGATCTAGTATTTGTAAATTGGTGTTTACTAATTTGTTTAGGTGATAAGCTTCTTCTCTTCCTATCTCATTATTGTATAGGTTAAGCTTTTGCAAAGTATTATTTTTCTTCAGAGCATTTAATATATCCCCCGTAGACTTTCCTTTAGTTTTGTTCCAACAAAGATTTAGATTGGTTATTGATTTGTTATGCCGTAGAGCTTTTGCTAGCATTTCGAGGGTATTTTCCGACAAATTATTATTGCCAATATTCAAAGTTTTAATGGTACATCTGGGATCTTTTATTAGGTTAGCAATTGGGTGACCTAGTTTATCTGGAAAACCAATCCCGTAAAGGTTTAGATCCTCGATAGTAGGATTGGTTAATATAGATTCCACCAAGGTTTGCAAATTACCATTAATATTATTATTAAGCTTTAACGACATATTCTTCAAAGGCTTGCTTTTTATAAGCTCAGCTAGTTTCTTAATATTGTCTTGATTAAGGAAGCATCGATTCAGTGATAAATGCGTTAAGGGGCAGTTGCGTAAATTATCAAGTAATTCATCAAAAAAATGAGATATGTCGACATACTGAATTTGCAGAAAATTTAGTTGCGTGGCAGATAACAACTTGTTTAATTGCCCCGGAGATAAAGGTGGAGATATAGAGTTTAAAGATAGCCGAGTTATTTTTGATATACTTAAAGGTTCAAAATCATAATATTTTTTTGACATCAGTTACCAGGTAATATATTCAATTATATATTAAATATACTATGAGTTAATTCTATTGTAAGTACTTTTTTCTAGGTTGTGTAGTTAATTACAACAAAGTTGTGCATTTTTGCACTAATGGGTTCTGGTTTATTTGTTGTCTAATTGCTTTTTTTCAGAATAAATAATAAACAAGGTTGACGGAATAACTAATATAGCGCCAAATATTGTTGTTTGGGTTGGCATTTCAGCAAAAACTAAGTAGGAGATGCTAGCCGATGTAATTAATTCAAAATATCTATAAGGCGCTAGAGCAGTTGCATCTACCAAGGCAAAAGCTTTTAGTAAAAAGAATAAAATTAAATTTGCGCTACCGCCAAGTATAAATAATAAGACCAAATCTTGCAGGGTTGGTTGTACCCAACTTTGCAGAGCGAATGGCAGAGCAAATAGGGCAGTAATGATTGCCGAGTAAAATAACATGCTAATCATGGTTTCTTGCACAACGAATCGTTTGTTAATTATGTCTAAAATTGCGAAAGAAATGGCAGCAAATAATAGTACAAAAATCTCTGGATTAAAATCGGAAGATTGTGGGTCCAGAGTGACAAACAAGCCAGTAAATACAATCAATGTTACGGCCCATCTTTGCCAGATAATGTTTTCTTTTAATAAAAACACACCCAATATTAAGACAAAAATTGGAATAGTAAAGCTAACAACAGTGGCTGTTGTTACCGGAGCGATGAATAATCCGTAGGTCCATGCAGCAATACCAATGAATAATAAAAATCCTCTTAAAATATGTATTAATGGCCTAGACGTCTTTAATGTTTCTACGCCATAATAAGCAATGAATGGCAGCAATGTGATGGTGCCAAATAGAAATCTGAAAAAAGTTATTTCATAACTACCAATATGCGTACCAATATATTTTGAAATTACATCATTAATAGAGCTGCTAACCGTACTTAAGATAAACCAAGATACACCAATAAAATAAACTTGTAATTTTGTATTCATATTTTTAATCATTAGAATGATATTAATAGCACATTGATCAGTAGAAAATCGACAATATTCTTTGCTTTGAATTTTCTTCTTAGACAATTCTACAGATTATCGGTTAAAATGCAACTAAACTTGTAAATAAAATACCAGGCCTGTAAATTATGAAAATACTTAAAAAACTTTGTGTTATTTCAACATTACTCGTATCCTCAGCTTATGCAGATGATCATTTTTACTATAAGAATGAGGGCGAATTATTATTTAAGATGAAAGCATTCTACGATGATTTAGACACTAAGCCAAAATTTGACTCTGATATTACTAATACTGGAAATCCTGGTCAAATAGTATCGGCAGCTTATGGAGTCGAGGGATCTGTTTCCTATTTTTTTAATGCAAATTTTGCAATGGAATTAGGAACCGGTGTGGGTTATATGAACATCAAAAAATCTGAAATAGATAAAGTAGCTAACGCGGTAGCAGAAGCTAATAACACTACCCCAGGGGATATGGATAGAAAAGATATGTTCATGGTGCCATTTAGTGCAATTATGCAATATCATATTGCTCCGTATGGTGCAATCAGACCCTTTGTAGGAGTTGGTTATAGTGCAATGTTGCTTAATACTCGTTCAGATCAGATATCTGTCTCTAGTGCGCACGGTCCAGTTGTTCAGGTTGGAGTTGATTTAATTACCCGTGATGATACTTTCTTTACTATAGAAGCCAAGCAATATTTTATGGATACTCGTCTAAAATTCGATAAATCCTTGTTCGATACAGCTAATCAGTCTGTTGACTCAATTAAGTCGACAATGAAGTTGAATCCTCTTATTATCTCAATAGGATTTGGTTATAAATTTTAGTAGTTCACGCGCCAAATAAAGTTGCACATGCTATGCATGAGTACTTTTTGCCGAAGTTAATTTACTATACGACTTTTGGCGCGCCTACTTAGTAGTTTTCAACGTGGTAAGATTCGTTTTGATAGGGGTTATGGTAGGGGTTAAAACTACCTGAGCTGGTTAATTCCTCAATAGTATTATCCTCAGATTGTCTGTGATACATTCCTTGTCCATTAGCTTCAACTAATTCATGAAAGTTGATGAAATCTTCGTATTGATCTGGTGCATATTCCTCATCATCATATTCTCCAACAATTGCAGTAAGTATTGAGTGACCACAACATAGTAATAGTGAAGATGAAATTATACAGTCTAATGCAGTAGAAAAAGGTGATAACGGTTCCATGATTATCTAATTTTATCAATGCGTTTTGTATGACGCCCACCTTCAAACTCTGTTGTTAAGAATTTTTGCAGTATTTCTAGTGAGGCATCGTCATCATTAAGTTTGCTCCCTAATACTAATACATTAGCATTATTATGACTGCGGCAACGCTCCGCCATGAACTCATTAGTACATAAGGCTGCGTGAATAGCGGAGCTACGATTTGCTGCAATTGACATGCCAATACCAGTTCCACAAATTAATATTCCTTTAGTCGCCTGCCCCTCTATTATTGACTCAGTTAGCAGATGCACGTAATCTGGGTAATCTACTCTATCATGATTATTACAGCCAAGATTTATGACCTTAATGTTTTGTAACTCTAAAACCTCTATAATTTTTTCTTTTAACGTAAAACCAGCATGGTCATTGGCTATTGCTATTTGCATAAATGCTTATTTTGCTTTATATTAAAGTATAGATAATACCAAAATAAAGATAAAAATAAATAAAATAATGATAAATAGCATAACTTTACTTTTGCCTGTTTTCTTATTGTGCTCTTGTGCAATATCAAAGCAGGTTGCGCCAATTGAGTATAATCATAATTCTACTATAAGAACTAATAATGCAAATAGTATTTATAAATCAGAAATTATTGCGCCGAGTAATATTCAAAATAATGAGGATATAGTTTTACCTGATGATACTAGGGAGAGTAAAAAATATATTTACCATGAAGTAAAAATAGGAGAAACCATTGAATCTATTGCGCACAAATATGACCAAGATATTAAAGAGATCGCAAGATTAAACGGTTTAATGTCGCCTTATTATGTTGATGAATTCCAAATTTTAAAGATTCATAAGAATAAGGCTAAGAAAGTAAAATTAGTTGCAAAAGAGGATGATCAGTTCATTAAACCTGTGTCTGGTAAGATTATTAGTAAGTTTGGCGATAAAACTAAGTTTGGTACAAATAAAGGCATTAATATTGAGGCTAGGTCAGGTTCAGAGATCATGGCGAGTATTTCTGGTAAAGTGGTTTATTCAAGCTATGATGCAACATATGGTAATTTAGTTATTATTAAAGCAAATGATAATAATTTATTTACCTCATATGCTCACATGAAAAGCACCGAGCTGAGCAAAGGTGACCATGTGCATAGAGGGGAAGTAGTTGGTTATGTTGGCTCGACTGGAAAAGTATCCAGCCCGCAATTATATTTCGGAATACGTGAGGGAAAAAGGCCAAAAGATCCTATGGATTACCTTCGGTAGTAAAGATTAATTGACCATTGAACAAGACCATGTTAAAAACTGAGTAGTTAATTTTAGTGCATATATATATAGATAATAAATGGCAGAACTTCATTCGCAAATAGACCCATACCTAGACCTTGAGTCTGAAATATTAAAATTAAAAAAAGAAAAAAATGCTATTATTTTAGCGCATTACTATCAAGACTCAGAAATACAAGACATTGCAGATTTTATTGGGGATTCTTTTGAATTATCCAAGAAAGCAAAAGATACTGATGCAGAAATGATAGTTTTTTGTGGGGTAAAATTCATGGCAGAAGCAGCATTAATTTTAAACCCAGATAAAAAAGTGGTTATTCCTGATATGAAAGCAGGCTGTTCTCTGGAAGATTCATGCCCACCTCATTTATTTAAACAATTCCGTGAAAAATACCCTGACCATGTGGCGGTAACCTACATTAACTGCTCTGCAGAGATTAAAGCTTTGTCAGATATTATTGTGACCTCGTCTAGTGCAGAAAAAATTATTAAATCTATTCCTAAAGATAAGCAAATTATTTTTGCCCCGGATAAGCATTTGGGTAATTACCTTATTAAAAAAACAGGCCGTGATATGGTTCTTTGGAACGGAAGCTGTGTTGTTCATGAAAATTTTTCCGAACGTGAGTTGATTCGCCTTAAAATGCATCATTCAAATGCCAGCATCATTGCACACCCAGAATGCCCAGTATCATTACTTGAGTATGCTGACTTTATTGGTTCAACATCTGCATTATTAAATTATACAAAAGAGCATAATGGTGGTGAGTTTATAGTTCTCACTGAGCCTGGTATCATCTACCAGATGCATAAAGTTTCGCCCGATAGTAATTTTCATGACGTTCCTTCCTTAAATAAATCTGGGTGCGCTACTTGTAGCGAATGTCATTTTATGAAGATGAATACGTTAGAAAAAATTTACTTATGCATGAAAAATAGTGCCCCTGAAATAGTACTAGATCCTCAAATTCGTGATAAGGCAAAGTTAAGTCTTGATCGAATGCTGCAAGGGAGCTATGTTTAATTCATTGTTCAATTTTTAGTGAGAATACAGCAGTGAAAAATATCAAGATAGTTGAGTATATATGGTTAGATGGTTCCAAGCCCACCGGGCAAATACGCTCTAAAAGCAGGGCCATTAACTTACCACCAAATTTTACCATAAATGATTTTCCAGTGTGGAGTTTTGATGGATCCTCTACTAATCAGGCTACAGGCAATGACTCTGATTGTTTGCTTAAGCCGGTGAATTATGTGATAGACGGTCTAGGTAATGGTGGGGATTATTTAGTCCTCTGTGAAGTGCAAAACCCAGATGGAACTGACCATGACTCTAATACCAGAGCCAAATTACGCAAAATATTAGATCAAGGTGGAAAAGATTTACACTTATGGGTTGGTTTTGAACAGGAATACACGATGTTTAGGCGTAATATTCCTCTTGGTTGGCCAGAGCATGGATTTCCTGGAAAGCAGGGGCCTTATTATTGCGGCGTTGGTAGCGAACAAATTTTTGGTCGTGACCTAGCTAATAAGCACAGGCAAATTTGCATGGCTTCAGGAATTATGTATTACGGAATGAACGCAGAAGTAATGCCAGGTCAATGGGAGTATCAAATAGGTTATAGAGGAGTTGATTCGGAAGACTCAACAGCTTTAAACATTTCCGACCATATGTGGATTGCGCGCTGGCTAATGCACCGTATTAGTGAAGATTATAACATTCATATTTCACACGATAATAAGCCTGTAAAAGGTGATTGGAATGGTGCTGGTATGCATACTAATTTTTCAACGCAAGAACTACGCTCGGCTATTACCGGGAAGAAAGCAATGCAAGATTATATTACACGCTTAGAAAAGAACCATCATATGCATATCAAGAATTACGGAGATAAGCTAGAGGAAAGACTAACAGGTGGGCACGAAACTTCAGCTATCTCAGATTTTTCAGCTGGCGATGCTGATCGTGGTTGTTCAATACGTATTCCAAGATCTGTAGCCGAAAAAGGTTTTGGCTATATTGAGGATCGGCGCCCAGGCGCAAATGCAGATCCTTATCTAGTATCAGCTTTAATCTTAGCGACAATAGCAGAAATAAAAATTAGTTTATAATAGGACAATAAAAACCCCGACCAAGAATATTTTGGCCGGGGTGCTTTAGAATAATAGAGTTTGTTTATACTGCTATTTTTAATATTAGGCTCCTAAAATCTGCGATTGTGACATTAAATCTAACCCATCGTCTGATGTAGGAATATCGTTTAAATATTCTTCAACCTTACCTCTTTGTGAATTTGTGATCATATAATCATAATGATCTACTAATCTTTCTGAGGGTTTTGGGCATAAAGCTACGGCTTTTTTGATAGGATCCCAGTTATCACTTTTTGTCTCTCTCTTAGCGTCAAGTGCTGTTACTAACTGCATTATTTGTACCAATTCAGGGGCTTGTTTCAGCATACCAAGATTATGTCCTAAATAGCTAGTACTTGTGGTTCCATCTGTTGTAAAATAATTAGGGTTTAATAATTTACTAAGGTTTTTATTAGTATGTTCGGCTGTACTTTTTTCCTTTATCGTGTTTTCAACAGGTTCTAAGACATTAGATCCTATTTTTTTTGCAATCACAGGGAAAAGTGAAGTCTCTAGAAATAAGTTATGGCCTTTAGGCTGCTCTGTTACTTCTTCATTCCATAGTTGTTTTGAATATTTGTGTGCATCAGGGACAAGGCATTGGAATATATAAGAATTACAGAATATATCTGGTGTATTATCAGCCATTTCTTGAATTAAGTCACGGTTTTGCTGTGCAAAAATTGCTAAGCATGTGACGTCTTTATCTTCGCTATTAACAACTGCATTAACCATTTCTCTAAAAACTACTTTTTTAATGTCATTGGAATTTATTTTTGGATTTTTGTTAATTAATCTTTGTAACTCAGCTCCAACGCCGTAGTCGGTTGTGATTGATGTTGAAGGTTGTATATTTTCCCATTTACCATTAGTAGTTTGTTCAGCTATTTTATTTAGTTCAGGCTGCAATGTGCGATGTAGTTGTAGCAATGAAATATCATGTTTACTTAGCATTGTGATAGGCGTAGATGGTATTTCTACCCCTCCAGTAATTTTAATCGTTGTGTTTTCAGGGTTATCAATAAATTCAATATGCTTTGTAATAGATTGGCTAAGCTGTTTGTTACTAAATTTCTCTACTAGCTTTGCTGCTTGAGATAAAGATTGAGCGGCCCCTTCGTGATTATCAATTTTAAACTGAATATTAGCTGCTGCATTAGCGCAGTTTAAAGCTTCAGTTGCCATTGGGTCGTCTCCGTCTACTCCTTGTGCTATGTCAGCTGCATTTTTAAAAGATTGTAATAATGAGTTTGTTTTAGCTGGATCTTTTGACAAAATATCTTTGCTTGTAACAGATGTTTCAAATGTACTACTTGAACTAACTGAGTTCCCGGTTAATATTTCGTGTTTACTTATGATTGCTTTTTCGTTTAGTTCAAAATTACGACGTGCTGAATGACGCGATGTTATGCCCTCAAGCATTAATTCTATTTTATCAACTTGATTATCCCTATGAATTGATGACTTCATTGCGTTTAATTTAATACCAAGTGCTTGCAGAAGTTTTTCAGATATTTCTTTGTCCTTCGAAAATTTTACATCTGCAGATTTTTCTTCTTTGTTTTTATTAAAAGCTTCTTCTGCATTATATGTTAGAATTTCAGACTTAAATTCTGGGTAATTCTTCTCTGCTGCAAATCGTTTTTCAATTAAATCAAATATATCTGCACGCTCTTGCGGGTTTGAATAATTTTCTATAATGCTTTTGGGGTTAATTGATTTGGCTATGGTACTAAGTGTAGATTTATTTATTGTTTTATATAGTTCGTTATAATCTGAATTTTCTTTTTTGTTAGTTAATTGTTTTAATTGTTTTAATTGTTTTGCATTTGCTTTATTAGTTTTTTTAGTTACTTGCTGAGATACTCTAGCTGCAATATTGTTTTGCTTTTTTCCCATCCTAATTTCTCCTAATTTAGGTTAAAATAATTATACTGTAAGTCAATTAAAAATTGATTGTTTAAATCTATCATAAATATTAAGTGAAACAAAACATTTTTTGAAATTAAAAATATATTCATTTGGTAAAATTTAAACTGTGAGCAAAAAACACACATTTTAAATTAATAAATATCTAACTTAGATTATATATCTTGACGTTTTGTAGCGCTGAGAGCTAAACTTGTTCTTAAGTACGAGGATAATTATCGTATTTAAATTATTAATTTAAAGAAGGTATAAAAAATGAGCTTTAAAAAATTTCATGTTGAATTAAATTCAGACTTAGCATGGCGTTTGCTTTTATTACTATCAGCTATTTGCGTTGTAATGACTTCAAGTGAAGCAGCTTTTGCTGGTGCAAACGATGATATAATTGGTAATACATTATGTCGTTTAGTGGCAAACTTAGGTGGTGGTATTGCCAGAGGTATTGCTACGCTAGCGATATTTGCTGTTGGAGTTGGTCTATTCCTTGGTAAGTTAAACTGGGGTATTGCGGCTGCGACTGCTGCTGGTGTAGGTGTGATCTTTGGAGCTCCTCAACTAGTTGCCTTCTTAAGCGGTAATGCTGATGATGCTACATGTCCAGTTGATGGCGCTAATAACACGCCAGCATAATTAAGACAAAATAATAAATCATCTACTAAAGCGCTACCTTCAACGGTAGCGCTTTTTTATTATGCAAATTGAGGTTCATTTATATTTTAAGCTAATCCCTGAATTAAAAAATATTTTCTATAAAAAACTCAAACTTCAACTTAATTCACTATATAGGTGTAGTTTATATTTCTAATTTTTGGATTTTTTTACGTAAAGTATTTCGATTAATACCTAATATATTGGACGCTTTAGTTTGAATATTATCCGAATAATCTAAGGTTTTTTGGATTAATATTTTTTCAATCTCGCTCATGAATCTTTCATGCAGACCTGATTCTGGAGCATGAGTTGAGTGCATTTTAAAAAATTTATCTAGGTTTTTGCTGACTGCGTTGATCAGCGATTCATCACTATTATTCATATTTTATATCAAGCTACTATAAAATTCTTTAACTAAATTAATCACAGCATCTGGGTCAGTTAGTTGATTTATCTTCGCTCTAAACTCACCAGAATTAGGTAATCCATTACTATACCAGCCAATATGTTTTCTTGCAAGATTTACTCCAGTTTTTTCATCATAATGGTTTATCATATCATCATAATGCTCCAATATAGTGTTTAACTGCACAGCTATTGACGGGTCTGGAAGGCGTTCATTGTGCAAGAGGTAGTGCGCTATTTGATTAATCAGCCAGGGTTTACCATAACAACCACGTCCAATCATCACTCCATCAGCACCAGATTCATTAAGGGCGGTTACGGCACTGTCAATACATTTAATATCGCCATTAGCAATAACCGGTAATTTTACAGCGTCTTTTACTTTAGATATAAATTTCCAATCAGCATTGCCGCGATAGAATTGGCATCTTGTGCGGCCATGGACAGTAATCATCTGAATACCAGCATTTTCTGCTATTTTTGCTAGCTCTGGTGCATTGAGGGAATTATCATCCCACCCCATTCGCATTTTTAAAGTAACGGGGACCTGCACTGCTTGAACAGTTTGCGTTAATATTTCTTCAGCAAGTTTTAAATCTTTCATCAAAGCAGAGCCTGAAAAACCCCCTACCACTTTCTTCGCAGGGCAGCCAAAGTTAAGATCTATAATTTTTGCTCCCATTGCTTCATTCATCTTAGCAGATTCTGCAATTACATTTGGCTCACAACCAGCAAGTTGTACACATGCTTTGGTTGCATCATTAGAGTCTTGTTCAATAGCACATTTTTGCATTGACTGCCTTGACTGTACTATCATAGCTCTGCTAGCAATCATTTCCGAGACAACTAACCCGGCGCCAAATTTTTTCACTAACTTGCGGTATGGCAAGTCAGTTACTCCTGACATGGGGGCTAATATAACGGGGCTTTTGAGCTCAATATTATCAATTTTGACTTGCATAATTTAAATTTATCAGCATTGATGAAGCGCCAAAAGAAGCTAGCTTTGCTGAAACACGCGAAGAGGAAGACCTAGATGCTGACACAACTGGCTTTGAAGCAACAAAAGAACAGCTAGACGAA
>JBMGNO010000035.1:0-12306 GCA_049739405.1 Rickettsiaceae bacterium
AGGTATTGTAAATAGCCTTGTTCATTTTCAGCTATAAATTTTTTTATGAATACCCCTAAAATACGGCAATTTCTTTGTGCTCCTAAGATATGGTAATTTATATATAAAGGATCGAAATCATATCTCATTTTTTGCGCATAGTAACGTAGTAGTTCTATGGCAGTGTTGTTGGGTAATTCTATTCGTGCATCTTGCATAATAGATACTATGTCGTAAATAGGAGAAGCAATTTTTGCATCTTGAAAATCCAATAAGCCTAAATAGGGTAATTTATTATCATTATGTCTATTTAAAACCATAATATTTTCCGAGTGATAATCTTGCAATGAAATAGTTTTGCCCAGATCTATTTGTTGGTTTAGAATTTTATTAAATATAGCAAGAAATTCTTGCTTCTGCTCTGAAGACAAAGGTTTATTATATTTATAAGGGATATAATAGTGAATAAAAATATTTAATTCTTCTAGTAAAGACTTGGTATTTAATTCTGAAACATCAAGATTATTAGTAAATTTATTTTGTAGCTCTATTAATAGATCAATGGATGATTTATATAAACCAAACCCTTCTTCTTGAGAAGATCCTTTAATCATCTTTTTAAGGCTTGTCTGTCCAAAATCTTCTAAAACTAAGATATTTTTTTCAAAATTTATGTGGTATATTTTGGGAGCAGAGATTTTAATATTTTGCAAATAACGGCCTACGCTGACAAAGCTCCTCATTCCCTCTTTGTCAGCCATAGAGTCCATTATAACATAGCTTGTGTTATCAATATAAGCTCGGTAATACTCTCTTAGGCCAGCATCGCCAACCATTTTGGTTAATTTAATATCTTTTTGACAAAATAAACTGCTCAGGAAAAGGATTATTTCCTTTTCCCTGTTTTTCGGCTCTGTGAGCATTATTTATACAGCTGCCTTTTTTAAAGTTTTTTTGACTTCTTTGCGAGCTTTGTGCTTAACTATTGCTGGACTATTGTTACTCACAGTATCTTTGTTATAAGTAATAGTCTTGCTGTCTAAGCTACAAAAATTATACATATCTTCAAGTAATAAATCTTCAATAATAGAGCGAAGTCCTCTTGCGCCAGTATTCCTTTTTAATGCTTTTTCAGCAATTGATTCTAAAGCGTCATTAGTAAAGTTTAATTCAGCGCCGTTTATATCAAATAACTTCTTATATTGCTTGATAATCGCGTTTTTTGGCTCGGTAAGAATCTGAATTAAAGCTTCTTTATTGAGTTCTTTTAATGTTGCAATAGTTGGGATACGACCAATAAATTCTGGTATCATACCAAATTTTACTAAGTCTTCAATTTGCAAGTCTTTTAAGGTGTCGACTTTGCGCAGCTCTTCTTTTGATTTAACGCTGGCTGAAAAGCCGATAGAGCTCTTATCACTTCGCTCGGCAATAATGCTTTCAATTCCCATAAAAGCACCGCCGCAAATAAATAATATATTAGACGTATCTATTTGAATGAATTCTTGCTGAGGATGTTTCCTTCCACCTTGTGGTGGTACGTAAGCAACAGTTCCTTCCATAATCTTTAGTAAAGATTGCTGTACTCCTTCCCCGGATACATCGCGTGTGATAGAGACATTTTCAGATTTTTTAGCAATTTTATCTATTTCATCAATATAAATAATACCTTTTTGGGCTTTCTCAACGTTAAAATCACAAGATTGCAGTAACCTTAATAAGATATTTTCTACATCTTCGCCCACATATCCAGCTTCGGTTAGGGTTGTGGCATCTGCCATGGTAAATGGTACGTTTAAAATTCTAGCTAGCGTTTGTGCAAGTAATGTTTTTCCCGATCCGGTTGACCCAATAAGCATTATGTTTGACTTATTTAGCTCAACATCGCTATCCTTAGCATTAAGCTGCTCTAGACGTTTATAGTGATTATATACCGCCACAGATAAAACCTTTTTAGCTTTCTCTTGTCCAATAACATGGTCATTTAATGTTTTGCAGATCTCTTTTGGTGAAGGTAGATCAGAAATCATGTTTTCTAGTTCTTCATGTTTCTCTTCAAGAGCTATGTCTTGACAAATATCAACACATTCATTGCAGATAAACACTTCTGGTCCAGCAATTAATTTCTTGACTTGAAATTGGTCCTTTCCGCAGAAAGAACAGTGTAAAGGTTTCTTATTTGTCATCTTAAACTTACCCTTAATTTTTTATTTAACTTTATATTAAAATATTACAAATAAATTATTTTACCAGCATTAATTCACGATTTGTTATAATATGGTCAACAATTCCAAAATCTTTTGCTTCTTGTGGCGACATAAAACAGTCTCTTTCCATAGAGGCGGTTATTTTTTTCTTTGTTTGCCCAGTATGTTTAGAATAAATATCTCGCAATAGATTTTTAATTTTAATAGTTTCTTGCGCGTGTATTTCAATATCTGTAGCTTGTCCACGATAACCACCGCTTGGTTGATGAATCATCACGCGGCTATTTGGCAGGGCGTATCTCATTCCTTTTTCGCCTGCTAGCAGAATGCTTGCGCCCATAGAACAAGCTTGACCAATACAAAGTGTTGCTATTTTAGGCTTGATATATTGCATTGTATCATAAATAGCTAAGCCAGATGTAACCACTCCACCAGGTGAATTGATATACATATAAATTTCTTTATCTGGGTTGTCGGCTTCTAAAAACAACAGTTGCGCAACAATTGAGTTTGCCATTTGGTCTTCGAATTCTCCACAAACAAATATTATTCTTTCTTTAAGAAGCCTTGAATAAATATCATAAGACCTCTCTCCTTTCGATGTTTGCTCTACTACAACTGGTATGTAAGCCATATAATCCTCTATGTTTATAATTTATTTCTGTCGTTCATTCGTTTTAAATCAGAATAACCACCAATTAGTTCATTATTAATAAATATATATGGTACAGTAGTTTGTCCAGTTTTTTCTATCATTTTTAGATGTAAGTCGCGATTATTTGCTAATTCAACTAAATCATAATCGTAAGACTGGCTGTCTAGCAATTCTTTTGCTAATTTACAATATATGCAACCTTCTTTTACGTAAAGTACTATATTTTGAGTTTTTAATGGTGTGTTATCTTCAGTATAAACTCTTTCTTGTCGATAGCTAAGAATTAAAGCTGATATAATTAAAGATATTCCAATAACCCATAATAGTAATTTGGGCTTTTTGTCATTTTTTGTAAATATGTTTCTTTGCATAGCTCAGACTCTTTCTAATTCATTAAAATACATAGTTTAATTCTTATCACATAATCAAAATAAAATTAACAAATAATTTGTTATCTAGTAATAATTTAATTTAATTTCGTGGTATAGTTAGTAGTAGCCAGAGGAAAATTATGAAATAAAATAAGGTGAAATATTATGTTGTCAAGCGAATTAGAAGTGGTGTTAAGAAGAGCTATGCACATTGCTTTAGAGTATAAACATGAATATGTCACCTACGAGCATTTACTCTTAGCTTTGTTAGAAGATGCTGAAGTTCATCAAATTTTTATTAAGAATAATTCAAATACAAAATTAATAAATCATAAGCTAAAATCTTATTTAAAAAATAATTTAATGGATTTAGTGAATGAGTCAACATTAAGCCCTAAGCCAACTGCAGGCTTTCAAAGGATTATTCAAAGAGCTTTGCTTCACACAAGGTCGCAAGGGGGAGAAACTATATCAAGTGTAAACATATTAGCTGAGTTTTTTTATGAGCATGACTCATATGCATTACTATGTTTAAGAGAGTCTAATATTAGCCGCAAGAGCTTAGTTGATTATAATATCGGCGTTACAAAAATAAATCAGAATAAGAAGGCAAGTACGCATAATACAAATGAAGCTTTAGGTTTAGTCGCTGAAAAAGAGCCAAAAAGCGAAAAAATTAATATTGGTGATGGCCAAGACCCATTGGATAAATATTGTGTTAATTTAAATGAATGGGCAAAAAACGAAAATATTGATTGCTTAATAGGTCGTAATAGTGAGATTGATAGAACTATTGAAATTTTATGTAGACGCAAAAAAAATAATGTAGTATTGGTTGGTGAGCCAGGCGTTGGAAAGACTGCGATTGCAGAAGGAATGGCATATCGAATTGTTAAAAAAGAAGTGCCAGATTTATTAAAAACAACAGTGATATATTCTCTTGATCTTGGTGGAATAATAGCGGGAACTAAATTTCGCGGAGAGTTTGAGGGTAGAATAAAAGAGCTTGTAGACGCCTTAAGTAAAAACAAAGATGCTATTTTATTTATAGATGAAATTCACGCAATAATCGGAGCGGGATCTTCTGCAACTGGTGCTATGGATGCTAGTAATTTACTAAAGCCAGCCTTAACTAAAGGGTTGTTTAGGTGTATTGGGGCGACAACATTTAAAGAGTATCATAATCACTTTGAACAAGATATGGCATTAGTAAGGCGTTTTCAAAAGGTGATAGTTGAAGAGCCGAATGAGGAGGTAGCTTTATCTATTCTTGAGGGTCTTAAGGGCAAGTATGAAAAACATCATAATGTAAAATACGATATTTCAGCTCTCAAAGCTGCAGTTAATTTGTCGCAAAGATATTTAAACGATCGAAAATTACCAGATAAAGCTATTGATTTAATGGATGAGGCTGGAGCTCGCAGCAATATCGATAATAAGTCAAAGAAAAAAATTACTTTAACCAATAAGGACATTGAAAAATTATTATCTAATATTACTAATATACCTTCAATACAAATTGAAGAGGGGGAGTTGCAAAAAATCAAAAACCTAAGCGCAAATTTAAAGTCTAATATTTTTGCGCAAGATGAAGCAATTGATATATTATGTTCCAGTATTAAAATGGTAAAAGCGGGCCTTCGGAAATCTGCAAAGCCAATGGGGTGCTATATGTTTTCTGGTCCAACAGGTGTGGGTAAGACGGAGCTTGCAAGGCAATTAGCCCATTTCAACAACATGAAATTATTAAAGTTTGATATGTCTGAATTTGCAGAAAGTAGCTCCATCTCTAAGCTTCTTGGTAGCGCTCCAGGTTATGTAGGCTTTGAAAGAGGGGGTATTTTAACGGATGAAGTGAATAAATATCCTTACTCTGTTGTGTTATTTGATGAAATAGAGAAAGCAAACCCCGAGATATTTAATTTACTTTTGCAAATTATGGATGATGGTAAGATTACTGATAGCTCAGGAAAGCATATTAATTTCACTAATACCATTGTTATATTAACTACTAATGTTATATCCGAAAGCAAAAAACAATCTATAGGTTTTGGATCTTCAGTTGAATTAAAAGAAGAATCAGTTGACATGAGTTCATTTGAAAGTTATTTTAGCCCAGAATTTAGAAGTAGATTAGATAAAATAATTCTATTTAATACCATTAATGACGTGGCTGATAAAATTATTTTAAAAAGCCTAGAAGAATTATTTTCTCAATTAGAAGAAAAAAGGGTTTTTCTTGATTATAGTAAGGATGTTATTAAGTATTTTAATGATAACTATTTCCTTAATGGTAGTGGAGCGCGTGATTTATCAAAGGCAATTGATGTTAAAATTAAACAATTAATTGCAGATGAAATATTATTTGGCAAGCTAATAAAAGGCGGGAAAGTCTTTATTGATATAGATAAGACCAGTAAAGAGTTGCAGTTTAAGTTTAAAAAAATTGACCACTCAAGTCATAAACAACTTGAAACTAGTTAAAAAAGAAAAAAATTTTCTTGACAAAGAGTATTATAAACTGCTATTTTCTACTTCGAAATATATTAATCTAAATTGAAGTAGTACTGTGAAAACATATTCTGCAAAACCATCCGACATAAATAAAAAATGGTGGATCATTGATGCAAAAGACTTGGTCCTAGGGCGTTTGTCAAGTCAGGTAGCTCTTTTACTAAGAGGGAAGCATAAGGCGTCCTTCACTCCTCATATTGACTGTGGGGATTATGTGATTATTACAAATGCAAAGCATGTTCACATGTCAGGGAATAAAGCTAATCATAAAAATGGTAAATTTTACTACCGCCACACTGGGTTCCCAGGCGGTATTAAAGAAACCACTGCTGGTAAGATCTTGCAAGGTAAGTACCCTGAAAGAGTTGTACAACTAGCTATAAAAAGAATGGTCAGCAGAAATAAAATGGGTAATAAGCAATTCGGTAATCTTTATGTTTACGCCGATGATCAGCACCCACACGAAGCTCAAAAGCCAGAGGTTTTTGATGTTGCAAATAAAAATTCTAAAAATAAGAAGTAGTTGTAATGGAAGTATCTGCACTTGAAGGTCTTAGCGCCGCACCGGAAACAGTAAAAAAAGCTGCTCCAAAAATTGTTCAATGTAAGTCAAAAAAATCTACAAAAGATGGTGGGGCTTATGGAACAGGTAGAAGAAAAAACTCTGTAGCAAGAGTATGGCTTAAGCCAGGAAATGGTAAAATAACTATCAATACTAAAGATATAAATGAGTATTTCAAAAGAGAAAGCTACATCACTTTAATCAGAAAAGCATTTGTTGAGACCAATACTTTAGGTCAATTTGACATCAAATGTACAGTTAAGGGTGGTGGTACCACTGGTCAAGCTGGCGCGATTGTGCATGGTTTATCAAGAGCTTTGGATTGTATGTCTGATGAGTATCATTCTATATTAAGAAAAGGTGGTTTCTTAACACGAGATTCAAGAATTGTAGAGCGTAAAAAATACGGTAGAGTTAAAGCTCGTAGAAAAAGACAATTCTCAAAACGTTAATACGTTTTACTATTATTACAAAGTTGTTGGTATTATTACTAACAACTTTGTTGTTTTCAATGCTAATATTTTAGTTGTTGCAAACTATCTTGGCGGGGTAGCTCAGCTGGTTAGAGCAGCGGAATCATAATCCGCGTGTCGGGGGTTCGAGTCCCTCCCTCGCTACCAAAATATATTTTGCCTAGATACTCGCCTAGATACTCTTTGAGTCTTATGAAGTTCTCTGATTCACATATACAAGTATTGTTTTTATTATACCTTACGTAATTAATTGTTTTTTTTAGTTTTGAACATTTTTGTGTCGTAAGTTGAGGAAGTAATAACTAAATTGAAAAAAATTTCTTCATAAAACAGTAAGACTTCATTTTAATTTACTATATCACTTTAAACTCAGAAATTACTTTTTAACCTTTAGGTATTTTGGAATTATAAAATTAAATCATATTACTACTTAATGTTATGCTAAAAGTCACGTTACTAACTTTATTCCCAGAAATGTTCCCAGGACCTCTTGGTTTGTCTTTAGCAGGCAAGGCTTTGAATAAGAAGATATGGGAGTGTGAAGTAATTAATATAAGAGATTTTGGCCTAACTAAGCATAAAAATGTTGATGCCCCTGCTTGTGGTGGTGGAAATGGCTTAATTATTAGACCGGATGTTTTGGGCGAGGCAATAGAGTCGGCTTTAAAAAACAATCCTGATGCAGAAATATATTATCCTTCGCCACGCGGAAAAACCTTTGATCAATCTATGGCTAGGGCATTATCTGGTAAAAAAAACATAATAATTCTCTGTGGACGCTTCGAAGGGATTGACGAAAGGATAATTGAAGAGTATAATGTCAAACAAATTAGTATAGGCGATTATGTTTTGTCTGGAGGTGAAATAGCTGCATTGGCAATATTAGACAGTGTTGTTAGGTTATTACCGGGCGTTTTGGCTAACCAAGAAACTTTGAAAGAAGAATCTTTTGAAAACAAAATTGATGACATGTTATTAATAGAGCATCCTTTATATACCAAGCCAACAGAGTGGCGAGGTAGAAAAGTTCCGGAAGTTTTATTATCAGGTAATCATCAATCTGTTAAAGAGTGGAAAACAAAAAAATCAATTGAGATTACTAAGATACGGCAACAAGATAAATAAGCAATAATTGATACAAACAAAATTAAGAGATGAATTCATGACAAATATCGTAGAACAATTTGAAAAAGAACAAATTGCACATTTAATAGAAAATAAAGAAGTTCCAGAATTTAGGGCTGGTGACACTGTTCGTGTAAGCGTAAAAGTTGCAGATGGTGCAACAGTAAGGTTGCAGGCTTATGAGGGTGTAGTAATAGCTATGCGCAATAGAGGAATCGCTTCTTCTTTTGTAGTAAGAAAAGTTAGTCATGGTGAAGGTGTTGAAAGAAGATTCATGACATATTCACCTATTGTAGCTAAGATTGAAGTGAAGAAAAGAGGTATCGTGCGTCGTGCAAAACTACACTACCTAAGAAATTTAAGCGGTAGAGCTGCAAGAATTCAAGAAAGAAAATTCTTTGGCAAAAAATAGTTTGAAATTAAATTAGATCAATAATACAGAGTATGTCTATCGCAGGTCGTTAGGCAGTAAGATTGGTCTTATTTAATGTAAAAGGATTTTTTTACAAAGTGTATTTTAGTTATTTTCAAAATTTTGTCTTAGCAATAATTCTTGCTAGAAAATCAAGAAAAGAGTAATGTAATTTAAAGTTATGTTACTCTTTTTTCTATATAATAATGTGTGTTCGCGTGAGCAGTTTATTTGGATCACTTTATTGCCTTCACCAGACAAACTAAAGGTTGGCGTTTCGCTTCATAGAAGTGAGTTACAAAGACCTAACTAAATCTTAGTGATTTCGGCATTGCTGCAGTTGCTTTTACTATAGTAAAATAGCTTAAATAAACTACTCGCGTGAACGGATCCATAATAACTCTACAAAAATTGAGTTGAATAGGCATAAAAAACACTATAATATAAGAATATATCATGATTGGAGTGAGTAATATAAAAATGCAGGGGCTAAGATCAAAGTTAATAATTAATATTATTATGCTAGGTGTAATAATGCTAATTCATATTAATAGTAGTCTAGCAAATAATCATATTTTAGCATATCAGTACATAGATTTAAAAAATGATACAGTAATAGCAGAAAAAAACATTGATAATTATATGATGACTGCTTCTGTACAAAAAATTATAACATCGTATTGCGCACTAAAAGTTTTATCTCCAGATTATCGTTTTTATACCAACGCTTACATGGATATCGCTAATATAAAAAATGGAATTTATGAAGGTAATTTAATTTTGCAATTTAGTGGTAGCCCTGATTTCAAAGCAGAGCATATTGCCCAAATATTTAAAAAAATTAAATCTTTAGGGGTTCGTGAGATAAAAGGAAAAATTCTGATCGATGGTGAGATATTTGATCATCACTCATACCCACCAGGAGCTGAGGCAGATGATTTAAATTTTTGCTATATGGCGCCTATTAGCGCAGTATCTATTAATAAAAATTGCCATCATGTATCTTTAATAAAGAATAAAAATAGGGTTGATATTCAAAACTCAAAACTAATATCTAGCGCTATTAATTTAAATAGCTCAGCCAAGCTTACCGATAATTATAATTTAACGCAAAAATACCCTTTTGAGCTTCGTTATAATGAAAATAATCAGTATGATTTATTTGGTAATTATTATATAAAAAATAAATTGCCAAATTTACGTGTAGCAATAAGATCCCCCGAAGCATCTATAGCAAAATTAATTAATTACTATGCAAAAATATATGATATTACAGTGCCTAACGAGGTTCAATTAGCGGAGAAAATTAAGTATAATAACTATAAAAATATCTATACTCATGAGTCACGGCCTCTAAAAATCTTACTTAGTGAGGTTTTGCTTTATTCTGATAATTTTATCTCAAATGTTTTATTTAAAACGATGGCTTATGAAAAATATGGTAAGCCTGGCACTTTTAAAAATGGGTCTAGGGCAGTCGCGCAAGAACTTTCTAAGCTTGGTATTAACGGCTTAGTCATTCAAGATGGAGCCGGGTTTCGTAGGAATTTAAACAGCATTAAGTCTATAAACAAGGTCCTTTTAGCAATATATCACAACCCAAAAATGTTGCCTATATTCCGTGATTATCTGCCTTTATCAGGAAAAAATTGCCGTGCATGTTTAACTGATAAGTTTAAAAACTTACCTAGTGACTATCAAATTTTAGCTAAAAGCGGGACTTTAGATAACATATATGCTTTATCTGGGTATATCCTAAAGGGTCGCAAACCAGTATACGCCTTTACTATTGCTCTGAATCAGTATAATGGTTCTAAAAAAGATGCCTATAAATTATTTGAAAAAGAAATTAGAAGAGTTTTATTAAAGTAGAATATAGTAATAATTTACTATACTATATTACAACACATACCTTGTTGTTTGGCGAATTAGATATTAGCAGAGCAGGTGTAGGCGACGGCTAAAGCATCTGCTTCATCAAAAGATATCTCATCCATTTTTCCTGATAAAATCATCTGTACCATGGTTTTCACTTGATGCTTGTCAGCATGACCAGAGCCAACAATAGTTTTTTTTATTTGATTAGGCGCATATTCATAATAGGGAATATCTAACTCTCCAACAAGAGACATAATTGCTCCACGAGCATAAGCTAATTTCAATGAAGAGGCGGCATTATTATTAAGAAAAGTAATTTCCATAGCTACTATATCCGGTTGATGCAGACTAACGACCCCTCGTAATTTAGATGTAATAAAGCCAAGACGTTGCTCCATAGGAGTTGAGGGCTTGGTTTTTATTACATCGCTATGTATATAATCAATTTTAGGAGATTGTACCTCAACAACTCCCCACCCTAAAGATCCTAATGCTGGGTCTATACCAAGTATTTTCATTTTTAATCTCTTTTAACCGAGTGATAAAGCACTGGAATTACAAAGATAGTAAATAAAGTCCCTATAGATAACCCTCCCACAATTACTAAACCAATTGATTCACGCGCAGCAGCACCTGCACCGCTTTCTAGTAACAATGGAACAGCACCAATAACTGCTGACAAGGTTGTCATTATAATAGGGCGGAATCTTAGTTGCGAGGCCTTGATAATTGCAGTATGAACTTTTTCGCCTTCCTCTCTTAATTGATTTGCAAACTCAACAATCATAATAGAATTTTTTGTGACTAAGCCAATTAAGGTAATTAAGCCAATGTTACTATACATGTTTAGACTATTACCGCATAGTAATAAAGTAAGCACTCCGCCAGTTATAGAAAATGGTACTACTACTAAAATCATTAATGAATCACCAAAGCTCTCAAACTGAGCAGCAAGAACTAAGAAAATAAATAATAAGGCAAAAACAAATACTAAAATAGTGTCACCACTTGACTCCTGCATTTGTTTAATTTGTCCCTCATAATCAATTTTGAATTCGCTATCTTGCAATATATTATTAGCCATTTTATCAATAGCAGCAACCGCATCTTCTAGACTTTTATCAGTTCCTAAGTTGGCGCTAAGCTTAATAGCGCGGCTATTATTATAATGATCATAAGATTTGACCGTGATAGTTTCCACGATATCTGCTACAGACTCAATAGGTAGCATCTGGTTACTATTATTTTTAATTAAAATTTCTTGTAAATCATTTGCATTATCACGATTAGAGCGATCATAACGTAAGGAAACATCATAAATATCTGTTCCAATACGAAAATCCCCAACTTTTTTGCCGGCAATTAAATATTGTATGGTTTTACCTATAGCATCTAAGCTTACACCATATCGGTAAGCTTTCTCTCTGTTTACTAAGATATCTAGTGTTGGAGTAGATGATTTAAAATCACGTTCACTATTTACTAACACATCGCTTTTTTTCATCGCGTTTAGAAACTCAGCAGTTATTATGTCCAGTTCATTATACTCCCCCGATGAACTAATATAAAACTCTACTTCTTTATCACCTCGTCTGCCGCCAATAGAAGGGGGAGAAACGGAGAATATAGTCATACCCGGTATTTGCGCAAATTTAGAGTTTAATTCATCTTTAACTTCTTGCTGTGAACGATTTCTTTTATCCCAATTTTCTAAAGGAACGAAAGCTACTGCCTCTTCCCCGCCATTACTACCCACAATATCAAAAAATCCAAACACTTCTGGGGTATTAGATAATATTTTTTCGGCTTGCTGAACAGTAGAGAGAGAGGTTTTCGCAGTGCTTCCTTCAGGGCCTTTAAAAAATATCATTAAAAACCCTTGATCCTCTTCTGGCACGAATGTTTTATCAACATAACTCACAGCAAAAAATAAAATTGTAATAAATGACAAGCATATAAAGAAAAATGTTTTTTTAGCTGTCAAAGTTTTATTTAAGCATCTAGCATAAAAATTTTGAGTTTTTTGTACAGAAGCATCAAACTTTTCTAGGAACCAAACTTTTTTTTCTCCCTCTGAGCTAATCATGCGACTACTCATCATCGGGGTGAGAGTAAGGGCTATAAACCCTG
>JBMGNO010000036.1:0-12281 GCA_049739405.1 Rickettsiaceae bacterium
CTCATTAAAACGCCACTTAGGATTAATGTATTTCTGAACCAGGGGTGCGGCGCACAAAGATTTATCATTTTTATCCAGAGCATAGCATTGCAAATATTCCATCGAAACCTCTGGTGGGGCCTTTTTAGCATCATTGATGGCTGCTTGCTGCACGTTAATTATTGCGCCTTGAGCTGATGAAATCAGCGCTAGAAGTAAGATTATTGCTTTTTTCATAACTCTACTCCTTCGAGTCTGCTGGCTTATTGTCCAATAGATCCCGAATTTTTTGACGGTCGTTTGCATTCACTTTGTGCGGTGAAAGATATGAGATTGCTGCTATTCTATGCTCATCTAACATGAAAGGATCAAGCCCTTGACTGACAAGTTCAAGAAATTTATCAACTTGTTGATTTTTTGCTGCCTTGAATAACAGTTTTGACTGCGGCTTTTTTAATCCTCTTCTAAGCTGCCTGAGCTCCTCTGCGTTATTATCAAGCATTGACCTGATTTCACTGCGGTCTTGATCGCTTATATCTCCAAGGATTAAATAATCAAAGGCTGAGAATCCGCTTTCATCTAGGATCGATGGGTTCACTCCTTGGTCAACAATTTCTTGAAAAGCTGTAAAATCTTTGTCTTTGGCTGCTTGAAATAATTGCTGTTGAAGTTTGGTTAGTTGTTTTGTTGGCTTCTGCATTTGTCTTCTCCTCGTTTTGTTAAACAAAGGATCTCAAGGATTTGTTTGAGATCCGTTATCGGGGAGTTCAAAAGACTGTCGAAGTAACAGTTATGATCGCTTTTAGGCTCAAGATAATGAAATCTTGAGCCCTGGACATAGCAACCATCCCCCCGAAAATAAATTTAATAATTCGAGGATTATATCATTTTTATGGCTGATATTTTACCAACTTCGATAGGAGCTTTTGACACCCCAGAGTTTTCAACGTTTGTTAAAAACTCCGATATTGATTCTACCGCTAGTTTTTACCAAAGTCAAGTTTAGTTACTACTTTTTTTAGATCCTAAGGGCCAAGCCCGAGGATGACGTCGAGGTGGTATAAATACTGCTTACCAAGCCCCGTCACCCAAGAAAAATACGCTAGTATTTTTGTGGTAGTCCATTTATGGATAACCACGCTTCGCACGTCTTAGGCTCGCTCGTTATGACTTAAATTACCTCTCTTTGGCTTTTTCTTCGCCTTCCGCTTTATCCTTAACTGCCCAAAAAGATTTGGTTGCTGCTTTTAGGAGCTCATCCCGGTAAGCTAGGGTTTCTTTACCAACTAACTTATACTCATCTTGTTCGTTCTTCAGCCATAGATTTTCTTTTTTGATTTTACCAAAAGTATGTGTTTCTTTCACAAGCAAAATTGTCGGATTTTGCTTGTTTCCTACTGCTTTTGTTTTTATAGCACACATTGCTGATAGTCGCTCTAGAACTGCTTCAACAAAGGTTGGTGGGGTTCTTATAGATTTCATTTTTACTGCATTTCTACTATTTTTTGCTGTTTTGCAGATTAACTGCCTAGAGTCATCAAATATAAATGAATTTTTTTTAAAAATCAACCATAAATATCTCTAAGTCATTACTTTTTAGTAATTTTTGAGTTTGGATTGCTAAGACGGTAATTTTTTCGCTTAGCTGTCTTTGATAACAGTTTCGCAAAATTACCTTGCGTTTTTTGTTTTTTTGAAAATGAATGCAGTGACCCTGCGACCATTTTTGTAAAAAATTATTGACCAAATGCAAAAACTAGTTAATATAATAAATAAACTATACGTTTAATTTGATGATAATAATTTTAAAAGGATTTAATTGATTATGTTGACGTTTGAAGCTAGGGAGAGATTAAAGAAGTGCAAAAGTTATATTTTTATTGTTTTAACCCTTATATTCCTAGTAATACTGGGTTCAGTAATTTTTAATGGTAAAATTTTGGCTGAAGAAAAAAAAATTCGCAAACCATTTATTTTATTAACCATAGATGGTGGCGGAGTCAGGGGTATAATACCAGCAACGATACTAGCTGAAATTGAAAAACGCACCCAAAGACCAATTTACCAAATGGTCGACATGATTGCAGGTAATTCAACTGGTGGAATAATAGCTTTGGGATTAACTATGCCGGATGATAACGATAAATTGAAAAACAAATACACAGCAAATGATTTGGTAAATTTATATAAAAATAAATCAAGTAAAATATTTGAAAAATCCTTTTGGCGTAGATTAAAGACAGGGTATGGTACGTGGGGAGAAAAATATGATCGTACTAATTTAGATCAAATCTTAAAAAATCAGTTTGCTAATGCTACTTTAAAAGAAGTGATTAAACCTGTTTTGGTGTTTTCATATATCTTAGAGTTAGGAGAAGGTAGAATTTTTGGTAGCAATCAAGCAAAAGTTAGAGATGAAGCTAACTTTTATTTGAGAGATGTTGCGGCGGCAACTTCTGCAGCTCCAACTTACTTTAGTCCAGTAAAAATTTCAAATGTAAAAAAAACACCCGTAAAATTTGAAAGTGGTGGTTTTTTTACTGAAACTACAGAAATAGACGGTGGAGTTTTTGCAAATAATCCTGCAATGCTATCGGCTTCGTGTGTGTTAAAACGCAAACTTTGTAAGCCTAAAGATTTGATTATTATTTCATTGGGCACAGGAACATTAGAGTCAAAACAATTTGCATCCCCTAAAACAAAAGGTACTTTGGGATGGGGGGTTGGAGCTAATATCATAGATCTGATATTGAGTGCAACAGAAGATGTGTCTAAATGGTCTTCTGAAGCTCTTGGATTTAATCTTCATAGATTGCAGCTAAGATTGAATGCTAAAGACAGCGCAATGGATGATTCCTCAAAAGAAAATATTGATCGCTTGATCGCTAAGACAAATCAATTTATTAAAGAAAACGATAAGGTAATCGATAAAATATGTAAGATCTTGAATAAATCAATTTAATTATAATAAATTAGGAATGAAGGCGTATTTTGAATCAAAACACTTTATATAGAATAGTTGGTTTGCAAGAAAATAATAATTCAAAAACCTATGTTCAATTGCAGTTAAGTAATACATCAAGATCATTTTATGTGTGTGTAGAAGATGTGTATAAAAAGGATTGGTTAGATCGTTTTTCAAAAGAGGATTGCGCTTATTTAGCCGTGTTATATGTGGCTGAAAAAGAAAATAAGCCCGAAATAATTTCCTCTTTTCCAAGAAAAAAAACCAACATCACCACGAGTGTATTGATATTATCTATTTTATATTCGGCGTTTTTAATAGTATCGAATTTGGCAGGATTTAAATTAACAACAATTTGTAATATTACTTTTCCTACAGTATTGGTATTTTTTCCATTGACGTATATTTTAGATGATATAATCACGGAAGTATATGGATTTGAGGTGAGTAAAAAGATTATATGGAGTTCTTTGAGCGCTAATTTAATCGTAGTAATGGCGGCTTGCCTAGCGGTTTATTTGCCAGCTGCAAATTTTTGGGACGACCAAAGTGCTTTTGAAACAGTTTTTCTTGCATCACCAAGAATACTTGTGGCTTCCACCATCGCATATATATTTGGTGAATTTCTTAATGCTATAAGTTTATCTAAATTAAAAATCTTAACAAGAGGCAAACATTTGTGGTTCAGATCTCTTACGAGTACTTTTTTTGGATCAGCTGCAGACAGTATAATTTTTTGTTTTATAGCTTTTTATGGTTTAGTTGACAGTAACATTCTATTTGAAATGATGTTTATTCAATATTGTATAAAAAATATTTATGCTATACTAGCACTACCGATGATTTACAAACTATCTAATTTTTTAAAAAAACAAGATAAAGTAGATTTTTATGATTATAGTACCAAATTTAATCCTTTTTCCGTTAAATAAAATTAACTAGATATTCTTACCTCTCTGAGAATGCCAAATACATAACTGTTCTTTTTGGAATATGGAATAATTGGTATGTCGTCAGATAATGATTTTAAAAAACACGCATTAGATTCAATAAGTATTTTTTTTAAAGTAACATCTCCTTGTGCTATTGAAATAAGAATAATGTCATTATTTGTAAATTCTTGGCTATTCTCGACAATAAACATGCTGCCTTTTTTATATTTTGTGTAAATATCTTTATCTAAAAGTAAAGCATATAAAGTATTTTTAGTTACTATGCTTGTAGTTAAAAATGTAGTATTTGGCCCTATGCTAAATTCAATTTCGCCAGTTTTGTGATTAAGATCAGGCCAATTTAATATTGGGATTTGGTGTTCATTAGAGATTAGAGGAGATTCACCTAAAATTTGGCCAAAAGAAACATTAAAAAAATTACAGAGTGCATATAGCGTTGATAATTGTGGTTCAGTTTCTCCAGAAAGAAGAGAGTATAGTGTTGATTTAGGTATTGCTGCTAATTTACTTGTTTCAGCTGGAGATAAATTACTTTCTTTGATAAAGTGATTTAAATTCGCAATTAGATTTTTTCTATAATCTTGCATATAAATATCTTAATATTCCGGTTTCCCGTACTTTTTCTATTGACAGGCCATTTAGCCGTACTATTATAATAGTGAGTTAATAAATTATCAATACAGGATATGATTTTTGTACTTACAAATTTATTAATGCACGATTATAAGACAAGTTACTCAATATAACACCGTCGCCAAACATAGTTATATTGAGTAAAGAAAACAATCTATGACAACAACATCATAGAGGTAAAAAGAATATATCAAAATATTTGTAATTAAGCAATAGGCAAAATTACTTTTACCATCTTACCTCAATGATTGACTGATTATAGAAATCAATTAATGCGCTGATTGCATTGATAGTTTTAATAATAAACATTAAAGAGGAATACTAAATGAGCAAAGAATATAATACAATAGGTTGCAACATAAAGAATATAGTTACTGTTGGAGGCATTATTTGTTCAAGCTTTATGCTTACAGAGTATGTATTTGCTGCTGGAGAGTTAAATATAGATGAATCAGTAACAGCGATGATGGACCCACTAACCGCAGCAATTAAAAAGCATTGGATGAAGATAGTAGCTATGTTTGGTATAGGCGCTGCAATTATGGGAGAAGGAGACATGAGGCAGCGTGCATTTAGAGCTGGCGGTGGTGTTATAGCATCGAGTGCTGTGGTACTCGCATTAATAGCTATGTTATAGGAGTTTCTATGGCAAAACGAATATTTAATACATGCTTAAATAAAGAGGAAAAGTTATATAATTGCAGTTTAATGGCCTTGATAGCTGGTTTTGTTTTATTGCTTATAGGTGGTATAGCTTTTGGTCTGATTCCTGGATTTGCTTTTGCAGCAAGTGGTTTTGTTATTGGAACCTTGGTTTCTGCTAGATGGCATAAAGGATTAATTCAAAGAAAAATATATGTACTGTTTCCACATGCTGACTGTTGGATTGATAAAAATTGTCCAGATTCTTCTGGTGTCAATGAATTGTAAAAAATAAAATTTTATGCATCAAATAAACAAAGTACAGAATATAGAATTGATAGCAAGACAGCGTAATTTGTTTATAGTTCTTTGTTTGATATCTTTCATCATTACTTTAGTGGTATCGCTTAAACTATTTACTAGGAAAGAGAGAGTAATATTAATACCAGGTTTATCTCAGGAGGTTTGGGTAGAAGATAAAGGCGTTTCTAGTAGCTATTTAGAAGAAAGTACCAATATGTATTTACCCCTTTTGTTAGATCTTGATGTAGATTCAATAGATTGGAAAAGAAATAGAATACTTGCCCATGTATCTAAAAGTGATGTGAATTATATAAAATCGTTATCTGCATATTATGCAAGAGTGAAAGAACAATATAAACAATTTTCTTTAAGTACACATTTTGCTTTAAAAAAATTGGAAATTAATTCAAAGAAATTGGTCGTAATAGCAAAAGGACAATTAATTAGTCGTTTTGGTTCAGGTGGTTTTGAAAGTGAACCAGCTGATTACCGTATTAGTTTTGAATGGTTATCTGGGAAATTATTGTTAAAAGAGTTTGTTCAGATCAGAAAAGGGAGCATAGTAAAATAATGATTAAATTATTACTAAAGAACAAAACAAAAAGGTGCTTAAATTTGTGGGCTAGTTTAATATTTTTGATAATTTTTAATGTAAAACACACTTTTGCTGATAATGTTTTTTCTCAAGGTAATAATAAAATTGCAATAAAATATGATCGTCATATTTACATATCTCTTAGTGATATTGGAATAAATCATTTGCATTTTGAAGATGAAAGAGTTGAAAAAATAATAGGTGATTCTTTGACTTACAGTGCAATAGTTTCTCGGAGTGGTAGTGATTTATTTCTAACATCAAAACTGGAGGCTGGTAAAAAAATTAATTTATTCGTTGAATTATCTAGTGGTTTTGTTGTTGATGTAATAGCACACATCGTCAAAAGCAAACATCCTCGAATTATATATTTAAAGCACAATTCTGATTCCATTAAAAAAATAAAGGAGCGAAAATTAGAGGCAAAGCTTATGATACAAGCAATGCGTCATAATAATAAAGGTAAATATTATAAAAAAAACTTGAATCGTAATTTAAATTTACCATTTAAGGATAGTCTAAAGATAAAACAATATTTAAGTTATCGCTTTGCCTCTTATAGAGGGGCTGGATTTAATGTGCATAATACAAGCAAAACTAATTCAATAACCATTTTGCCACAAGAGGTGGCGAATCATTTTGAGTTAGTAATTTCTACAAAAGTTGAAAATACATTACTTAAACCAGGTCAAAAAACTCGTATATTTATTGTATGGGAGGGAAATAATGATTAATCAAATATATAACTTTTTAATTAAACAGTTTCAAGACAATTCTTTGTTTAGTCGTTTTAAAAAGTACAAGTCATCTAGTCATGTTAATATATGTGAGACAAAAAATAAAGAAAGAAAAAATTCTAATGTCAGTGTATTACATCAACAAAAGATTTTAATACAAATGGTGGTTTTACTTGCTCTAATGATCATAGCAGGTTGCTTTGTTTTTGCGCAAGAGAAGTTGCAAGAGGCAGAAGATACGAAAAAGATAGATGATATTGGAATAATAAAGGTTGATCTTCCAGATAAAAATCTTGATACGGAAAAACGCTGGAGGAATCACTTTGAGCGCATGCGTGCTGATGATAGAAAAGAGTTTGAAGATAAGCTTGAGGATATTAGGTCTTATCAAGATGAGAGCATAAAGAAAGCAAATGAAAATTTACAAAGAGAACTTGATCTAACAAAGAAGAAGCTTGATGCAGCTAGGTATGAATTAATGGATGCAAATAGAGATCTTAAAAAGGCTATTCAAACGGCAGAAGAAAAAAAAATCACCAAGAAACTACACCTGGAGAGCAAGTTGGAAGCTCATGAATTTGAATCTAATGTAGAATACGATACGCCTAAATCTGCGGTAAATTATATACCCGAAGGGACTTATTTTACAGGTAATTTACTTGGTGGGGTTATAGTTTCAACAGCTCTTAACACCCCAGAAGAGAATGCAACTCCGGTGGTGATTCGTTTAAAAAATGGGTCTACCAATCTATCTAAGTTAAATAAACTGGATCTTGGTCAATGCAAGATAATAGGTAGCGCTTATGGTGATTTATCTAGTGAGAGAGCTATTGTGCGTTTGGAAAAAATGGTTTGTTATAAGAAAGGGATGTATGTAACTAGTAAAATTTTTGGTCAATTATATGGTCCTGATGGCTATAACGGAGTTAAAGGAACAGTTATATCTACTGGAATAAAACACCTAAAAGGTGCTGCTATTGGCGGATTTATAAGCGGCATTAGTGGGGCTGCAGATGGTGAGTCAAATAATATAAATATATCAGGAATGACGGTACAAAAAACACCTAATGTTTCTAAATTAGCAACAGCAGGAGCTTTAAGAGGGGGAAAAAATGTTGGTGAAAAAATTGCAGAATATTACTTAAAGCAGTCGGAGTCAATGTTTCCTGTGTTAACGATTCCACCTGGCGCAAGGGTTCAAGCGCAAATTACCAGGGGATTTTATGTGGGTGAGATTAGTACTCATAAAAAAATAAAAGCATCAAAGAGGTGAAAAATGACGTGCACTAATGTGAATCAATATCAGACAGTATTATAGAGAGGTTGATGATGAAGGTGGTTTTTGGTGATATTTATATAAATATAAAAATATATATTTTAGTGTTATGTAGTTTATCTATTACTTCTTGTGCGATTTACAAATCAAGCTTTAATTGCGGTGATGCTGAGGGAGCAAGATGTATATCTATGGATAAAGTGGATTCGATGATAGATAGTGGTGAAATAGAAAAATATTATAAATCAAAGATTTATCCAAACCGTACTTGCTTAGATGATTTGTCAAACGATTGGTTTCCTAAAATAAAACAATATCAAAAGAACCAGTATGGCATATACGAAATAGAAGAGGTGTGTGATGTGGGAAATTGAAAAGCATTTTAGTAAAGTTGCTCATAAATTAGGTTATAAAGCAGGTGGCGAACGTGGTTATGATCCTGATACGGAGTTTAATTCTGCAATATTAGACGAAACTTTAGGTGCAAAACCTTTGGCGCATAATTTATTATATGATTCTTATGATGACGTATCGGGTATTGCTTTTTCTAAAGGTAGTTTAGGGTGTTGGTTTGAAATTAGTCCAATTATTGGTTCCAATGAATCGATCGAAAAAAACTTAACTTTGTTTTTTAATGAGGAACTAGCAGCAGGGGGGCATTTACAATTTATGGTGATTGCATCTAATAATATCACCCCTGTGATGAATATTTGGGAAGCAGGACGCACTACATCAGAGGAATGGTTAAATAGGCTGACTGTGTATAGACGTCATTTTATAGAGAATACAGCTAAAAATTATGCAAAGGCCGGAGAGGGGAGATTGGCACGTCATTACCGTTTTTTTGTGACATATTCTATCCTTGACGTAGGAGACGAAGCTTTGTCTTGTATAATATCGTTCAAACAAAAATTGTATAATAAATTAAAAACAGAAGGGCTTAATCCTGTAGAATGTAAGGCGCTAGACTTAATTGCTGTGTCTCGTGAGTTATTACAAATGCGAAATGATGTATCTGAGTATAGTACTACGTCTTATGACCCTCTTAATGATATTAGTTCTCAGATAGTAAAATTTCCGTTTAGAAGTACGGTGGAGGCAGATAGGATTATACATAATGATACAGATATGAGTTCTAAGATATTATATCCAAGTGAATTACCGGAAAGCTTTTCGCTATCAGAGATGATAGGATTGCTCGGTAATGAGTATAAGGTAATACCTGCAAGATTTGTTATAAGTTATTCTATTGCAAATAACTTAGGGAATGCTGGTACAGCTTCTATTTTAACAAAGGGTGATAGATCAATCCATGCTGCTAGTAAATCTTATACACAGAATGATATTTTAGCACAGGAAGAGGCCAGTGAGTGGCTTAAAGTCAAGGCAATTCATCAAAAAGGGGAAATATTTTTATCTGAATCGATGCTAATTATGATTACTGCTCCTAGTACACATATAGATATAGCGCAAGAATCTTTACGTAGTTTATATAATTCAATAGATTGGAAGCTCAATATTTGTAGTAATGTGCAAAGACTTTGCTCACTTAGTATTTTACCTATGATGCAATCATCATACTGGAATAGTTTGAAATTTTTTAAATTAACTCGAATTGCACTGAGTGGTGAAGTTGTAGCTAAATTACCCATTCAAGGTGAGTGGTGCGGTGTCCCAAAGAGTGGGGCATTATTGATTGGAAGGAGAGGTCAGTTATTTAACTTTAATCCGTTTTATCGAATTGGGGGAGGGGGTAATTACAATGTTTGTATGATGGCACCATCGGGTTCTGGTAAATCGTTTTTACTGCAAGAACTAACTCAAAGTATGCTAGCTCAGAATATAGCTGTATTTGTTATGGATATAGGAGGTAGTTATAAAAATATATGTCAGTCAGGCGCTGGTGAAATGGTGAGATTTAATCATACTAGCGATATATCTCTTAATCCTTTTTCTGCATTGAGTAATAGTGGGGCTATATATATGCAGGCTCGTGGAATGCTTCGCACTGGGCAAGATATAAACATTATATCTGAAGTTACTGGATTATCACTTGAGAAACTAGATGCTATTTTAGCTGGTGATACTTCTGGTAATATTAAAGAGGAAGACGCAATTGAGATAATGAAAATTGTAGATCATAAAGATGCAAACAAAAACCATTTTGTAACAAAGGATAGTATTATTTATGCTAAATCATTAATATCAACGATGTGTTCAGTAAGTGGTGATTCACGAGGTGAAGCAATTATTGAACGTTCCATTATGGATGGAATTTCAATATATGGTGATCAACTAGATATTACTAAGTTGAGTCATGTTCTAAGTACATTAAAAGATAAAGATGGTAAAGTCATTGTAGAGGCTTCTTCAATGGCTGATAGTTTATACCCTTATACCGAAGAGGGGATACATGGTCGTTTTTTTACTAAAGGAAAAAGATCTGCCTCTTTTAATGAGATGTTAACAGTTTTTGAGTTAGAAGAATTGGTTAATGATAAACCGCTTCTATCTGTTGTTTTACAAATAGTACTAATGCAAATAACAATGCAATTTTTATGTGGGGATAGAAGCAGGCATTTTATGCTTATTGTAGATGAAGCTTGGATGATTTTGGACTATGCTGCAAAATTTTTAGAACAATTTGCAAGAACAGTGCGCAAGTATGGTGGTAGCCTTGTTGTATGTACGCAGGATTTAAATAGTTTTGCTAATAATTGTGGTAAAAGAAAATCACAAGCAGCTGTTTTAGAATCTTCCACTTGGAAATTGATATTACAGCAAAAAGCGGAAGGGATAGAGACATTTGCTAAATCTAAGGCTTATGATAAATATTTAGGTTTAATTTCATCAATCAGAAAATGTTCAGAAAATAAGTTTTCAGAAGTTTTAATAAATACAGATGGAGCTACGATTATTGGTAGGTTTGCATCTGATCCATATTCTACTGCCTTATTTTCGACAGAAGATACAGATTATTCTTATTTATTACAACAGGAAAAATTAGGAATCTCAAAGCATGAGGCTGTGTTTGCTTTGTCAAAAAAATATGGAAAATTACCAGAACTTAATATTGATAAAATGAATAAAAAGCGTAATAAGCATGTTTAAAGAACGTAGTATAAGCTTTTGTAATATAATATTATTAACTTTTATCTTATTTGCGATGGATGTTTTTGCTATTAATTTCCAGAAGTACGGGCAAAGCTTTGAGATTAAAGAAGAATCTTTTGTTGTAATGATAAAAAGAAGATTGGCTAAAGTGGATCTTGCAAAATATGAGCAAAAAGTAAAAAATAAAATAAGAGATAAAGTAAGGAATCCAACTGCGGTACTAACAGTTAGTAAAGCTGAGAGTAATAGGGAATTTGTCTATGATCCAACCTATACACTAAACAAAGCTATAATTTTACCCAACGGTAAGGTTTTATATAAAGCTGGTACTAGAATTAATCCACTTAATTATATGGATTTAAATAGCAGAATGTTTTTTATTGATGCAAGAGATAGAGATCAAATTAATTGGTTGCAAGAATGTTTGTCTCAATCTCAACACGAAAATAATTCAGAACTTAACATAGAACAAAAAATTATATTAGTAGGAGGTAATGTTTTTGAGACTCAGCATAAAATAGGTCAAAGAATATATTTTGATCAGTTTGGAGCAATTACTAAAAAGTTTGGAATTAAACATGTGCCAGCAATTGCAGAACAAGATGGTTTAATCATTAGAATCAAAGAGTTTGATATAAATTTTAGTGAACAAACTGGAGGAAATATATGAATAAAGTATCTATATCTATTGTATTTTTTGTATCTATATTTTTATCTAAAACTAGTTTTGGAGCATGTCATGGTAAATTCATAAATCCTGTGACTGATATTTGTTGGGAATGTGTAATGCCAATTACAATTGCTGGAGTCACTTGGAATAAAGGTAAGGTCCCCAGAAAGAGAGATACTAATAATCCTAGAAACCCAGTGTGTATGTGTACAAAGAATAATATACTAATTCCGGGTATTACAATTGGTTTTTGGGAACCTGTCAGATTAGCCGATATAACAAGAACACCATATTGTATGGTTAATCTTGGTGGTATGCAATTATCTACTGATAATTTAAAAATTGGTGGGCATTCACATAAATATGATCGTAAAAATAACCACACAAGTTTTTATCACTTACACTATTATATGT
>JBMGNO010000037.1:0-11710 GCA_049739405.1 Rickettsiaceae bacterium
TTACAAAATACCGAACTAAAGCGGCTATATCATCTTTTCTTTCATACAAAGTGGGTATATTAATTGGCACAACATTTAAACGATAATATAAATCTTGTTTGAAATTATTATTAGCAATTTCTTGTTGTAGGTCACGCGTATTAGAAGTAATAATTCTAACATTAGCCGCTACTTGTTTGCCTTTTTTTTCAATAATTTCATCTCTTAAAAACTTTAAGAGCCTATTTTGCACATGTATTGGTAAAGCAGTCACTTCATCGATGTATAAAGTGCCGTTATTAGCCATTTCCATTAAACTTGGCCTTTTATTTAAAATGGTATTTTTTTCAAAAATTTCATTTTCACCAAATAATTCATACATAATTTTATTTAATGGAACTGTAGCTGGCTTGAATACTACAAATGGCCCATTTGAACGTTTGGAGCTTTTGTGAATTAGCCTAGCTGTTAATTCTTTTCCACAACCAATTTCGCCATGAATCATCACTCTGCCAGACGTTGGAGCAATTTTCTCAATTTCTGATTTAAGTTTGTTAGCCAAGGCAGAGTTACCGACAAATTCTGTTCTATCTATTACTTTTGACTTTAATTCTAAATTTTCCCTACGCAGCCTTGCTGATTCATAAGCTCTTTTTAACACGATCATTAACTTATCATGAGTAAATGGCTTTTCAATATAATCATAGGCACCAAGTTTTATAGCGCTAACAGCTGTCTCTATAGTACCATGCCCACTAATTACTATAATTGGCATTAAAGGATATTGCTTTTTAACCATCTCCAAAATCCCTAAGCCATCCAATTCACTATTTTGCAGCCAGACATCTAAAATAATTGCATTTGGAATTTTCTCTGATATGAGTTTTAAAGCCTCCTGGCTATTAGCAGCTGATCTACACAAATATTTTTCATCCTCTAATATATCTGATATCAAACGCCTTATATCCGCTTCATCATCGATTATTAATACGTCCTTTGCCATTATACATTACTCCCTATAGAATTAACTTGTAATTAATATTAATATAGTATTTTGCTACTATTACTTTCTCAACACTAAAAAAGTTATACTGATAAAAGGTATAAATCAACATATTTATTCAAAAAAACAGAGAAATATTATATGTTAGTTACAAAATGATTAATAATTAACCTAATTCGACGATTGTCTTAATTGATTGTTTAACAATGAGGTGTTGAATATTAATTTAATTTCGCCCCCTCCATCATTATTATTTTGTATTAACATATCGCCAAAATGGTCGGAAATAATTCTATTTACAATAGACAAACCAAGGCCATTACCCTTTGCTTTCGTTGTGACGTAAGCATCTTTTGCTCTATTTAACATATCTGAGCTAAAGCCATCACCATTATCAGACATAATTATCTCTAACTGACCTTTCTTTACAATTAAATTTATTACAATTTCACTATTTTTCCTACATCCTTCTAAAGCTTCTTCTGCATTTAATAGCAAATTAACTAGCACCCTATTAATTTGGCTAACGTCACAAACTAAGTGACAATCCCTTGAGCTATATTTAAAAACATAATTAATATTAGCATTAATCAACCTTCTCGACTCAACCATATCCATAATTAAAGAGTAAACATTACATTTACTAAAATTAGGAGCTGGTAACCTTGCGAAATCAACGAATTCTGAAACAATGTTTTTGATATCATTAGTATTTTTTAAAATATTATCAATATACTTTCTAAACGACTCGGGAGAATCAACTTCATTAGCAAATTTTTTCTTCAACATTTCTGCCGATAACTGAATAGGTGTTAGTGGATTTTTAATTTCATGGGCCACTCGCCTTGCTACATCTGACCAAGCCAGGGCCCTCTGGGCAATCACTAACTCTTTATTTTGACAATCTAGCTGCTCCACCATTCTATTAAAAGATGACGATAGCACTTTAATTTCATCTTTTTGCAAGTGGTTTACATCCACTCTAGTTTTTAGGTCTCCATTTTTTACCCTATCAGCCGCCTTGACAAGCTCCCTTATAGGACTAACCATCTTTTCTGCAAAGTACTTCCCCCATATCATTGCAGATACCAGCATCAAGAAACTTGCTACTGAGAATATAATAGAGAACTTTATCTGGGTTAAAATAATTTGCCTTTTCAACGAGTGATACTGATTCACCGCTCCATTAGTTTTTTCTATATGCTCCACTATTTTAGGATTCACTAACCTTCCTGCTAATAGATAAGCGTCATCTAAGCCTTTTAGCTTTACTAAAACACGAATTTTTGAACTATCGCATTTTATATCTACAACCTCTCCATTATTAGCGCGATCAATCAGGTCTGGAGGAAGTGATAAAAAAGCCAGTGAAAAACTTAGTGATGTTTGTGCTAGTATGGTATTAGATTCTCTTTTAAAAATAATAGCCTCATCAAAAGAACGCAGCTTTGCTTGCTTGTTTAAAAATCTATCCAATTCTCCTCGGTTACGAATTAAACTAGAGTAAATTAAATTCAATTCATTTGAAATAGCTAAAGCAACGCTTTTCATCTGCACCACATTCTCAGAAACATAAGACTCACCAACGTTCACTGATTGATTTAAAACTCGAGTAATTTTTTTATCAAACCATGATTCCATGCCAAAATTTAAAAAGTACAAAGAAAATATGGCCATTAACGTCATAGGAATCAATGCGCCAATACTAAATGCTAAGATAATACGCTTTTTTAACTTAGAAATACGCTGTTGAAATTTACCAAATAAATAAATACGATTTGATAAAAAGCTTATTATAAATAATAAGCTTTTTACTAGTAATAATATCAGAATACAAAATAGTCGTTCAGAAATAAAATTATAATCAGCATTGACTGCACTTAGCTCGCCATAAAGTAAAAATAAATTATACGCTAACCAAAAAAATACTATGCTAAATAATACATATATATAATTTCTTTTTATATCAAAAAATTTAGCAAAATATCGCTGATTCATAAGGTTAAGGAATATACAATTAAAACAATGATTTACTAACTTTATCACTTTTCTTTTTACCCGTCAAAGATACTCTGTCCTTTTTTATGTTTCTTGAAGGAGAGTCAATGGTAACTGACGCCTCTTTCCTCTCCACTGACGAGCGGGCTTTGGAATAGTGCATCCCTACTTCCTGAGAATTTTGCACTTTTGTTAAGGATATATCTTCAGAAGTAGGAATGTTACCAAAGGGATTTTTCAACCAAGATTTAAATTTTGGAAAAGAGTCTGATGCGTAAGAAAGAGCTATTGGCGGGACAACAAACATAGTCGGTATAGCCAAGCTACCAAGCGTTAAAAAAAGAGGCACAGCACCTATAACCCCAAAAGATAATACAGCTTTAACTGCGATATTACTAGTTCTATTACGCTTTAAACTCTTCAGATTTTTAATATTTATTTGCTGATTTAATTCCTGAGCAGTATTATGAATCATTTCCTGCCTTTGACCTTTTTCCTTAACCATCATTTGAACTTTATGTTTTAATAAAGTTGGGTTTTGAGCAACTGAGTCGATCAACTTAACAGGCCCTAAAAAGTTTGCTATATCAGCAAAAATCACCCGCATTTGACTAAATAAATCTTGATCTATGTCCGGATAATGCGCTGTAATTAGTGAATCAATAATAATGTCTTGAGACTCAAATAAAACACGCTCTTCTTCGTCTTCATCGACTTTATTGTCACTAATAGCCACTGCAAACAAAGTCATAATGCTAGAAAAATCACCCTCTTCAATTACTCTATGCTTTAAATAAGAACTTAAATTATCAACGCATTTTTGCAAATGCACAACTATTGATGGAGTAGAGTTCATTCTATGAAAATGATCAATAATAATTAGATTAGCCAACTTACTACTTATGTCATTAGTTATGTTATCCATGAAATTATTATTCAAGATTTGCCAGACATACTTCTTTTCCTTCGAATTTTGTAAATTAGTAATATTATTTTTGATAGATGACATGGCGCAACATTATTTTTATTTTTACACTAATTAGACTAGGCCTAACTCCAGGAGTCAAACTTGCGGCAATTTTTGGAGTGATCTCCTCTATCTTATTAATTGATTGTTCTAATACTACACTACCCTTAGGAAGCGAGCTGTATAGATCCTGAGAAATTATCAGCAATTGCCTTACATCTTTCACGCTAAAATACAGATCTATAATGTGATATTCTATTGCTAAACTATGATTTGTTGTCACCGAGTCTTCATATTGGTAACTACGTGATATCGTCTGATTAATCGGCTTTTGTAGTTTATATTTTTTACCCAAGCTTGCAATATAACTCATTAGCATTAAACGCTCTTCGCAATAAGGGTCGTCCATCATATTAACTAGCTCATTATAGCGATTATTGATACTAATAATCTCACTTTTAAAATCATCGATGGAATCTAGTTTATTGGCAATAGTTTGTAGAAAAATTTTTGATTTATCTTGACTAGTTTGTGCGTTTTTTAAGTCATTTTCAAAAATTGGTATCAATAATATTAAGCCGATAAATACCAGCAAGTAAACAACAACCTTGAAAAACAAAACATTTTTTAAATGCACAAGTAATTTGTTTAACATTACTGCCCCACCTTGCCATTTATTTTGAACTTTACCGGCATAACATGTTTATGAGATATTTCATAACTACGCGCCTCGTTTATAGTATAATTAATCTCATTATTAGAAAAAATAGATTTCATATGATTTAAATGTGCATCAACTACTGACAAAGCCTTGCTTCTGGACTCAAACAAACCACCATACTTTAGCTCTATTTCAATATTTGCACTACTTTCTGGTATGTTAATTAAGTTTAGTTCATCCACTTTCCATGAAAGGCTTTTCAAATTAATCTGAGTGTTTTGTAAGTTATCAATATATTTAATGAATGGTATAGAGTTAGATGCTTTTTGATTAACTATTTGCTCTAAATTATATAAATCTACCAAGTCACTAATATTATATAATTGAGGATATTTTTTTGTAATATCACGATAATCTTGAGCTAATTTATAATATTTATCATTCATATTCTGAGTTTTTGATTCTATACTAAAAGCTCGGTATTGCAAACTAAGAACATTAATGCTCAAAGCAAAAAGCAATATTATCACTGGCTTGAAAACCACATTATTGATTAGAGTATACTTAGTAATTTGCTTTAACACAGAATTATAGGCCAAATGAGAGTTAAAGTCCTTAAACAAATTAATTATGGAAGATTCTTGATAATAATCATCACTATTTTTAAGGGGCAACTTTAGTTCATCAGGCGAGAGTACAATTACTTTATTTGGCGCACAAAATTTTTCATTGATCGTTTCCTTAATTGATGGATCAACTAACATCACAATACATTTATTAGCATTGTGGCGCTCAATATAGTCCTTACATTCTAGAAGCTGATCGCAAATGATCTGCTCAATATAACCTTTTATATATTCCTGAGACTTATTTTTTGGCAAATCAAAGCTGCGATAATATAAAATATTATTTTTACGCTTTACTACTAATTTAACCCCACTAGATTTAAAAATAGTGACGAACACCTGCAAATCTGATTGGTTTTGCTCGTTATTAGTTATTTTTAGAATACGTCGAATAATTGAACGGCACTCCAGTGGAAGTAAATATATACCACTAAATTTATAAGATTTATTTAAAACATACTCAATAATTCCTTTTAATGGGTCAATATATTTTGCTGAAGCAATAAGAGTGTTCCATATTTCGCTTTCGCTATTACTAATATTATAAACATTATAAGCAATAATGTCTTCAGGGGAGTAGTGCTCTTCAATAAATTTATCAACTGGATTCAGTTTAATAATAGAGCTCACAACTGGTAATATTTGACGATTTAGCTTTGTATCCTTTGTATCTAATAAGAATTTAATATGAAATTTTTTATAACGACTTAAAAACGATTTATACTTTTTATTAAAATTATCGTCTGAATATTCAATAAAGGATTCATCGACTGGTGTATGACGCCTTAGGGCCGTAAGGATAATTCCCTTATGACCAACAAAAATTACTACATTATCGTTATGAAACAAGTTGTTAAACAAGTTGACAAAAAAACCTAATTTAGAGGTAATCTTATTAGTCATTATATTAAAATCCTGATAATATGCAGTATTATATTTATATCTTATCTTTTAATATTAATGAATTAAGCAGTAGATATCAACGTAATTTAGTAAAAAGTTATGGTAATTTAGCAACCAATTACTTTATTCTACTTTATTCAAATATGATACAGTAAATCAAAATAAAGTGACTTCAATTTTCTACTTAATATTTTGTAAAAAACTAATCATCTTTTTTACCTTTAAGTGAGCCCGCATTATTCGGTAAAAAACTAATCACTGAATTAAAAAATATTTTCTATAAAACAACAATACTTCAGTTTAATTTACTATATTAAAGTACTGCCCCTTAAATTAATAATAATATTTAAATCCAACAAGCTTAATGAGTTGGTTTACTAAGAGAGTCAAAATGGTGACCCCTACGGGAATCGAACCCGTGTTTTCACCGTGAAAGGGTGACGTCCTAACCGCTAGACGAAGGGGCCAAATGCTTGGTAAGCTATTTATAATATACAACCAAATAAAATGCAAGTACTATTTCGATATAAATTATATTATTTTATCAGTTATAGCGAATTAACTTCAAAATTAACTCAATCGCATTCACTTTTTCTGTAATAATAGGCAGATCCAGCTATCTTTTTCTAGCACCTTTTTTACCGCAAAACCAGATATCTGATAAGCCTTTTGGACTTGCTCTGATTGATAATCTAAAAAGCCTGATAAAATAACCCACCCATCTTGAGGCACTAGTTTTTTTATCTCTGGAGCCAAATTTATCAAAGGCTGAGCTAATATATTACTAATGACCACCTCAAATAAATGATTTTGATAAAAATCCGGTAAACACAGATCCTCTTCAGTGTTTTGATAAAATGCGGCGGAGGAGTTATTTAATGTCGTGTTTTCCTTTGCAATTTCAACGGCCACTTGCTCAATATCACAGGCTAGTACATTTAAGTTGGACCATATTTTTTCTGCAGCAAAACTCAAAATACCACTACCCGTACCGATATCAAAAATACTTTTAATATTTTGCTCCTCAATAAGGCGCAAAGCCTCTATGCATAAAGAGGTTGTTGCATGATCTCCTGTGCCAAATGCACGTGAAGCCTCGATATAAATTGGCTTTTTATCCTCCGGGCACTTGTCCTGCATCCTGCTATTTGTAATAAAAAATTCATCTATAACCAAAGGCTTTAGCTGCTCTTGATACTCCTTCACCCAATCTTTATCTTTAATTACTTTTAATTCAAGATTCCACTCCCAACCCTTTTTGGCTTCAGGTACGTTTTCTAGCTTTTGTTCAATTTCCACTAAATCAGGTTTATCTTCAAATAAAATCTCTATTTTCCATAAATCATCTGGCATATTTTCAACAGTTTTTGAAGCAACCTCACAAGAGCTAATACCAATTGAGTTTTCTGAAAAAACTTCTTCATATTGCAGCAAATCTTTATATAAAATTTCAAAACTAACTTGATATATAATATTAGGTTGACTAAAAGGATAATTCATTGTTTATTATTATAATATATGTATTTTGTCGGTATTTATACCTATTTACAAAGTATGTTTCAATAATAAATATAAAATAAAACAAGTTTTATGAAAAAAATATTACTCACTAGCGCTATATTACTAGCATTTAGCAGCTTTGCACAAGAAGAAAATAATGATTTAGCAAAACCAGCTCCAGCATTAAAAAAACCATCAGAATTTCAAAAAGTAATTACTGAGTATAAATCTTATGTTGCAACAGTTTCACCAGAGATTAGAGATGAAATAATCGAGTACCGCAAATCAATAGCCCGAATAAATAAGAAAAAAATATTACTTTATAAAAAACTTTCTCAATCAGCACAAAATTATCTAAAAAAAGAAAAGCAATTTAAAACTCAGCTACCTAAAGATGAGCGAAAAATGATTTCAACATCAGCACTAAATGCTGAAAATGCTAGAGCTGAAAGCGCAAGCAAATAGACCTTATACCGTAGTACATTAAGTTAAATTAGCCGCTTTTTCTACTTAAATGTACTATGGTAATATATAGTAATTTTATTGAAATTGAAAATATTTTATAGCTCCATCTCGCCAATACATCCCATCATATCTTCATAAGAATCCTCTTGATCCTGATAACCTTGGTAGTATTTCGCATTCCTTGTTGCAAAACTACTTATCGATTCTTGTAGATACTTTAATTCATTGCTTGTTACAGGGAGTTCACCCTCTTTTTTTACGCAATATTGAGCGTACTCTACCATATATGTGATGCGATTTTTTTGCCTTTCGGTAACTGATCCGAATAATTGCAAACAGGATTCAAGCATTTCTTTTTGTAAATTACTATCATCATAAACTAATTCCTCAGCAAAAATACTCGTTCCTATTGATATATGTTCAAATAATGTAGAACTAATTTTTTCAATAGCCTTCTCTTTATTAAAACTTGTTGTATCCCTACTCCAAACTTCATTATTTTGTTTAGTAAACATAATTATATATAATTGGTTAATAACGGTTAGTATATACTGGCATTAGTGTTAATAGTCAACAGTTTCATTAGCAACCTGACAATTTTTCGACCACTCTCCTAACAAAAAGAGAAAAAGAAGTACACAATATAATTCTAAAATAGTAAAATATAATAAAAATAAATCATTCAAAATCTATGCTGAAAAATACTATAAACTCTTATGGAGCAATTACTAAAATACTTCACTGGGTTACTGCTATAATTATTATATCAATAATCAGTGTTGGTTTTTACATGACCTCAATGGATAATTCAAAAGAAAAATATGAAATATATGCCTTGCACAAATCATTTGGTATAATAGTATTATGTATTGTGTTGTCCCGTATTGCCTGGAGAGGAATGAATATAAAAGTTGCCGCGGTTCCTAACCTTCCTAAAATATTAACATCTCTAGCCTCTATTGGTCATTTTTTACTTTATATTTTTATGCTAATAATGCCTATTAGCGGTATGACGATGTCACTTTTTAGTGGTCGTAGCATATCATTTTTTAACCTGTTTTCTATTCCAGCTTTTGCAGTAAATAAGCAACTTGCTAGCTTTTTTCATTTGATCCATAATATTTCAGCTAAATTATTAGTCGCTTTAATTATTGGACATATTTTAGGAGCTTTATACCACCACTTCATCAGAAAAGATCAAGTTTTAAAACGAATGCTTTAACAAAATATAGCAAGTCAAAATGAAGTCTTGCTATTTTTCTATATAGCGCAACCAGGCCTTCCAATCTCTCTCCCCTAGGTTTTTTTCAAAATTAAGCAGGTCATGCTTTGTTTTTATGCAAATATCATGATTAGGTTGTATAATTTCTTGTTGCATTGAAAGGCACGACACCTGAGTTTTGCATGCATATTCTAGATGATGGCAATAGAACATCGCCTCTTCTATGGTATTACCGCACGTGATGAATCCATGGTTCCGAAAAAACATAACCTTATTATCTTGCAAAGCATTCATTATGTCATTTTCATAAATATCTTTATCCAGGGCAAGCGAATTATAGTCATAATAACTAATATCATCATAAAAATGCAGGGCCCATTGACTAATTGGTAACAAGCCATCTTTCATTGCCGAGACCGCAACTGAAGCAATCGTATGAAGGTGAAAGATCGAGTTAATCTCCGGGCGCGCTTTATAAATAGTGCTGTGTATTATATAACCAGTTTTATTATAACTCTCTTCTCCCCCTTCCAATATCTCGCCATCTAAGCTCACTTTCAACAAAGAATCAGCGGTCACTTCTGAAAACCTTAAACCAAAAGGCAAAATATAATAATAATTTGCTCCCTTTGGTCTTGCCGATAGGTGGGTATATGTATGGTCATCTAGGCCTAACTTTGCAATAATTTGATAAGCGTAAGATAAATTTTGTTTGATTATTTTATCCATTACTAAAAGGTATTTTATATAATTTTTCTAGATTATATAAAAATTATTACAACTATCAACTATAAAAAGGGTGTAATTTAATAACTCAGTCGGCATTGCAAAGAAAACAAAAAATAAACCTCTTACTTTTGTGGTTTTTTGGACGACTCTTCTTCATTCTTACCTTGCTCTTTTTCCATTTCTTGTTGCTGTTTTTCGGTTCCCAGGGCATAAACACACAAATCCTCAAGAGAAACGCCGTTCTTTTCGGCTAACTCTTGAAGCTTTGTTACCGCATCCATAACTTCCGCTGGAATAGCGCCTCCGCGCTCTTTGCCAAGCCACTCACCTTGAAAATGTAGGGGGTGATGTTTTGGGTCTGGTTTTCCTATGTAAATATTAAAAGGAGAAACCTGCCCACCAAAATCACAATTTATAGTAAATTTTCTAGTCAAAGCACTATTTCCGCATCTAAGTTAAAAAAAACTTAAGCAGTTGGAGTTCTGCTCAAATATTATTTTACAACATAATTGTCAGATTGAAAACTAAAACTACTATTTTAATCAATTAATTCAATTACTTTGTCAAACAAAGATATATTTGAAGCTATAATTTTACCATTTTTAATTTCCATTCTTCCGCCTGACTCTTCAACAAATAGCCTAATCCCATCTACAGATATAGGTGTGTTTTTTATGCACAGCACATCGACTTTTCCACTGAGGAATTGCAGCACAGAATAAGTATATGAATTATAAAATCTAAAGTTAGGTATATGCTTTACCATTGCTGAGCAACATGTTCTGTCAAATACACCTATTGCATTTTCTATATCTTTAGTCTGAGAAGTCCTAAGCTTCATCGCTCCTTGCATGCTGGAGGCGTATCTTTCAAGTAGAGCGCCCTGGCCTTTTTGAACATGTATAAATTCACCAAGAGCTGGAAAGCTAATAATTGATTTGTCTGCAAAAACTCTATCATCTTTTTTTCTCAGCAGAGTCACCATTATTGCAAAAAAAGGAATTGCCCTAGTAAAATTACCAAACCCTTCAAGAGTTTCAACTAGAACAGCCTTGTCTTTAATGTCTAGGTTTTTTACTTCATCTTTATCAAACACAACTTTCTTAAAATATTTACTAAGCTTTTCCGAAAGAGTCTGCATAGCTTTTTGTCCAGACTTATTGGAAAAATTAATTGTATTATTATTTGAGTTTTGTAATTGTTCTAATTCGTAATAATCTCTTAATAAAAATCTAGAAGCGCTTTTAATCGCTTCTGAAATTAATGCTATATCACCTTCCATTATTTTGCCCTTTCTACAAAAGTTAAATCATCTGTTTTTACTATAATTTTTTCACCCGTTGTTAAATATGGTGGCACCATTACCTTCAAACCATTGACTAGAATAGCTGGTTTATAAGAAGAAGTAACAGTAGCCCCCTTAATCACTGGGTCGGTCATTTCAATTTCAACTGCCATATTTGCTGGCAGCGTAATACTCAGTGGCGTTTCATTATGAAACGAAACTTGCACTTCTAGACCATCTGATAAAAATGCTGACTTCTCACCCAACATTTGCTTATTAATATTTATTTGTTCAAATGATTCTTGATCCATTAATACAATATCATCGCCTTCCATATATAAATATTGCATTTTTTTAGACTCTAAAAATGCT